>NZ_JBFBLA010000011.1:0-175372 GCF_040702485.1 Arthrobacter sp. NPDC080031
TGGGGAGTCTCCGCCGACGTCTGGTCCGTGACCTCCTGGAACGAACTCCGACGCGACGGACTCGCCGCCGAAGAACACGCCTTCCTGAACCCCGGCGAAGAACCCCGCACCCCGTTCGTCGCCCAGCAACTCGCCGGCGCCACCGGACCGGTCATCGCCGTCACCGACTACATGAAGGCCGTCCCGGACCAGATCCGCCAATTCATCCCCAACGAATTCGCCTCCCTCGGCGCCGACGGCTTCGGATTCTCCGACACCCGCCAGGCCGCACGCCGCTTCTTCAAAAACGACACCCACTCCATCGTCGTGAAAACCCTGCAACTCCTCGGCCGCCGAGGAGAAGTCGACCCCCAGGCGGCAGCCCAGGCAATCGAGAAGTACAGTCTCCTCGATGTCAACGCCGGCACCACCGGAGGGGCAGGCGGCGAAAGCTAAGCCTCCAGCGAAGCCAGGCAACATCCCGACGGCGGCCGGCACCGAAAGGTGCGGGCCGCCGTCGGGCATTAACACCTGGGCATTAACACCCGGGCTTCACAATCGCCGCACAACACCAATCGACGCACCCGGCACGTGATGCGGACCAAACGCAGTTGTAGCCTTCGCACAAATGGAGCTTGTGGATGATGCGCCGTATGCTCAAGGCATGGCAGAGCCGATTCAAACCCCCGCGAAGCGCAAAGCGGCTGCGCGCCCGGTAACACCGGAAAAGGCGGAGACCCTCAAGCGCCTCCGCGCCAATGTGGGGCAGTTGTCCACCACCACCATGCGCAAGCTTGAGAAATCGTTGCCTTGGTACAGCCGGCTGAGCTCCGACGAGCGTTCAGCCTTGGGCCTGGTTGCCCAAAACGGAATCGCCGCTTTCGTGACGTGGTACGAAAGGCCGAGCTCGCCCTCGTGGATCCTGACGGACGTCTTCGGGAATGCTCCGACGGAGCTGACCCGCTCCATCAGCCTGCAAAAGGCCCTCCAGCTGATCCGGATCGTCGTGGAGGTAGTCGAGGACCAGGTCCCCGTAATCGCTCCTGAAGCCGACCAGCCTTCTTTGCGCGAAGCGGTCCTCCGCTATTCGCGCGAAGTGGCATTCGCCGCCGCGGATGTATATGCCCGCGCCGCCGAGTCCCGCGGTTCCTGGGACACCAGGCTCGAAGCCCTGATTGTGGACGCCATCCTCCGTGGCGAGAACACCGACGCCCTTCGTTCCCGGATCGCGGCCCTCGGCTGGAAAGCCCAGGAGCGCTTCACGGTGATGGTCGGAAACTCTCCGTCGGAACCAAGCGCAAGCTATGTGAGCGAGTTGCGCCGCACCGCAGGTCGCTACGCGGAGGACGCCCTCGTTGGCATCCAGGGCGACCGCCTCATCCTGATTCTGGGTGGCGTGCAGGACCGGGACACCGCGTATCTGAAACTCAGCGAGCTTTTCGCCCCCGGCGCGGTGGTCTACGGCCCCGAGGCCGGCTCCCTGTTGGAGGCAAGCAGCTCTGCCCAGGCGGCCTTTGCAGGGCTCACCGCCGCCAGGGCCTGGCCTTCGGCTCCGCGACCGGTAGCCGCGGACGATCTCCTCCCGGAGCGCGTGGTCTCCGGTGACGACGCTGCCCGCCGTTCCCTCATCAAGAACATTTACCGGCCGCTGCTGGCCGCTTCGAACGGCCTTGTCGAAACCCTCAGCACCTACCTGGAACTTGGCCATTCCCTCGAAGCAACAGCCCGCGAGCTGTTCGTCCACGCAAACACTGTGCGGTATCGTCTCAAGCGCGTCTGCGACGTCACGGGGTGGGATCCGCTCCTCCCCCGGGAGGCTTTCGTACTCCAAACTGCGTTGGTCGTCGGCAGGCTTTCGGCCCAGCCAAAGGCGACGTCGGAGCGTCACGGTACCCGATCCGCGGGTTGAACCGTTGTAGACTTCCTACAAACTGACCCAGTGAGCTTGGTGTACGCAAACACCAGTAGTTCACGCGGCAATTTGGAAAGCTGGTTACGTGCTTGCAATCGTCTGCCCTGGACAGGGCTCCCAGACCCCTGGATTTTTGGCCCCTTGGCTGGAGCTCCCTTCCGTAGAAGGCCATTTGGCCTCCCTGAGCGAAATCGCAGGCATCGACCTCAAGGCCCACGGCACCACCTCCGATGAAGAAACCATCAAGGACACCGCCGTCGCGCAGCCCTTGATTGTTGCCGCGGGTCTCGTGGCAGCGAAATCGCTGTTCGACGTCGAACTCAGTACCCTTCCGATCGTCCTCGCCGGCCACTCGGTCGGGGAGATCACGGCCTCGGCGCTTGCGGGCGTCCTGAGCGAGGAAGAAGCCATGACGTTCGTCCGCGAGCGGGCCAACAACATGGCCGCTGCGGCCGCCGTCACGCCCACCGGGATGAGTGCCGTCGTCGGCGGCGATCCGGCCGAGGTGCTGTCCGCTATTGAGGCGGCCGGCGCGACTCCCGCGAACGTCAACGGCGCGGGCCAGACCGTTGCCGCAGGCACGTTCGAACAGCTTCAGGCCCTGGCTGACAACCCGCCGGCCAAAGCCCGGGTCATCCCGCTGAAGGTCGCCGGAGCATTCCACACCTCCCACATGGCTCCGGCCGTGAGCGCGCTTGAAGCACTACGGCCGTCGCTCAAGCCGCAGGCTCCCACGGTTCCCTTGCTCTCGAACTTCGACGGCCAGGAGGTCACGGACGGCGGCGCCGCCGTCGAAAGCATGATCGCCCAGGTCTCGCGCCCGGTGCGTTGGGACCTGTGCATGGAGAACCTCGTCCAGCGCGGAGTCACCGGACTTATCGAACTGGCACCGGCCGGCACGCTGGCCGGCCTCGCCAAGCGCGGCATGCCCGGCGTGAAAACCGTTGCCGTCAAAACCCCGGATGATTTGTCCGCCGCACTTGCACTCTTCGCGGAATTGGAGGGAGACGCATGAGCGCCCCAGTACTCAAGCAGGCACCGACGAGGGAATATTCACGCATTGTGGGCATCGGGGCATACCGCCCGGACATCATCGTCACCAACGACGACGTCTGCCAGTGGATCGATTCCTCGGACGAATGGATCCGCCAGCGCACCGGTATCGTGACCCGCCACCGCGCCGCAGCCAATGTCAGCGTCATCGACATGGCCGAGGGGGCGGCCCGCGAGGCACTCAAGCAGGCCGGCATTGAGGCTTCCCAACTGGGTGCCGTCATCATCTCCACCGTCACGCACCCGTATGCCACGCCGTCCGCGGCTGCCGCCCTCGCCGACCGTTTGGGGGCCACCCCGGCGCCGGCCTTCGACATTTCCGCAGCGTGCGCAGGCTACTGCTACGGCATTGCCCAGGGCGATGCCCTGGTCCGATCGGGCGCGGCTGAATACGTCCTGGTGGTCGGCGCTGAGAAGCTCTCGGACGTCATTGACAACCATGAACGAACCATTTCCTTCCTTCTTGGCGACGGTGCCGGCGCAGTGGTCATCGGCCCGTCCGACACGCCCGGCATTGCCCCGTCCGTCTGGGGATCCGATGGCAGCAAGTGGAACGCGATCGGCATGACGCACTCCCTTGACGAAGTCCGCAACCTTGGCGAGACCGCCCGTCATTCGGATGAATCCGACGATCAGGCCATCATTTCCGCAGCGCAGGATGTTTGGCCGACGCTCCGGCAGGACGGCCAGACGGTCTTCCGTTGGGCTGTCTGGGAAATGGCGAAGGTTGCCCAGCAAGCCCTCGACGCCGCAGGGATTGAAGCCTCGGATCTGGCAGCGTTTGTCCCCCACCAGGCGAACATGCGGATCATCGACGAAATGGTCAAGAAGCTCAAACTTCCCGAAACCGTGGTGGTTGCACGGGACATCGCTGATGCGGGAAACACTTCTGCCGCCTCCATTCCGCTGGCCACGCACCGGCTCCTCAAGGAGAACCCTGCGCTCAGCGGTGGCCTTGCCCTGCAGATCGGCTTCGGTGCCGGTCTTGTCTTTGGTGCCCAGGTAGTCGTTCTTCCGTAGTTTCGGACCGCGCCTACCTTCCAATTGAATAGTGCTTTGAAACCCAAGCCGTGTCCGCGGTTTGGCCCCATTTCGGCAATAGCCGGCACAACAAGAAAAGGAGCCAACAATGGCTAGCAACGAAGAAATCCTGGCCGGCCTGGCTGAAATCGTGAACGAAGAGACCGGCCTCGCCACCGAAGCCGTGGAGCTGGACAAGTCCTTCACCGAGGACCTGGACATCGACTCCATCTCCATGATGACGATCGTCGTCAACGCTGAGGAGAAGTTCGGCGTCCGCATCCCGGACGAAGAGGTCAAGAACCTCAAGACCGTCGGCGACGCCGTCAACTTCATCTCGAACGCACAGGCCTAGCCTGGCCTCAACTGTGCCGGACTTCGGGTGCGCCCTGTTGCATCCGAAGTCCGGCACAGCTGCTATATCTCCCAAAGTTTTTTCCTGCCTCCCCGGTGAGAACAGCACCTGGGTTGGCTGATCCGACAGAGAGTGATCGCATGGCACGCAAAGTAGTCATAACCGGTCTGGGCGCTACAACGCCCATCGGCGGCGACGTCCCCACGATGTGGAAGAACGCGCTCAAAGGGGTCTCCGGTGCCCACACACTCGAGGACGAGTGGGTAGCCAAGTATGACCTCCCGGTCCACTTTGCCGCCCGGTGCTCGACGCCGGCCCTCGAGGTCCTGAGCCGCGTTGAAGCCAAGCGCATGGACCCGTCTACGCAATTCGGCGTCATCGCCGCCCGCGAGGCATGGGCAGATTCCGGTATCGCCGACATCGACCACGATCGCCTTGCCGTGGCTTTCGCCACGGGCATTGGCGGCGTCTGGACGCTCCTGGACGCTTGGGACACGCTGAAGGAAAAGGGTCCCCGCCGGGTCCTGCCCATGACGGTCCCGATGCTTATGCCGAACGGTGTCGCCGCCGCGGTCAGCCTTGACCTTGGTGCCCGCGCCGGTGCGCACACCCCGGTTTCGGCTTGCGCTTCCGGCACCGAAGCGATGCACCTCGGCCTGGATCTCATCCGCTCGGGCAAAGCCGACGTCGTCGTGTGCGGTGGTGCCGAAGCCGCCATCCACCCGATGCCCCTCGCGGCGTTTTCCTCGATGCAGGCGCTCTCGCGCCGCAATGACGATCCTGAGCACGCTTCGCGGCCATACGACCGCGACCGCGACGGCTTCGTCATGGGCGAAGGCGCCGGTGCCCTGGTCCTGGAAGCCGAAGAGCACGCGATCGCCCGCGGCGCGCGCATTTACGCTGAGCTCGCCGGTACTTCGGTCACCGCTGACGCCTACCACATCACGGCGCCGGACCCGGAAGGCCTGGGCGCTACCCGCGCTTTGAAGGCAGCCATGTTCGATGGACGCATCCAGGCCGAGGACGTCGTGCACGTCAACGCCCACGCCACCTCGACCCCTGTCGGTGACAAGCCCGAGTACACGGCGCTCCGTGCCGCGCTGGGCGCCCACGTCGACAATGTGGCAGTCTCCGCTACCAAGTCGCAGATGGGCCACCTGTTGGGCGCTTCAGGGGCCGTAGAGGCAGTGCTGACGGTTCTTGCCGTCTACGAACGCCAGGCTCCGTTGACCATCAACCTTGAGAACCAGGATCCGGAGATCCCGCTCGACGTCGTCACTTCGGCGCGGACTTTGCCCGCCGGTGACATCGTCGCTTTGAGCAACTCCTTCGGTTTCGGTGGCCACAACGCGGTCATCGCCATCCGCAACGTCTGACCGTCGCGGCCGGTTCGAGGCACAAGCAAGGCACAAGCAAGGCACAAGAGGAGGGCCCCACCGCGGTGGGGCCCTCCTCTTTGCTATGGAAAACCGGCTCGGTACTTTGTTCCCTAACCGACCTGGTGGAGCCAACGGACAGGGGCGCCTTCGGCGGCGTGCCGGAACGGCTCGAGCTCTTCGTCCCAGGCCTCACCAAGCGCCAAGGACAGCTCATGGTAGACGGCGGCAGGATCCCCCGCCGCTGACTCGTAGGCGTAGCGGATGCGGTCTTCAGTCACCATGATGTTGCCGTGGACATCGGTGACGGCATGGAAAATACCCAGCTCCGGTGTGTGCGACCAGCGCGCGCCGTCCACGCCTTGGCTCGGCTCCTCGGTGACTTCGTAGCGAAGGTGCGCCCAACCTCGCAATGCCGAAGCCAATTGGGCGCCCGTTCCAGGGACTCCTACCCAGGAGAGCTCGGCGCGGAACATTCCGGGCGCGGCAGGTTGAGGGGTCCACTCAAGATCGGTCCGCTTGTCAACGACCGATCCGATGGCCCACTCAACGTGAGGGCACAACGCGGTTGGGGCCGAATGCACAAACAAGACACCACGGGTTATTGCAACAGACATTCCATCCTCCATAGCTGTAGGTACGTCTTCCCCAACGACCTCTGCCTGGATGAAATTTTGCTGCGCGGGTGCCACGCCGTTCCGGTTTCCCTACCTATCTATGATTTTTTCCGCAGCGGAAGAACATTCAAGTTTAGGTTGAAAGTTTCCCCACAGTGCTTTCATTTTGCCGTACGGACCGGAATTACGCCAGTGCGATTCACAGACGGGCGGATTTCCTCCCTTGGGACTCCTCGAAGTGTGGCACGGTTTCCAGGTCTTCATGCGCGGGGGTGGGCTTGCTGATAGCTCTTGCGAAGCCGGTCGACCGACACATGGGTGTAGATCTGGGTTGTTGCGAGGCTGCTGTGCCCCAGGATTTCCTGCACGGCACGCAGGTCCGCCCCGCCGTCGAGCAAGTGGGTGGCGGCCGTGTGGCGCAGGGCGTGGGGTCCGGTTGCCGCCGTATCCCCCAGGGCCGTCAGCAGGTCGTTGACGACGCTGCGGGCCTGGCGCTGATCGATGCGGTTGCCCCTTGAACTGAGGAAGAGCGCCGGTCCGCTACGCTCGTTTGCGAGCCGCGGACGGCCGCGGCGGAGCCAGTCGTCGACGGCGAGCGCGGCCGGGACCCCATAGGGCACCGTCCTTTCCTTGTTGCCTTTGCCGAGCACGCGGAGAGTCCTGCGATCCCGATCGAGATCATCGATGTCCAGGCCGGCGAGCTCGCCGACGCGGATCCCCGTGGCGTAGAGCAATTCGACGAGGGCGCGGTTCCTCAGCGGCATCGGAGAGCCGTCCGCGGCTGCCTCCGACAGGTTTTCGAAGATCCTGGAGACCTGCTGCTGATGAAGGACGCCAGGGAGCGTGTGGTCCCTCTTGGGGGCTTGGAGGCGAAGAGCCGGGTCCGAGGCGATGAGCTCTTCCCGCAGGGCCCAGGAGGTGAATGCGCGGGCTGTGGCGGCATGACGTGCGAGTGTCGCCCTGGACCGGCCGGATTCGCTTTGCGCCCCGAGCCAACGCCGAAGGGTGCCCAGCTCCAAGGCCGCGAGCTCCCCGACGCCCTCCGCGGCGGCGAAGCGCAGCAGGTCCTCGACGTCTGCGATGTACGCCCTTACTGTGTGGGCGGATCTTGCCCGTTCGCCCTCAAGGTAACGCCGGAAGTCATGAACAGACCGGGCTAGTGCTTCGGGGAGCGGATTCTCTTGCACCCTTCCACTGTGCCAGTCGCGGGGCCCGATGGTTGGCATCGCCACGTCCGGCCGTCTTCATCCTTGACCGATGGACCTGTAAATCCTGTAGTACTGCCACACGAGCAACCCCTGCCAGACCGCGAAAAGAACCCAAAGCCATACCGGGCCAGGGCGGCCTTGGACGAAGAAGACGGCTCCCGCGATCAGAATGAGACCGATTTGCTGTCCAATCACGAACCTCGCGGGCTGCGCCTTTGACTTCTTCATGTCCACACCACCCCCACCGAAGCTACGCCAACCTCCGGCTAACCGATAGTCGACTATCCATAGCTTATCCCTGCTTTCCCGACCTCTTCCAGGCGCCGCTCGCTGATACCGCCAAACCCAACAGGCCTAGGCGTCCAAGTCCGGCCCTGACGGACTCCGGACTGAGTCCTGCCACCACCGCGAGCTTCTCCACCGAGCTCGTCGAACGGACGGGCAGGGCATCGAGCAGGATCAGGTCCTCCAGGGTGAGTCCGTCGTGGTCCGAGGCAGCCGTTTCCTTATCCCCGACGAGCGCCTCGCCACTTGACCCCGCCAGTTCAGCGATCTCACCGACGTCCGTAACGCAGACAGCCCCGCCATCCCTGAGGAGCCTATGACAGCCCGCAGAGTTGGCGCTGTGGATGGACCCGGGGACCGCGGCAACGGCCCTGCCAATGGATTCAGCATGATGGGCCGTATTCAAGGCGCCCGAACGCCATCGCGCTTCCACAACCACCGTCACGGCTGCCAAGGCGGCGATAATCCTGTTCCGCTGGAGGAACCTGTAGCGGGTGGGCGCCGAGCCCGGGGGAACCTCCGCGATGACCGCCCCTTGGTTCGCCACGGCACGCAGTAGATCCTCGTTTCCGGACGGATAGTATCGATCCACGCCACCGGCCATCACCGCGATGGTCGGCATGTCGTTCGTGCCCCCGGCCAAAGCCCCGCGGTGCGCGTGGGCGTCGATCCCATAGGCCCCTCCAGACACGACCGCGCAGCCGCGCTGACCGAGCCCGTAAGCGAAATCGCCCGTTACGGAGGCCCCGTAGCTGGTGCTGTCCCGTGAGCCGACAAGGGCCACGACCAGCCGCAGCGGTGGGAACTCCATCTCGTGTCCCCGCCACCACAAGCACAGCGGTTCATGAAGGCCCAGGTCCGCCAGTTGCGAGGGCCAGAACGGGTCGCCCGGGATGATCATGCGCCCGCCAAGGCGTTGCATCGTGGCAAGATCCCGCTCCGGGGCAAGATCCGGGATCCGTGGCGCCCACCGCCGCAATGCAGCGGCCAGTCCGGCCCCGGCAGAAGAAACCCCGCTGTCAAGCAACAGGGAACCCACTTCCTGCTCAAGCCCGGGCCCGGGAGCGAGCTCGCCGCTCGCTATTCTGAGACCGTCAACGGCCCCCGCCGCCCGCACCAGCGCGAGCCCTGCGGCATCTTGCGGTTCCATGAGCCGTGATAGTGCTGCCCGGGCAAGCCGCTCCCTTTTCCGGTCCCGAGCGCCCGGGGTGAGCCGCTGGCCGTGTTCAGTCATGGCGTGTCCTTTCATGCGGCCGCAACCGCCTGCCGCAAGCCGAGGGCCTGCCCGATGTCGTCGCTGTGGGGGTGGTCCCGGTGGCCGAGATCCGCAAGTGTCCATGCGAGGCGCAGGACGCGGTCGTAGCCTCTCGCCGTGAGGATCCCACGTTCGAGGGAAGTATCCAGAATCTTGGTGGTCGCGGAAGGAAGGCGCAGTTCGCCGCGCAGTACACGCCCGGGAACCTGCGAGTTGGTTTCCATCCCGTACCTGCCCAGGCGTTCACGTTGCCGTGACCGGGCGGCATGGACCCTCCGGGCGACGGTAGCCGTGTCCTCCTCCGCGCCGGATTGCCCGAAGTCCGCGAGGGACACCCGTTCCACCTGGAGCTGGATGTCCACTCTGTCCAGCAACGGCCCGGACATGCGCCCGAAGTAGCGGCGCCGCATCACGGGAGTACAGGTGCAGTCGACTCCCTTGCCGGCGGCCTTCCCGCAAGGGCAAGGATTCGCCGCGAGGACCAGTTGGAAGCGGGCCGGATATGCGGCTGTGCCGGCCGAACGATGAATGACGAGCTCTCCGCTTTCCAGCGGTTGCCGCAGGGCGTCCAGGACCCGCCGTTCGTACTCAGGCGCCTCGTCCAGGAACAGGACGCCACGGTGTGCCCGTGATGCCGCCCCGGGCCGCGGCAGGCCGGAGCCGCCGCCGATGATAGCTGCGGCGGTCGCGCTGTGATGGGGGTTCTCAAAGGGCGGCCGGCGCAACAGCCTTACCGAGTCAACGTGCACAGCCGAAAGCGAGTGGATCGCGGTGACCTCCATGGCTTCCTGGTCCCCCAAATCCGGTAAGAGTCCCGGGAGCCGCTCGGCGAGCATCGTCTTGCCCGCACCCGGGGGACTACACACTTAAGTATGCATGCGCGCTGACCTGTGGTTATGTCTCAAAACGGACACCCCGGCGTGGGTGTTTGGAGGCTCAGCTCTCGTCGAACGGCAGGCGGACGACCTCATCGCCCGGGTCTTCCGGACTTGCTGGCGGAGCCGCGCCCGGGTGGTCCTGGTACAGCGCGTCCGAGGCGCTCTGATCGTAGGCGTCGGAGAGGCCTGCGCCATTGGCCCCGAGGACCTGCTCCCAGTCGAATCCCATGCACACGATTTTATCGGCCGTTATCGAACTCGCGAAGGATCGCCTCGACGCGCGCTGAGTTCGTCGGCGCGCTTGAGGATCGGCTCTTCCTCCTCATGTGACATCTGCCGCCGGGGGCTGGCCTGCATCGCAGCCGCAGCAGGCCCCGGTCCAGGTGCGGGCTCAGGACCGTCGAGCAGCAGGGCCGCGGCACTGATGAGCGCCGACAGCGAGGCCGGGTGCATGGAGCGGTAGGCATCGATCCACCCCCAGCGGTCGACGGCCTTGACCCTGTCTCAGCCCGCTCAGGTGGTATTGAGCTTGCCGGCGACCCAAAAGGCTATTGCGCAGGATTTGTCGCCTTCGTGCTTAGTTGACCGATAGCGTGTGACGGAGGACGTCGTAGTCGAAAGGTGCATGCATTGGATACTCATCCTCGAAGCCCGCGAGATCTTTTCGAGGGTCGTCGCCATTTTGAGATTCCCGCGTTTCAACGTCCCTATGTCTGGGATGAGGAGAGCCAGTGGGCCCCTCTGTGGGACGACGTGGTCCGGGTCACCGAGAGCTATCTTCTTGACGGGGGTAAGCCCCCAATTCCGAATCACTTCTTGGGTGCGGTCGTTTACGAGTCGAAGCCGCCGTCTGCCGGCGATGTGACTCGGCATGAGGTCATCGACGGCCAACAACGCATGACGACGCTTCAGCTCTTGCTTGATGCTGCACATGAAATCGTGGCCGAGCGTGGACACCAGACGGAAGCGGATCAGCTCGAAGAGCTCATTCTGAACAAGGCGTTGACCTTCAAAGGCCGCATCGAGCGCTTCAAGCTCTGGCCATCCCAGGCGGACCGAAGCGCGTTTGCCCATGCCATGGATCCAGAGGAACCGCGTGTCGAGGAGCATCGAGTCATCGAGGCCCACGACTTTTTTCGGCGCGAAATAGAACGGTGGCTAACGGGAACGCCGGATGAGGAAGGGATCGTCCCACCCGGAACTGAAGAGCTCCGCGCCAAGGAATTATGCTCGACGCTTGAACATCGACTGGTCGTCGTCGCCATCGACTTGTCAGGACATGAAGACTCACAGCTGATCTTCGAGACGCTGAACGACCGGGGCACACCTCTGCTGAAAGCGGACCTCATCAAGAACTGGGTCTTCCGCAAGGGCGAACAGATTGGTGCTGACGTGGACAAGTGGTCCAGGACGCACTGGGCCGACTTCGATACCGTATAGTGGCGGGCTGAAATCTCCCAAGGCCGTCAGATTCGGTCCCGCGTGGACATCTTTCTGCAGTACTGGCTCACGATGCGCTTACAGGAAGAAGTCAAAGCGGAGTTGGTGTTCAGAGTTTTCGCGGACTACGCAGGGTCGCGACTGTCCACTCCCGCCAAGGCGGAAGCCCTGCTGACGGAACTGCGGAAGGATGCCGACACCTACCGGGGCCTCAGCGAACTCGACGTAGCGACGCCCGAAGGACGGTTCCGCTCCCGGGTTATCGAAACGATGGAGCTGGCGGCCACCACCCCCCTCTTCCTCTGGCTCCTCTCCGAGAACCACTCGGTTCCCCGCGACCAGGTGCGGATAGCACTGGATGCCATCGAAAGTTGGGTTATCCGCCGCACACTCCTGCGGAAGACCTCCAAGGATGTAAACCGCTTCATGGTCGCCACCTTGAAGTCGCTCGGGAGCGTTGATGCTCGCGAAGCCGGAAACGCCATAAGGAAGTTTCTTTCGGAGCAGACCGCGGAGACCCGTTACTGGCCTTCCGATCAAGAGATGCTCACGACACTCCCTGATGTGAAGCTCTACGGGAACATCCGCCAGTGGCGGCTCCAGGTAGTCCTCCGTGCTGTAGAGCAACAACTTCGCAACCAAAGCACGAAGTACGAAGCAGTCGAGCTTCCATGGGGATTGGAAATCGAGCACGTCATGCCGCAAGGTTGGCGAACCCACTGGGACCCGCCGCCAAGACTCACTCCCGAAGAGGCAGCTGTCCGCGACCGGCTCGTAAACACGATCGGTAATCTCACGCTCGTGACCAAGTCACTCAATGGTTCGCTATCCAACCGTCCGTGGACAGACAGCGACGCCACGGGACTCATCGACGGTGGTGAGTCCGGCAAGGGTAAGCGAACGCTGCTCGACGCCTTCAGCCTTCTGGTGCTCAACAAAGAAATCATCCAGAGCCACATCGATCTCTGGACTGAAGCCGACATCAAGGAGCGCTCTGTAGTCCTGACCAAGGCAATCACTCAGGTCTGGCCCGGTCCCTCAATGGAGATCCAGGAAGCTGCCTTCGAAGCGGCAAGAGCTTAGTGTTCCTGCTCTCGGTGTTGGTCGCCAGGTCGATGAGTGTGCCGTCTGTATCGGTGATTGTGGCGATGCCCTGTTTGAGACCAGCCTTTGAACACTTCATGCAGCCGCTGAGGAGAAACCAGGCGCGGGCCACGAACCGGGAATTCTGACCGCATAGCGTCGTGGTGGGTGCAGACTTCAAAGCCAGGTGAGTGGAAGTACCACCTACTGTTATGACCACCATGACATCCTGCGTGCGTTTCCAATCCGGGCCGTACGCCTCATTTGCGAGGATGTTCGGCAGACTGTTCCGGATCATGATTGGCTCGGGTTCAGACATGGGAACATCCTATGCGGGCGGACCGTCTGTTACGGAGAGGACCGCCGGAAGCCTGACTCAGGCGTAGCCGCTAAATATGCAAAGTCAGGCCTGCAGGGGTTCGTCGCAGGCTTTGCAGGCCTGACGGCCGCCAACACCGGTCTCCTCGACGACCAGAAGCCGTTTGGGGTTGTCGTCCCAGACGTTGCCCACTGAGTTGCACCAGGCCGGGTGATAGACCTTGCCGGAGCTCACCACGTAAACCTGGCCAGGGCCCACTTTGGGTGAGCCATCGCTGCGCCGGGAGGCTGGTTCGATCGCGTGCAGCTCGCCCAGTTCCCTGGACTCTTGCTTGGCTTTTGCTGCCGCCTGCCAAGCGCGGCGTGGACGTGGTGTCATCGGTCGATCAGTTTCTGTTGAGGCCGAATTGTCGTGTCATCAGTGCGTCTTTGTAGTGAGACTCTGCTGAATCCACCTCTGTGGAGGGTGTGCTGGGTCCGAACACGCGAAGAAGGCTGAAGACAAAATGCCGGGCGTGGTCTGTCTTTGTCGTTTCGCCGGCTGCGCCGTCGTAGGCAAGCTCGCGCAGCGCGACTCACGCGTCGTCCCGGATGTAAGTTATGCCAAAAGCCTTGACTTGACGGTATTCCTGAAGCTTGGTGGCAAGCTCGAAGGCGTCGCCCGTGATGTACTGAAAGATGTCCAACCCGCGGCCGAGCAGGATCCTCCATCCGGTGTCGGTGAGGATGGACCGATCATGGATGGCTCCGTCGAAGACGATGTCGACATTGATACCGGCGGCAGAGGCTCCCTGCTTGACTTTCAGCAACAGTTCGAACTGCTTGCGGAGATTGTCTGGTCCGTCGGTGTTCTCAGACGTAACGAGCCGAACATTCACTTCGTCGGCCGCGTCTTTGGTGACCGCGATGCACTCGATGAGTTCCATGAGATTACGGGCCTGATGGAACTGCCGGATGTAGGGGTCCGTGATGGTGATCTGCGTGGCTCCGCGCAGGTACGGTACGAGGAGGGTCTCGAAGGAGACCCCACGCTGGTTCTCCTGGAACTCTTGGTGACCCTCAAACAGCGGTTTTACGGTGATAGGCTCGGGCGCAATTTGCTGACCGTCTTCCGCAGAAGTAGTGGCGTGCCCGGTTGGATCGCCCGTCGCCTCCTCCGCGTCAGTGCTTACGCGGCGCTCACGGTAGTAGTACGCCGGGTACTCATCCTCTTCAAGCGTGGAGACTGAATGCCATGTACCGGCCTTGTCGAGGTAGCCGAACTTTACGTTTGCCATCGTTGAGTCGATGCGGAGGATCTGGTCTTTGACGCGCTTGCGGCCCTCGATGGCGAACTGCAGGATCTCTTCGATTTCTTCGGCCGAGGCTTCCCCGTGCGGGTAAAGGATTTTCATCAGCCCGGAGAAGGTCTTGTGGATTCCGTCGCGATCTCGTGTCGAGATGTCCGATGACAGTGTGAAGTGCTGCTGGTAGCGGTCGGAGTAGTCCGCCGAACGCATCGACTTGAGCACCTCGGCGATGTAGTCGACGACGAACCCGTACCCGTTGGAGAACATCTCACCTCGGATGGTGTCGACTTCCCACCCTGGGATGTAGTGGTGCAGGCGGTCGAGGTACGCCGAGTCGTGGTAGCTTTCGGGAAGCTCGTCGAACAGGTCGGAGTGTTTGAGCATATAGGGCACGGTGTGCGACGTGTTGCCGACGAACACCATTGACGCCTCCGCGCCGAGCGTCTCGACGCCGCGGGAAAACGACTTGTTCGCCATGAAGTTCTTCATGATGTCGACGAGCGCCTTATCGGTGCGCTTCTTCTTACCCGCGAACTCGTCGAACGCGACGACATCCCAGTAGCCGACCAGCCCGATGCGGCCGTTGGAGTTGTTTACGAACAGCTTGGGGACCGTGACCTCGCCACCGGAGATGAGCATGCCGTGGGGTGAGAACTCCGAGAAGATGTGCGATTTACCGGTGCCTTTGGGCCCGAGTTCGACGAGGTTGTAGTTTCGCTCGACGAATGGGATGAGCCGCACAAGCTGGATGAGCTTTGCACGGCGTCCGAACAGTTCGGGATTGAACCCGATCGACTGCACGAGCAGGTCAGTCCATTCGCCGGTTGTGAACTCGCTCCGCGCCGCGAGATAGCCCTCGAAGTCGAACTTCGACAACTGGATGGGCTTGATCGACCCCAGTATCCACGGCACCATTCGGGCGTCGTCACTGTGGAAGTACTCGATGTCGCAGATACACCAAACACCACCGACAAGCAGCTTTGGGTGGGCCTTGATCGTCGCGGATTCGACGAGCACGCCCTTGATGCCGAGGTTGGCGAACTCTGCCTGGTAGACATCATCCTTCTCGTTGAGCGTGACCGTCACTTTGTCAATGATGCGGTGACGCCCACGCTCCTTGATCGTGGATTTCACGAGTTCGGACTGGTTCCGGTTTACGTAGTGTTCGGCGAGGATCTTGCGCACCGTGTCGATGCCTGCCTGGATGGTGGCTTCGTCGTCGGAGGCAGCATATTGGCCGAGCAGGTACTCCAGCACATAGGAGGGCACAATGGCGTTGCCCTTGACCGCCTTCACCAGATCCTTGCGGACTACAACGCCGGGGAAGAGTTGGTTTATCTTTCGGTCCAGTTCGCTCTGCACCGGAGTGGCGTCTGCCGGTGCGTTGGCCCCAGCGGATATCTCTGGACTGACCTCGCTCACTTCGCTCATAGCCGCACTCTCCTTAGAAGTCGAAGTCCGAGGCGAACGATCGCTTTAGCGTGTAGAACGCCTTGGCGTAGCCGCGCCATTGATTGGTGCCCGGGATGAGTTCTTCAAGCCGGAACTCGACCGGGCGGTTGTTGTAGTCGTTTGCGTCCTGGCTGAGCAGCATGTGCGCGTTCTGGTAGCGGTCACGCTGGTCTGTCGAGTCCTGGTCGAAAGTGAGCGAGAGATGGTTCGATATGAGGATCTCGCCGACATACAGCCCTGCGCGCAGCACAAGGGGGCGTACCTTCTCGCTCACCGGCTCAGCCTGAAACAACTTGATGACCAGCTGGCCTGTCGTGATCTTGTCCGACTCGGGCATGATCTTGACGTTAACTGTTCGCACGTCGCTCTTGCGCTTCTTGTTGATCGCCAGCACCGGGACGACGATCTCCTGCAAGGCTGCACCGCCGTGGACGAATCGCGAGCCTGCGCCTGGAAGCCGCAGGCGGTGAATCGACTTCGGTATCTGCACATCCAGGTCTCCATCGAGGCCGAGTTGAGCTGACGTGAAAGTCTTGAACGCAGGGACTTCCTTCAAGCCGTGGCCGAGGACGTAACGGCGGTTGATCACCTTGATGTCGTCACCTTCCGGCAGCGCCGATAGATAGAAGGCGTCCTCGAGCGCCGTGTCCTGGAAAAGGAAGCCGTGGTCCGCCGTGATGAGGATGTTCGTCGCGTTCGCGTTGGTCAATCGCTTGACAAGGTCGACCAGTTCGCGAAGCGTGTCCTCGGCGGCCTCAAAGACCTGACGTTCCGTGCCGGCCTTGTCACCCGTCGCGTCGATGCGGTTGTGATAGACGTACAGCACCTGATGTTGCTGGTACAGCTCCCGCAGCTCGTCCCGGGTCAGGGAGAAGACGTTCTCGGCTTGAATCGCTTTCCCGTCAACGGCGTCGAGGAGCTTGCTGCGGTTCACGGTGCCGTCTGTGCGCTGACCATCGGCCAGAACGGGATCCCCGTCCTTGGAGTGTCCGATCGTGCTGTGTGGCAGCAGTGCCGCCATACCCAGTTGGGTGTAGCTGGGCAGCACGCCGAGCATGGCTTTCAGGTCCGCATCGTAGCGGTCTTCCTGGCGGATGCGTGAGCCAAGTTCGTCAGCGATCTCGTAGCGCAGGGCGTCCGATATGATGACGACGGCCTTGCGCCGGCCGTCTCTCGTGATGGGTGCAACGTGGTCGGTGAAGAACGAGGTTTGGGGCCGGAGCAATGTGGAACGCCACTGGTCGACGCCATCGACCTGCTGTTGCCAGGTGTTACCGAGCTCGTAGAGAAACTTGTTGGCGTAGAACTTCTCCACTTGGATGCGCAGGGACTCCAGCGGGCCGGGGAACTCTGCTGTGCGGGCAGCATATGTGAACTGTCGGTAGAGCTGATCGATGCGGAACCAGTCACCCCGGTATCGCTCCAATCCCTCATCGAGCGACTGCATCGACAGGTTAAGCGTCCCGAGCGCGGTCAGGAGTTCCGAGGCGCAGCCGATCGCTGTGTATAGCTTCCGGTACCCGTCGACCCAGATGCTGCTCTGACGGCTGCGGATCACCTCTGTAACCTCGCGGCCTGTGACCGTTCGCTCAGCGACCGCGCGTGCCAGATTGCTGATGATTTTGCGGTCAGTCTCCTCGAAAAGGTCGTTGCCCAACAGATCGCGGAAGCTTGCGTCCTCGATGGTGCTGGCATAGTCCAGATCTTGCGCTGCGCGCTTCGCGAGCGTTGTCAATGCCTCCTGGCTACGCCTGTCGTAGCGAAAGCTCCCGAAGTCGAGCTGGATGTTGCGCAAGCCGCCGGGTCGTTCAGACTTGAATCCGGCGTTGGCCTGCCGGAAAACCCACAGAACGAAATCGGCGATGCTCGGGTTTGGTGACATGTAGCCGTAGATCGACTCCACGCCTTGCCAGTAGAACTCGTCGAGGCCGTGCTCGGCAAGGGCACCGTACTTGGCGTCCGCACCGCCGGCGTTCTCGATCAGCAGAGTGCGGGTGATCTCCAGTAGGCTGTGCTCGCTTTGACCGAGCAGAATTGCTGACATCTTGGCTTGCAGCAGCCGGGCGTCACCGTCGGCGTCCAGCAGCTTCTTCAGGTCTTGGATGCGCTTGGCCGCGCGAAAGAAGCTCTCATGCGCCAGCACGACTTCGCCAATATCGTCGGCGGGGAGCCCGAGTTCCTGCTGCACTAGCGAGGTCCGGTCTGCTGTAAACACTCCGTAGGCAAGCTCCAGGTCCAACAGCCAATTGCCGATCCCCGTCGGCACAGCACCCGAACGATAGACAAGGAACTTCGACTTGGGCTCCTGGTGGAGCAGCCGGTTCTTTATCGCGTACTCGTCGTTATTGACGCGCAAAGTCTGCACGCCCTCCAGGCCGAGCGTGTCGAGGTCAGCGGCGTACTCACCCTCGGGGTCGTGCCAGAACACCACACGCTGCGCCTCAAAGCGACGCTCCAGATGGGGCCTGACGGCGGATGTCTCACTCATCGCTGGCCTCTAGTCCAGGGACCTTCTTCAAGGCAGCACCGAGCTTCGGATAGTTCGCCTTCACGCCGTCGTCGAGGTCGATCTGTACCTGCTGGGTCGCCAGCGGGTACAGCACGTCGTGCTCGTACTCATCGAGTTCGAGCAATACCTTGCGCAGGCGGTCGACCTCTTGCTGGGCGGCGGCCTGCTGCCGTGGTGCACCTGTGCCTGCTGCGAGGCGCTCGTGGTGCTGGCGACTGGCATCCAGCTTTGCTTTGAATTCCCGCAGGTACTCATTGAGGACCGTCGACACGGTCGACGGCGTGTAGCGGTGCATATAGATGAGTGCGTTGAACGACCCCTTGGAGCTGGAGAAGAGCCAGTAGATGGGGCGCTTCTTGTACCGCTGGACGTGGTCTTTATAGAACGACTTCACGAAGTAGTCGCGCAAGTCCTTCACGTCAAGCGCCTCCGTGACAAACCGCAGATTGTCCTCGAAGAGCTCCGTGCCGAACGCCGCCCGGAGGAACTGCCGGAAACGTGCAACGATGTCGTCCTCGAACCATTCACCGTCAACGATCGGCAGAACGTTGTCTGCGTCTGGCGTGAAAGTCGGTGTCGGAACCTTGGCGAGGTAGTCCTGCAAAGTTGCACCTTGGTCCGCGAGGATCAAGCCAGGATCATCCAAGCTGTAGCGCCCGAACATGCAACCGACGGCGTATGAGATGAGTTCCCGCATCGCGTCGGCTCGCTGAAGACTCGCGTACGCCTCCGTCGTCCGATTGGGACCGTACGCGAACTCGACGTTCCGGCCCAGCGAGACGCGGTGGAGTGGGACATCGATCAATACCTCGTCCTCGACGCCATACGCCTCGGCGACCGTCCGGTTGTTTTCGCCCTCTAGCCGCTGCTGTTCCAGAGCGACCTCTCGCCACGACGACGCCCAGGTGTCTATCTGGTCTCGGAGTAGCATCGAAGTGCCAAGGTCGGCAAGAAGGGATGGCCGCGCGTAGTCCCACGACGTCTCAAAGTCGTCCCAGTCGCGCTTCGCGCACGTGACGAGGTTTCCCACGTTCAGTGCCCCTCGTGTAGAGAGATCTACAATTGGTAGCTTCCCGATCTCACCCACCCCGAGGTTGAGCGTCGGTGCGATCGCCGCAAATAGGCGCTCAGCCGTTGTTGAGTTACAGATCGCGGCGGAACTCTCGAGCGTGTCTGGTGCCGCGAAAAACGACATTCCGGCGTTCGAGAACAGCGACCCGGCCGGCGTATATCTGAACGCGGGAATGCCCGAACCAACTGCCGACCACGTGACAGACTCTCGAAAGTACAGCTCGGGATTTCTGACGACGGAGCGCTCGAATAGGCGCAACTCCTCGCCATCATTCCCCCAGTTCACGACTGCATGGCGGTTGCCATACCATCGCCGGAACGCTCCCCCATCGGTATATGGGAACCACCGAAAGCCCGATGACTTCGCCTCCAGTCTGCTCCTACACCCGAAACCACATCGGCTAACGGAGACCTCCCACCATTGGCGCACGAAACGGGCATTGTCAGCCGTCGCCATCCCTTGCCGCGGCTGAGCCACTTCGCTCAACGGCTTCCCCGAGTGGAATGCTTTCCGCATTGCGGAGGAGATCCGGAATACCAATGGAGCACCAGGCACCTCTTCGAACTGCGCGCTCTCAGCCACGAAGACTCGCTGTGGCGCAAGGCCCTGTGCGGACTCGCGTAGGTGTTGTGCCTTCGTGTCCGAACTACTTGCGTCCAAATAGATATAAGTTCCGGACGTTTCCGGGCTCTCGTCCTTGCCGATAATGAAAGCTGTATTGGCACCGAAGATGTCGGGGTGATTCGACACGTCGTGCATGTGGACGAAACTTAGGAAAGCGTGATTTGCCAAGAGTCGGCGACGAAGCGTCTCGAACGATTTGATGGTCATCCATGTATCGCCGGTGATCAATGCGACATACCCGCGTGAGACCACCAAATCATCGCCGCGAGCGATGAAGCAGGCATACAAGTCCTGCTTCTCGTCTGGGTAAGTCTCCTTAATCCAGGAACTCACAGCCGCGGACATGTTCCCGCTACCCATGTACGGAGGGTTTGTGATGACGACGGCGTATCGGGGCGAAAGGAACTCGGCTTGAGCCACGACCTGCTCTGCCCGTTCGATCACGTCGGCCGCCATCAGATCACCACCGCTGTCGAGTTCAGCGGTATGACGCCCGAGACGAGTTGTTAGCTCAACGTTCGGTCGGATCAGCGAGCCGAACGTGTCGGCGTGCGCGAACTGCGTCCAGAATGCAATCTCCTCATGCCGGTCGCCACTGGCCGTCAGCAAGACGTCGAGCTCCTGGGCATTAAAGAGAATCGGCTCCAACGCGCAGATGTTGGGCTGTACCGGCATGTTGAAAAACGTGCGCTGGCGGGAGCGGGCCTTCATCGTCAGCGCGAAGGCAGCTAGTGCTCCTGCTCGAGGGTCGATCTCGGTGCCGTAGAGGTTGTGAGTGAGGATGAGGCCGGGAATGTCCGATGGCGCGTAACCCTCCTCCTCGTAGATGGCATAGAGCAGGTCGAACGCGTAGGTGAGCATGTGCCCAGAGCCGCAGGCGGGATCGATGATCTTCAGCTCTTCCGGGCCGCTGATTTTGAGGAAGTCGGCTTCGTCGCCAACCGGGGCGATGTAGTAGTCCATCTGATGAACCAGCCCCGAATTCGGGCGATTGAGCAACCAGAGGCGTCCAAGGGAATTCTCAACGAGATACCGAACAATCCAGTGCGGTGTGAAAAGTTGTGTCGCGGCGGGAATCTCCGCAGCGCCTGCCCTCTTGTTCTTCTTGAACCCGGCGAAGACCTCATCTTTCCGCTCGGAAATGTAGAACTGGTACAGCCAACCGATGACTTCGACATCCTGGCAGACATCCTCAGTGAGCACGTTTGCCGCGCGGGCCAGCACCGAGTCGTCGGCGAGCAAGTTCGCGGGGATGAGAAGTTCGGTGTAATCGCCCTCCCGCTCGAACATGAACGGCATAGAGCGGTTCCAATGGCGGCAGTACTCCGCAAGCAGTAGCGCGTACGCCTCCCCCTGCGGGTCGTCACTGCGGCGCGTGCCGTTGAGCAAACTAGTGATGGTCTCCACCGTGCGCTTGTTCGTAACGACCGCGCTGTCGATGTTTCCGCGCTTGGCCTCGGCGAGAACCTCGGGCTGGCCTCCTTCGCGGCCCCGTTCGGGCGAGACGACACCGATGCCGGTGTAGGCCTTGGCGTCCATGAACCGCAGCGCGATGATGCGGTTGAACCAGGTGTAGGCGACCTTGTCCGCGATTGTGTCGCGGCCCTTGTCGCTGCCGCCAGCAGCATTGACGGCCTTCTCCAGGGCAGCGACGGCGTTGGGCTGTTCCTGGCGCAGCTCTTCCGATGCCAGAACGACGGAGATGCGGGCTGACACCTCGCGGATGAGTGCAGTGCGAGCCCATGTGGCGAACGATTTCAGTGGTGCGGTTTCCATCAGAGAGCGATTCTCTTTCCGTCGTTGAGCGTGTTCAGCAGCGCACCACGGAGCGCATCTAGATATCTGTCGACATCATCCAGGTTCTCGAGCACACCGTGGGCACCGGGCACTGTGATCGTCTTGACCGAGACGGTCTGCCTTGGTGTGGGCTCCGGACTGTCCGTGCCGCCCGTCGACCGGGCAGAGGACGCGAGCTGGTCGAGCAGCTCGGGATAGGTCCGCTCCTCAAAGCCATTACCCTGCTCGCGGATGAGCGCGATCTGCCGCTCACTGCCTAAGCGGGTGATGATCTGGTCGATTGTACGGGTGACCCGCTGCTGCGCTTCTTCCGTGGCTTTGCCGTAGTAGGCGCTGGCGAGTACCTCGGACTTGCGTGCCTCGATGTCCTGGATGACCGTCCTGCGATGGGTGGCGAGCGTGTCCTCGACTTTCGCCCCAAGGGCGTCTGCGGCCTGCTTGAGTTGGGTCATGCGATTGCCCCGGAAGGCGTTGGGATCGTCCAGGAGTCGCCTGACGTCGGCCTCGCTTCCTGGGGGCAGGTATCCGAGGTTGTTCGTGTTCGAGGTGAGCAGTACGACGGCGTCGTCGTAGATGACTTTCTGGCCGCCGCCCAGGAACGACTGAATAGGGTCGATGACGTTTTCCTTGGCGTCGAGCAATTCGTCGCCAAGACTGAATTCAGTCAGGTACCACTCGTCAGATTTGCCCACAGCCTGTTCGAGCAGGGCGATGGGGGTAGCCAGTTGCTCCACGAATGGGTATTTCGATCCGCTCACCAGCGCTCTTAACTCGTCGAGCTTTGCCCCGAGCTTTTCGCTGCCGTGCCGAGCCAGCTCCAGCGGGTCCTTCGGTGGGGTGGCCTCGTCGAAGAAGTCAATGCAGAACTTGCGGAACGTGGCGACCTTGCGCTCGTCAAAGAGTTTCTGCGGGGCCACCACGGAATGCGAGTGCTTCTGCGTATTGCGCAGAACGGCAGCTACCTCGGTCCGCTTCAGCACGTTTCCATCGACGGTAACCGTTATCTTCGAGTTTCCAACGAGCCAGGCGATGACGACCTCTATCGAGGCGAGATCCCATCCGTAGGGCTTGGCCTGGAATGCATCCACGATCGTCTTGACCGTTACCTGCTCGCCAAGCCGGTCGCGTTGCAGCAGGAACGAAAGCACCTCGTCACCTGGTACAGCAAGCATCGACAGCGACGAATCGTCGATCATGCCTGATTGGTTGGGGTTGGCGAACGCAGCAACCTGCTGCTCACTGTACGCAACACCGCCAAGCAGGCTGAGCTGGGTGTAAGTGCGGCTGATGAGGTCCTGGAAGCCATCGGTAACGCGCGCGATGGGGTCCTGTGAGGAGGAGGTTACGCCAGCGGCGTTGATCACGAGGTCCGCCTTGCCAACTGCGCGGCGGATCCGCTCGATGAGTTCCTTCTCCCGCTCGACGTTCTGCGTCGCCTTCGAGCGCAGGATTTGGTCCTCGATTGCGGACAGCGAAGTCGTCTGCTTGCGCTTGGTGTACTTCTCCGTCTTGATCAGCAGGCGCACGTCCGAAAGTGCGCGCTCATCGGGCTCCAGGATGACGCGCAGCTCGTCCTTGCCCGCACTGTGCATCCGGGTCTCTTCGGGGCCGAATGGGTACTCCGGCGTAATGAAGTGCATGGTCAGTTCGCGCTGCTGCCCGTACACCTGATCGTCAAGCTTGTACCCGAAGGCGAAATCCTGTCCGTTCTTGGCGTACCGCAGCTTGCTCGTGCGAACCACGTCGCCGGAGATGATCTTGAAGAGCCGGCCGCTGACATCCGAGGCATCGATATCGACGTTCTTGATCTCCTCCTCGATGACCTGCTCTTCGTTGGTCAGGTACTCGTATAGGTTGCCGTTGCGCTGCACGTACGTCTGCGTCTCCAGCAGTGTCAGTGCCTCCTGCACCTGCTTGGCCAGGGCGGGCAGGTCAAGTCCGAAACGGTCGTAAACCAGCACGGTCAGGTTGCGTGGGGTGGCGTGGAAGCCCTCGACGTACTTCACCAGGAACAGAGCCTTGAGCAGCCGCACAGCCAGTTCGTTATCCAGGTTGCGCTCGGCAACGTCGATTGAACGCTGCGCGGCTGACTTCAACGAAGCGCGGATGCCAGCGAACATGTGATCGAACGTCGCCAGCCTGCCCACTTCGACATCGCCGATGCCCTTAGCGACCTGCTGCACGACGCCGAGCATCGACCGCTCACCAACTGAGCTGTTGCGCCCCTCGAACACATTGTGGTCGGAGATGCCCTCGATCGCCGCTTGGAACAGCGGGAACTGGTAACTCACAAACGGGTAGGTGCCGACGAAGTGCGCCTCGTCGGTGTAATTGCGATACGTCTTCGCGCCGTCTACGAAGTCGAACAGGGTCTTGAAGTTGGCGTGCTGCTCTGCATAGATCGAATTCAGCGTGGCCTCGCCCGCCTCGTTCTTCTCCAGCAGTCGCTTGCGGATGACCTCTTCCACATCGGCGCTGGTGAGCTTCACACGGGTGGCGAACCGGGCCTGGATCTTGGAGAAGTCGTTGCCCTGCTGCCTGGTACGGTCACCGACGACCTTGTCCATGTCTTCCTGGGAGGTCACGAACACCCACGCCCGGCCCTTGCACTTGGTGTTCAACGACTCGGCGATGGTCTGGAGGTTTAGCATCAGGTGCGTGTTCGATCCGATGAACTGGCCGACCTCATCGACGAAAAAGTTCAGCCGGTAGGCGTCTTCCTGCTTGTCGAGCCACGTCTTCACCTCGTCGGCGAAGTCCTCGATCGAGACCGAATACTCGTTGCGGTACTTGGTGAGGATGTTGGCCGGCGTGCCCTCGGCTTGGCCGCTGATCTCGGCATACGCCTTGGCCACGTTGACCTCTTCGAGCACGCCCTCTTCACGTCCCTGCGCCCAGTCGCGCCCGGAGATACGGGCATATGCGGCTTTGAACGCCTCGTACTGGCCTCGGTTGTCCAGGTCCCTCTCGAACCTGGCAACGTGCCCCTGATTACCGAAGTAGCCGCGGCTCTCATCGAAGACCTTGACGAACACCTTCAGCAAGGCATCGGTCTGGTCCTTAGTAATAAGGGTGGCCTTCTGGTCGATGTTGAACAGGAGGCTCTTCGCCGGGATCCGCTCAGCCTTGGTCAAAAGCGCCGGCAGAAACGCATCCTGCGCCTTGGACCGGAAACTCTCGGAGACACGTGCCCGAGGGAAGTCCTGGCCTTCCACGTCGCCAAGGAGGTGCGCAAGCAACTTCAACAAGTGCGACTTACCGGAACCAAAGAAGCCCGAGATCCACACGCCGTTGGCGTTGGTGTAGTCCGTGTATGCCTCAAGCAACAGCTCCATGCCCTTGGCCGCCTCGTTGGTCAAGACGTACTCATCAACTTCGGTGCCCAGGTGCGCGGCATCGTCAGCCTTGATGACGCCCTCTATCGGGCGCTGGACGTCCTTGGCGAAGATCTGGTTCAGATTCATCGAGTCAAGCCTCCTGTTCCAAGATGTTCTTGGCTCGGTAGTACTGGTCGTCTTTGAGTCGACCGAACAGCACCAGGGATGACCCCAGCGTGTCGGACTGCTCATAGCGGCCTGGGAAAAACATAAGCATCGGCTTGTCAGTCACGACGCTCTGCAAGTTGTGCAGCACATTGTGGGAGCGGATGTATGGGAACACCTCACCAATGCCTGTGAGGAAGACGACGTCGAAGTCAGCCTCGCCGAGCTTGGCCCGGATGGCGGCCGCGATGTGTAGCTGCGGATCGAGCATCCCTTGGAGCAACTCACGGAAATCCGCCTTGTCCTGCTCGGGTTCAAGCGCGATCAGCCGATCCCAGACTCCGCGCTCCTTAAGAATCTCCACGGACAGATCGTAGAGGTTGACCTCGCGCACGCCGATGCCCTTGTTCGCCAGGCGATTCTTGATGCGCTTCTTCGACCCCGCAACCGCGAGTGCATCCTCAGGGTCGTAGGGGTAAATGAAGAACGGTACCTCGTTGCTCAGGCCCTCCATCTGGAGAAATCGTCTGCCACTGAGAACTGCGAACAGGTGCTCTTCCTGTTTGGATAGGTCGGTCTGAGTCACGGTTGGGCCCTCCCAGAAGTAACAGCATCGGTGGTTGGGAAGAATCGCAGGTCATTCGGACCACGCGCGGCCAAGGCGGTGGCCACCCTTTGAGACATCATGGCCTGCTGTATGTGCCCGCTGCTGGAAAGCAACCCTGCCTCATTAAGCATCCGGAACAAGTTTGAACGCAGCTTGCGCCGCGTGGAGTCCTTGAGTTCAGACAGCTCGGAGTGCCACAAAGACTTGCTTCGCACGAAGCTGTCGAAATCGTTGAGATCGAGCGACGGCGTAAGCAAGAGGAACCGCTCGCGTACGATCTCCTCAGCGAACTCACCAATCAGGTCATATCGACGGCAGGCCGCCGCCCACAGCAAGTGTCCGCGCTCAGTAGAGGTCGCCTCGATGAGTAGTTTGATTTCGTCGTCGGTCAGCACGGTGAGCCGTTGGATAACCTCACGCGCAAGCCTGAGCCCAGAGGCAACTGTCCGAGCCTGAAGCAAGTTCTCCCCCGCAACCACCGTTCGAACTCTTGCCCAGTCGCGTTCACGCAAGTAAATGGGCGCAATGATCGCCGCCTCACGCATGAGGAGGGCACCACTAGTAAATGAGAGTGCATAGCGCTGCGCCTCGGCATGCGGCTCGATCACGTGTAACCCCCTTCAGTTTTTCAGGCAAGTAGCTTCGGCATTGTCCGAGAGGTATTCCTTCAGGTGCGGCCGTCAGCTCGGCGTCTCGTCGTCGCTCGATGCTGCAGAGCCTCCGCTGCGGACCCACTCGTCTACCTCGCTTGCCTGGAACTTCCAGAGCCTGCCGACCTTGTGGGCCGGCATGCGTTTGTCACTGATCCACGTGTAGACCGTGTCCTTCGTGATCCCCAGGTGCGCGGCAATGCCATCGGCGGACAGCCATGGTTCGGCCACGGTGGAGCCTCCAGTCGGGATTGGCAACGACGAACAAAGCCATCCTAGCTTCAACTGCAGGTCTTCTTAGGGTTTGACTGGGTTTGAACGGGTTAAGCCTGTATGAGTTGCGAGGCTTGACCCATAGGGCATCGTCTGTCACGTTAGGCTGTCGCAATGACCGAACTCTGGATCGCGTTGGCAGTCGCAGTCGTCGTATCCGCTGGCGGGCTCCTTACTCTCACTTTTCGCAGGTACAGAAGTGCTCGCGGAGACAACGTGGCAAGGACCCCACTGGTGACTGAGCCTTCGCCGAGCGAGACTTTGGCACCTGTCCGTGTTCTCCCCGCATCGGGGCTCCTGGTTCCAGATGCCGTCTTGTCTACAACCGGTGCATCCGTCTCGGTCGAGGAGGCACTGGAGGCCGCTTCGATTCCTATGGCGTTCGAGTACCACCCGATCACCGACATTGAGCTAACAAAATACAAGTCGGTTCCAGTGAATGCTGCCATTCAGCAGGCACTCACTAACGTCGTCCGTGCAGTGGATCCGAAGAGTGCCACACTTTTCAAGGTAGTGCTGCCGAAGGGTACCGAGCTTGTTCGCGCGGTTGGCACCAGCGGGTTCCGCGGATTCGCGCGCGGACCCGCCAGTATCTCAGCTCAGGCTGTTCTGTATCCGGTGGGGGTCGGAGGTGCCGCGGTTGCTGGTTGGCCGATCTTGGCAGTGGGTGCCTCGGTGATGGCTCTGGACATGCTCGCCCAGCGGGAACAGAGGGTTCATCAGCGGCGGGTCGAGGCAATCCTTGGACGTCAGGAGAAGCGATATGTAGACATGCGTATTGCGGCCCAACGAACGACGGACAAGCGACTGTCCAAAGCAATCAGTTCCATGCTCGACGGCGGGCTTCCTGATCTCGACGTTGTTCAGCAAAGTGCCGGCGAGGAGTTCCACAACGCGGACATATTCTTGGAGCAAACCTGGTCTGCTATCCAGCCACTCCTGGAGTCTGGTGTGGGCAGCGGTGCTGTTGACTATCGCAAACTGGAAAAAGCCCTCGGCGGCAAGACGAAAGATCTCGACCATTTTTTTCGCGAACTTCACTTCGCTCGTGCCGCTGTCGCCCTCGGACGAAAAGCGCTTCTCGCCGACGCCGCGAAAGCAGCGCTTGCCGATCCTGGCAACCCATACCTTGCCTTTCGAAAGTCTCTTGAGCGAGACGCAGCGGATGTGAGAAGGGCTGAGAGCCGCGAGGCTCAGGTCACCGAGGCACTCACCACGCTGGAGCTCACTGGTCGTTGGCATAAGACCAAGAAGTCGATCGCTGGCCGGCAGACAGCTTTTCGTGAACGGGTGACGCCTCCACGGATCGATCCGCCTGACACCGTGCGGTACATCGCGCTTCCTTCGGGTGAGATCCATCAGCTCGTGCCAATTGAAGTCCAGTCCGGCGAGGAGTTAGAGGCTCAACACCCGAATGGCGTATCAGCATGATCAATGCGCCGCGATGGGGCAAAGGTTGATCTTGTTCTTGCCTGATCGCGCGGTCGGGCAACAGTTCGTGGGGGATACCGCGCCTTGCATTTGAGAGTCCAATCGGTACATCTCACCCCTCGTAGCGGCGTGGTGGAAAGCCATACGTCGTTCGTGCCGTGAGATGATCGGGCCAAGATCTAGATCCATGCGCCGGTCGGATAACCGCGGTTCGCGCGACGATCAGCAACTGCATGGAACGCATTGCTAGTCGCAGTGGTTATGAGAAGGGTGAGACTGTGCCGACGAACAGTGGGATTGAGTGGACTGAGGTGACATGGAACCCTGTCACAGGTTGCGATCGGGTCGCTGCAGGGTGCGACAACTGTTACGCTCTGGCGCTCGCGAAGCGTCTGAAGGCCATGGGTGCGGAGAAGTACCAGACCGACGGTGACCCCCGGACCTCCGGTCCTGGATTCGGGGTCACGACGCACCCGGCAGCATTGAAGCAGCCCCTTAGCTGGCGTAAACCCAAAATTGTCTTCGTGAATTCGATGAGCGACCTGTTCCATGCCAAGGTTCCGCTCGACTTCATTCGCGACATCTTTGACGTCATGCGCCAGACACCACAGCACACCTACCAGGTGTTGACCAAGCGGGCTCATCGGATGGCGAGGGTGGCAGACAAGCTTGATTGGCCAGACAACCTGTGGATGGGAGTCTCGGTGGAGTCGTTTGATGTCGTCGATCGCATTGACTACCTTCGAGCTGTACCAGCCGCAACACGATTCCTGTCCTGCGAACCGCTCATCACAGCATTGCCGACATTGAACCTTGAAAGCATCGACTGGGTGATCGTCGGTGGCGAGTCCGGTCCGCGCGCACGGCCCATGGATCCGACCTGGGCCGAAGACATCCGTGACCAGTGCCTTGAAGCCGATGTGGCGTTCTTCTTCAAGCAGTGGGGCGGACGGAGTCCGAAGGCGAATGGGCGCGAACTCGGAGGACGCACTTGGGATGACATGCCGCAACTCGCTGCAGCGTCAGCCTAGCCGGTGGCCTTGCGAATGACGTGTTGGTGGGGCTTGGCTCCTTTGGTGGCGAACTCAATCTCGCCTGACTTCACGAGCGCGCGAAGTGCGGCCGAGAAGGCCGTCTCCTTGGCCTCGCCGTAAAGATCGCCATAGACCTCCTGGACGTGTTCGACTACAGCCTTCGGCCGGCCGTCCGACACCAATGAACGCAGGTTGTCAGTGATGTGTCTGATCGCCGAGTCGTGTTCACGTTCGAACTGATCTGCGACAGTGTCCCAGAGCATGCCCTCACGTTCGTCAGGGTCCGGTCCGAGGCAGTCGATCCATTCTTCCCGTGCCTTTGCCGCGGCAGCCCCGAACACCCAGAAGCCGTGCGGAGCCTGGGTGAGGAAAATCAAGTAGTACACGGGCTGGTGGCGAATCTGCCGTCGCACCGGCGCGACGACGCTGCCATATTTCGTGCCCGCCGCAAGTCGTCGGGCGTACTCGTGTGCGACGGCGTCCGCGGCCGCCTCCCAGGAGGTTCCGCCAGAAGCCTCGTGTGCTTGCAATGCCACGTCACGCCACCACTCGCCCCCGCACACTGAGTCCGCTTTGGCGACGCCTCCAAGGTCGAGTTGCCCCTTCTTCAGCTGTCCGCGAGCACGGCGAATGAGGTCAGCGTTGAAGTTCAGCAGAACTTCCGTCCGAGGCCATGAACCTCGTTTGAGGAGGACGTTCCTGATCGAATCCATGGGCAGCCCCGCGCCGCAGGGGTCAAGGAAAACGAACAGGCTCGCGCCTACGGCGAGCTGCCTGACCTCGTCGAGGTGCTGCCCGCAATCCCCGTTCCGGCTGTCAACATGGATGCCACGGTTACGGTACTCATCGGCCACCTTGTCGAGAGACACAAAGTCCTCGCGGTTCCTCTCGACCAGGAAGAGGTCGATCCTTGTGGAGTTCTTAGCCTTCTGCGCTGCGAGCATCATTCGCTCGGCGGATCCTGCCTCGCCGGTGTCAAAGCGTCCCCTGCCAGCAAAGCCGTCGAACAGCACCGCCCTCTTCGGCGTCAGCTTGCTGGCCGTCATCGTTGCGAACCTAATGACGTACTGCTCAAGAATCCCGTGCTTGTAGACCGACTGCGGCTTCGGACTCTCCAGCAGTCCAGCCTCGGTTCCAGTGGCCATCCCCCAACTCCGATCTTCCTTAGCAACGTCGAGCTTTGACACGATGGTTATCCAGTAAATGGAGTAATGTCACCATGATAGAGACAGTATGTCAGCGCACAAGAAGGCCCTCGACCGGCATGGGGCGAATCTAGGTGCGTGGAGGCCTTTCGGAGCCTGATTCGCTTCCTGAATCGGTCCACGAGTTCTACGCAGCTCGGCGGGCTCGGGCAGTTGTTGCTTCCAGCGTCAGCCGTACTCGCGGAGGATCTTGGCGACACGGGCGGTTAGCTCGTCGGCCCTGGCGAGGATCTGCTCTTCTTCCTGCGGCGAGATCGCGCGCACGGCGGGACGAGGTTCGGGATCCAACACTGGGGCTGGGACAGGCACGGGGCCCTCGAGCAGGGCGTCCATGGCGCGGATGACCGCCGAGAGTGACGAGGGGTGCATTGAGGAATAAGGGTCGATGTAGCCCCACCGATCGATCGCCGGCAGCATCCCGACGCAGAGGAGCCAGTCGGCACTCGTGTCGGGAAGCAGATGACGGTGTTCGTCGTCCTTCTGGTCAAAGCGGTGACCCAGTGCTCGGACGGCCCTGTGCGACCATCCGTTGTTGGTACCGATCACGTCGAGCCACGACCATACGGCGCACGCGGAGCAGGACTGCGCATCGGGTGTGACGCCGATACGTGAGCGCAGCCGTTGCATCTCATTCGGCCTGAGCCCCAGCGCACCTGCTCGGTCCAGGCCCAGTCCCCCGTGCCCGGGCGGCGCGATCATCACCGCGGCGAAGAGCATTCGCCGCAGGCGCAGACGGAAGACCCATTGGGTCGCAGGATCTTGGATCAGTACGGTGGCGCGCTTTACCAGCCGACGGAGCGATTCGGGGTTGTCTTTGTGGCAGCGCGGCCAAGCCGGGGCGACGGTTGGCTCCTGACTGATCATTCGCCGTAACGAGGCCAGCACAGCGCGCGATGCTCCGACCTGCCTGGAGAAGAGAGCAAGGGTGGCGTCGTCGACCAACTCGGTGGGCTTGCCCGCGACCGAGCACCAGTCGAGCCAGAGATCGGGCAGGGCAGTCGTCATTCTCTTGATTGTCCCACCGGGCGCTGGACAGCTCTGGCTTTTCGTTCTTCGTGTTCCTGCAGCCGAGTGCATGACTATGCGCTGGTTGTGAGTGATTCAACAATCACCGCGTCACGCGAAAGCAGTCCTTCTCCATGCCCCGATAAGCGCACTTACCAGAGACCCGGTTCGAAGCCGCCCCGTCGATCGCGGGTATGGGGAATCGCCACTGACAGACCATTGCGACTTGGATTCTCCGGCCAGTGAGTCGAGACTGGAGTCATGGCAGTACAGGTGAGGCTCGCAGCGCTCAGCGCTCCCACCGTCCCACCTGAACCGGAGGTGGACGACGAGCTGCGCGAGCTCGAAGAAATTTCGCGGTCTTTGGAAGGACACACGCTGTCTGCTGCCACCCGGCGCGCCTATGCCACGGCGTGGCGTGCCTTTGATGACTTCTGTACCGGCCACGGACTGGAGGCGCTGCCTGCGCATCCGGAGACCGTGCGCTGGTACGTCGCCTGGATGTCCACGCAGCTCGATGACGACGGGCTCCCCCGGTTCTCCGTCGCGACGATCCGCCAGCGCCTGGCCGGTATCGGCGAGAGGCACCTCCGCGGCGGGCTTCTGGATCCCACGGCCCACCGCGGCGTGGTGGATCTCGTGCGCGGGCTGGCCAAGCTGCGGGCCACCAGGCCCCGGCGCAAGCGCCCTCTGCTTCTGGACGACGTGGTCCGGATCATCGCGGTGATGGAGCACGACACATATCCGGCAGGCGTGTCAGCCACCAGGGACGCCCTGGCGGTGTGGCTCGGGTTCGCAGGGGCCCTGCGCAGGAGCGAGGCGGCGGCCCTGACGCTGAACCGGCTCGAGCTGCACCCGGTCGATGGTGTCCACGTTCATGTGGGGGCCTCGAAGGCCGACCCGGAGAACGCGCTGCCGGACGTGGTCGTGCTGCCGTTCGGGAGCTCGCCGGCATCCTGTCCCCCGTGTGCGGTGCACCGTTGGGTCGCGCTGCTCGGGCTCGCCCGGCAGGACGACGCGCGCACACGGCGTCGCGGGATCATGCAGCAGCTGTTCTCGTACGGTCTCGAGGAGCACGTCTGCGGAGCCGCCGGCTCGACGGCGCTCATCAGCAGCGCCGACCTGGCCTCGGGCGCGCCCCTGCTCCGGGCAACGTACCGCAACAGGAAGGACGCCCGGATCCATGCACGGGCGGTGAGCGGCGACGCGCTGCACACGATGCTGCTCTCGCGCATGGTCGAGGCGGGGATGAACCCTGCTGCCTACGGCTTCCACTCGCTGCGGGCCGGGCACGTCACCCAGGCGCGGCGCAACGGTGCGAGCACGGAGGAGATCATGCGCGCCGGCCGGTGGAGCCGGGCAGCGACGGTAGACGTTTACGACCGCGAGTTCAATCCTGCGGCACGCAACAGCGTCATGCGTCTGGGGTTGTAGACCCCTCGATGCCGGGGGCAACCCGGTGCCCGTGCTGGTCGTCCTCCTCGACCGGGACGCGGGCGTCGATGCTTTCCATGAGGCGGAAGTCGACGACACCTTTGAGTTGAGCGCCGCCGCCGAGCACTTGAATGGCCTTGGAGAGCCGCAGCACCTCCAGCCTGTTCTTCTCCCACTCGCGCTGGGCCGCTGCCAGGTCGGCGAGGTACTGCTGCAGCTGGGCCTCGCTCTCTGCCTCCGGATCCTCGGCGACCAGGATCGCCAGGGGGACGTCCAGGGCCTTGGAGGCGGCGACCGCCTCGTCCAGGCGGACGGCGCGGATTTGCTGCTCTATCCGGGTCACCGCCGAAGGGTCGACGTTCGTTCCAAGGATCTCGGCAATCCTGCGGGCCAGCTCAGCCTGGCTGATGCCCAGGCGTTCCCTCTCCTGTCGCAGTCGGCGGGCGAAGAGGTCTCCGGGCAAGGCGTTCATCTGGTTTGGGCTCCTGGTCGGGTACATGGGCGCGAAGGGCTCAGCAAGAAGCGTATGCCGAGCCGTGCCGGAGCCGCACACCGCGCGCCCCGTCATGTGAAATCTACACGTTTTTGAGCAGAACGTCAGTCCTCCCGCCGACACCTCGTTTGCGCTGGTCTTCGAGCACATTCTGGACTCGTATCCGACTCGTCACGGATACGACTATGACTGATGACTCGAATGATGTAGATTGGTCACTGAAGATATGCACGTATACGAGTCCCTAGAGAGGGGTCGGGCGCATGATTGCAGGCATGTCGTCCCGCTCAACGGGGAGTCGCGTCGCATCGGGAGAGACCATTGATAGGGCGCTGTGCTCTGTCTAGGCGAATCGGTTGTGCCAGTCGCCTCGTGACACATGTCATGCAAGCGACCATTCGATAGGCGAGAGGAAAGAACCATGACGAAGATTTACGAGGCGGCACTCGAGCGGGTCGCCCTGCCCACCGCGGCCTGGGACCTGACGAGCTTCCTGGAGAACGCGAAGTCCCAGATCCAGCTCTGGGGCGGGCTGCTGCTCATGCTCCTGGGTGCGGTCGGACTGGTCTGGGGCGGCGTGCTCCTGATCAAGAAGCTGATGGCCACCCCGCAGTCCGCGGGCCAGCAGCAGGGCTGGGGCACCATCGCCCTGCTCATCCTGGTCGGCGGCGCGCTCGGCACCGGTGGGTGGTCGCTGATCAACACCATCGGCTCCGGCGGCCAGAAGACCCTTGAGGACCTCGGCGGCGGCTCTGTCCTCGTGCAGACGGTCAGCCACGTACTGACCAGCGGCGTCCTGGGCTAAGCCCGGCGCGGCAGGAATCAACGGCCGGGCACACAAAGCGTCGACGGACCGCACCGGGTCGGTTGAGGTCACCAGGCCTCAACCGACCCGGCGCGTCGTTTCCGGGGTCGGACGACGGCGCTGACGACGAGCAGGACAGGCAGAGCAAGGAACAGGACGAACGGGAACGGACATGGGGATCAAGGACAAGGCGCTGGCCTTCGGCAAGCGGTTCAAGCTCGACTCGCACCACGCAATCGAGCGCTTCGGGGTGTTCTTCGGCATCTTCGCTGTGATGGGGCTGGTCGTGGTGGCCGGCTCGGGTGCCGCCGCCTTCAAGGCGGGCAGCGACGCGGTGTCGCACACCGCGCTCTACAACACCGAGTTCACCTCCTCGAAGACCCAGCTCAAGGGCACGGTCGACGGGGTCTACACCAATCACACCGGCAACAGGGCACTGGTCATGATGCACTTCCCCGCCAGCGCGGCGATCTCGTACAACGCGGCGGACTACCAGGCCTTCCTGCTGGGCACCAACGACAAGCTGCAGACCGAGAAGGTCAGTACCAGCGGAATCAGGGGCACCTTCCACGTTTTCGGCTCGACCGGTTACGTCGGGGTCCTCCTGGACGCGGACCGGCCCTTCGACCGGCAGGTGCTCAACCTGACCGTCCGCGCGAACGCCGAGCTGACCTACGACGAGCGGCAGCAGAGCAGGGATGACCAGGTCGTGGGCGACTCGAGCTTCAAGAAGTACGACCAGTGGCGCGTGATCATCAACCCGGGTGCGTCGGGCACCACCGACATCCCGGCCCTGGACGCGGCCAGCTTCGACCCGGCCCGGGCCTATTACGACGTCGTGCTGAAGACCCAGGAGCAGCAGACGCGGGACAAGCTCGACCAGAAGCTGCTCGCGATGCGCACGAGCCTGAAGCAGGTCGAGTCGTACACCTCCGACCTGGCGACCACCAAGGTCGATGGGCTCTTCCTCCGTCCGCCGGCCGTTCCGCCCTCCATCGCAGGTGATCAGGTGGCTGGTGTCTCGGCGGCCGAGGCCAAGGACGGGAAGGCGACGCTGGAGCTGAAGACGGGCCATGTCGTGCCCGGCGGATTCGACTTCAACTGGCGCGCGGGCAACCTCTATGCCGGCTACCTCGACACGCTCGTGCCCGCCGGTAAGGGCTATGTGCAGTTCCTCGCCGACAAGCGCGCCGAGGGCAGCGACAGCACGAGCCAGCAGGTCTCGGACATGAAGTGGGTCCTCTCCGACGGCACCGACCTGAAGAAGGACTACCGGTCCTCCGATGTGACGATGCGCCCGCTCACGAACGTGATGAACAACCTCTCCCAGGCCTACCAGGACTACGGCAAGGCCAAGTCGGAGTACCAGTCCGGGCTTCTGCTCGAGCTGCTCGGCCTGGACGTGAAGCTGCGCGATGTGCAGTCCAACAGCACTGCGAACTCGGCCGGGGACTTCCTGACCGTCTATCACTGAGCGCGCTCCACGGAGCGGGCAGTCACCACCCAGGCATCGAGCCGGAAAGGACAAGCTTATGGCCATCGACCAGCCGACGCGGCGGGATGACCCGGCCCGGCGCGCTGCATCGCCCCGCGGGGACCGCAGGTCCGCCGACGGGGGTGCGAAGGAGGAGTCGCAGCCCCCTCGTCGTGAGGGGTCCGGCGTACGCCGCGCCGGGCCCCGTACCGGAGCGGCCTCCGCTCCTTCCCCGTCCGGGGATGCAGCCAAGGGTCTGCCGAAAACCCCGGGGGCCTCCCCCGCGCCGCAGCCCGTGGACCCGACGCCTGCGGGCCGCGGGTCGAAGCACCTGGGAGCCGCACCGGCCCCGGACGCAGCGGCTGCCGCTGGCAAGGCCGCAGGTGCGGCCGACACAGCCAGCAAGACCAGCAAGGCCGCCAAGGCTGCCAAGAGCCTCGACGGTGTCGCCGCCGGGGCGGCCGGGGGAGCTGCCCGCAAGGCGGTCGAGGGTGACGGCAGCAGCGCGGTCCGCCGCGGTGCCGGCCGGTACGCGGGAGCGGCTGCCTCGGGAGCTGTCGCCGGGGCGCAGGCCGGAGCCGCCGCCGGTGGTGTCGGCGCGCTGCCCGGGGCAGCGGTCGGCGCTGCCAAGAATGTGGGCCTGGAGACCGGCAAGGATGTTGTCGACGGTGCGTCCAAGGTCACCGGCGGAGGTCCGGACGCCGAGCCTGCCGACAAGCGGCTCGGTGCCGGGGGCACCGGCTACGAGCGGACCTCGCAGAAGGAGAAGGACGGCCAGCTGCTGTCCAAGACCGCCAGGGGTGTCGCCGTCGGCGGCACCGCGGCGGCCGCTCCCCCGGCTGCGGGGCTTCTCATGGTCATGGCCTTCCTGAAGTGGCTCAAGACCATGTTCTTCGCGATGCTCGCGATGGCCGCCAACGCGGCCAGCATGATCTGGGGTTTCATCCTTGGGATCGCCAAGGCGGTCGGGCACACGATCGCCGCACCGTTCATCGCACTGGGCGGGCTGGTCGGCAAGGCGGCAGGAGCCGTGTTCGGGGTCACCGTGACGGCCACCGTCGCCCCGGTGGCCACGGCCGCATCCGGGGTGGCTGCGACCGTTGCCGCGGTGGCTGTGCTCAGCACGGTCCTCACGGGTGTGCTCGACCAGGCCGGCCTCGATGGCGGCCGCGGCTCGACCATGACCAACTGCATCGTCAATGTCAGCCGCAACGGCCCCGGCGCTGACGTCCCGGCGACCACCGAGGCGAACGCCCGGGCGGTCTACTCCGTGCTGAAGACCTGGGGTATGCCCGAGGAGAACATCGCGGGCATCCTGGGCAACTGGTCGCAGGAGTCGGGCGTGGACCCCACCAGCGTGGAGGGCATCTACAACGAGCCCTACCAGATCGGCCCGCGCAAGCAGACCGCCTGGGACGGGAACTTCACCCACATTCCCGGCCAGTCGCACGGCGGCATCGGTCTGGGCCAGTGGTCGAACGGGCGAACCACGATGCTCCTGGACTATGCCAAGTCCAAGAACCTGGACTGGTACACCATCAAGGCCCAGCTGGCATTCATGGCGGAGGGCGACAGCCCGGGGGACGTGGCCGTGTTCAAGGACATGATCAAGACCTCGCAGGGCTCTCCCTCTGCTGCTGCACTGCACTTCCACGACAAGTGGGAGCGCTCGGCCGACAACGCCTCACAGCTGCAGGAGCGTAAGGCCGACGCCGAGATGTGGTTCGGCAAGATGAGCGGCTGGACCGTCGACACCTCGGTCGTGGGCGGGGTCCAGGACATCGTGGGCGGCATTGTCGACACGGTCGGCAGCGGGATCCGCTCCATCTTCGGCAACTGCGACAGCGACACCAAGGTGCGCCCGGGCAGCCTCGTCGACGGTGGCATGAACGAGGAGCAGGCCCGGCAGCTGATCGACCTGTACAACCAGGAGGGCGACAAGTTCCTGGACGACAAGTACGGCGCTGGCGGACCGGGCTCCTGCGGCGACAACCACGCCATGAACTGCGTGTCGTTCTCGGTCTACTTCATGAACAAGTACACCTCGTTCCAGCAGTACCCGCCGGGCGACGGCATCCAGACAGCCCACGCGATCGCGTCCATGACAGGCAAGCAGGTTTCGAGTACGCCGACGGCGTACTCGGTCGGTTCCGGGCCGGGTACGGGGTCCGCGGGCCACACCCTCGTGGTGCTGGGCGTGCAGGGCGACAAGGTCATCCTCGGTGAGGCCGGCTACTGCGCGTTCATGGGCCGCGTTCGCGTTGACAGTGCGGAGCGGATGAAGTCAGAGGGGTGGGTGTTCGTCGACGTCACGGACCTCATCACCACGGGCGGCAACCTGCCGGCGTAGCCGGCGGAAGCAGGGCCGGTGTCCGGACGATCCGGGCACCGGCCCTTTCTGCGTCCCGATCCGTGCGCAGTGACCTGTCGAATGGGGCAGACTCGTTATTCAATGACCATTGAAGTTAGACTTGGGAGTCATATATGAGGACAACGCGAGAAAGGGCGGGCATCGTGACGAGTGCGGATGATGATGCGCGTGGCAGGGCCGGGGACACGGTCAAGGACGAGGACGGCGCGCCGAAGAAGCTGAAGGCCCCCGCCACCCGCAGTCGGGTCAGCGGGGTCGAACTCGAGGCCCGCTTCGAGGGCTGGCGCTCCGAGCGGCGCGGAGAGCGGCAAGTACGCACTCCCGAGGAGTCGGCGCGGCGGACGCGCCTGGTCTTGAGCGCCGCAATGGGCGTGGCGATCCTCGGGCTGGCGGCGGCCGCGGGAGTGAGCGGCAAGGGATTCGAGGCGGAGCACGCGGCCAACGCCGACCGGATCTCCGCGCTCCAGGTCCAGATCGAGGATGCCAGGAGCACTCCGGTCCCCCCGGATCTGCCCGGAAAGATGACGCGGCTGATGGAGGCAGCCGCAAAGGACGCCCAGAAGGTCGCGGAGGCCCAGCAGCGCTTCGCGCAGCTGCACCACGAGGCGGCGACACAGCCCAATGCGGGCAACGGTACGCCGAACGCGGCGACACTGCAGATCGCCGAGCACCGCCGGACGCTGGCACCCCTGTTCAGCCCGCGCTCGTTCCTGGCCGACGAAAAGGGGGCCTACTCCTGGACCTCTGTAACGCCGTTCGACCCGAGCACGCAGATCGACCCGCGGTTCCCCTGGTACGTGCGCTACGAGGGTTTGAAGGCTTCCTCGCCCGGAGCATACGCCTGGTCGGTCGAGTCGGTGATGCCGGACCTCGCCACCCAGGACGCCACGGGCACCACGCGCACGGCGCGGGTGATCTGGCTGTGCCGGGACACCGCGGGTGGACAGGTGCTGGCGTGGGCGAACGCGGCCTACTCCTATGACGGGAAGGCCGGGACTTTCGTCGATCTCAAGGTCGTGGTGACCGCCGCCGGCGCGGAGCACCGGCAGGGCGCATCGACGACGGGCAACGGAAGCGGAGAGGGCTGATGATGCAGGAGCAGCAGATTGACGGCACGGACGAAACGGCAGCGCCGGGACCGGGCTTCATGCGGCGCAACGCCCTGGTGGTCGGGGTCGCGGTACTGCTGGTTACGGCCGTGACGGTGACCGGCCTGACATGGGGGTCCCAGCGCAGCGCACTGGATCAGCAGCAGCAGACGATCACGGGCCTTCAGGGTCAGCTTGCCTCGGTCGGGACCGCGAAGTCCGAGCAGGTCGAGCAGGATGTCATGCAGTCGCTCGGCGTGAGCCAGAGCCGGATCCACGACGACACGCAGATCGTGGACCGCCTGGTGAAGACGGCATTCACCTGGGACTCCGGCCAGGCCTACGAGGCCGCTCGCCGGGACCTGAAAGAGCGCTACCACCTGTCCGAGGACGAGCAGTTCCTGAAGCAGTTCATGCCGGCGGCGCGCTTCAACGAAGACGCCGCGGGCAAGCGCTACTACTACATCGACACCCAAGGGCTGAACTCGGCGGTCAATGCCGACGCAGACCTCGAGGTCGTGAAGGTCACGGCGGACGAGTACACGTATGCCGTGCAGGTCGAGGTGGCGGTTACCTCCGATGCGGTGTCCCAGAACAAGGTGGCACCGGACCGGGTCAAGTCGTACCGGACCGTGCTGGTGTACCTCACCGTCGACGCCCAAGGGAAGGTCTCTGGTCTGTCCGCCATTCCCGCTGGCGGTTCGACTCGTCATTCCAGATGATCCGACTCCCTTTCGACTCATCTTCTTGATAGAGTTGTACTGGTATTCGAGACGAAGAGCGAGTTGAGGGGCAATGGCATCGACAAAGATCGGCGAGTCGGGTGTGCAGGCTGACAAGCCTGTCCGCAAGACCCGCTTCGTGGCCGCGCCGGACGCCGGTGCGGCACCGGGCGACGCCGACCCCACTGGGGACGGAAATGTCCCGGGTGCGCTGATGAGCCGCCGGGCGGCCATCGGCGGGGTGTGCATGGGGGCAGCTGCGCTGCTCTGCTTCCTGGTCGGCGCGGGTCTCTCTGGTGGCGAGGCCACCGTCAGCCACGACAAGGCTCAGCAGATCGTCTCCCTGCGCGAGCAGATCCGCACCGCCGAGGTGCGCACCGACGCCCTCCCGCAGGCCAAGGACGCTGACCGCGCCCTGGTCACGGCACAGGGAGCAGCGGAACAGATCGCCCGGTTGCAGAACGAGTACCGCTACCTGACACCCTCGGTGGCAGACTCGGGCGGGACGCTGGACCAGGCTGCCGCCGAGCCGACGCGCCGGAACCTCACCCCGTACTTCGCTCCCGACGTCGGGCAGGCCACTCTCCAACCCTGGTACCTGCTGGCCTCCGACAAGGACGTCGCCGCGGGCAACGAGATTCCGATGAGCTTCGACTCCGGTTTCAAGTGGGTCGCCCAGCGCCCTTACTCGGTCGAGGTGGACGGCACGATCCGGGTCACCTGGTTGGCGGTGCAGACCCGTCCGGCGGCTGGGCACGCCCCGGCGGTACTGGCCTGGGCCCGGGCTGACTACGACATGACCCGCAAGAGCTTCTCCGGGGTCCAGACCGGAACGACGACCACGGGCGAGGCCCTGCGGCAGGAGGTGAAGGCACCGTGATCGAGGACGTGAAGGACTGGGTGCGAGCGAGGGCCGGGAAGGTCCTGGTCTGCAGCACCGGAACGCTGCTGGCGCTGTCGCTGCTCTCTCTGGCCCCGGCGCTGCTGGCCGACGGTTCGGCGGACGCCGACGCCAAGGCCGACCAGCTCATCGTCCAGCTCCAGGGCAAGCAGGAGGACGCGCAGGCGGCACTTGAGACCAAGCACGCCCGGTTGCTGGCTGCCCTGCCGGGGATGGATGCCGAGCGGGCCGACCGGGACCGGGCCGCAGCGCGCTCGGTGCTGCTGAGCCTGACGGATTCTTCGGCCGCCTCGCGGACCGTCAAGGAGACGCAGGCCGCCCTCGACGCCCGGTACGGGTTTCTCGGGACATCGTCCCGGACCCTCACCGAGTTCATCCCGGAGTGGATGGCAGCGACCGGTGCCGGAAAGGGCGCGGGGACGGCGTACCAGCTGGCCGACTTCGACGTCGACGTTGCCGCGGTGAAGGGCCTGGACTACTCCTACATCGGAGTGGCGCGCCTGGACCCGGTGTCCGCCGACGGCAAGTCCACGGCCAAAAGTGAGTATGTGGTCTTCACCTTCGCCACCGGACAGGACGGCACGGTCGCCTCGTTCGAAGCGTTCCGGGCCTCGGGCCGGACGCGGGACCAGCTTGCCGCGCAGAGGTCACCTGCCTCTGCTTCACCGGCCGATACCGCCAGCCCCGGACCCAGCCACAGCGGCTGACCGGCGGGACACCCGCACAGACACGACACGACAACAACGAAGGACGAGACGAATGACGATCCAGACTCTGGACAAGACCGGCAGCGCGACCGAGCACGAAGCCCGGGTGGAGGCTGCCACTGCAGTCCCCGTCGAGAAGGCCCCGGCCAAGCCGAAGGCCGGGCGTGGCCCTTCGAAGCTGGCGGGCGCGCTGCGCCGCCTGGCCCCCGGGAAGGGCTCCGGCGGATCGCCGGTGCTGATCTGGGCGGTGTTCTTCCGCTCGGTCGTGCTCATCGCCGACTATGTGCTGGCCTCGATGACTGCGATGGTCGTGATCCCGATGCTCGGCGCGTGGCTGCACCGGCAGTCGGGCGCAGCAAGCGGCGACCTGACCATGGCCGGGACCGTCGCAATGTGGATCGCCCCGCTGCTGTTTGTGGTCCTGTTGCTGGCCGCCGCGGAGATCGCCGCGATGCGCGGGATGTGGCGCTGGTCCACCCGCCGGATCCAGGCTGTGCGCGACGCCCGCACCCCGGCGCTGGCCCCGGCCACCGCCGCCCCCAGGACCACCCGCCCGAGCAAGAAGACCAACCGGAAGAGGAGCAACTGATGCGCACTGCTGGACTGATGATGAATGACGTGTGGGCCGACCGGGCCCTGCGGGAGCGTGGCGTGCAGGCGCACCGCTACGACGGCCTCGATGCCCAGATCGGGGTGCTGGTCGACTCTGTCGAGCTCAAGCACCGCGGCAAGGAGGAGAACTACCGGCCCTATCTGCACGTCGTGGGCGAGCTGCGCTCGATCACTCCCGCCGAGCCGCTTCCGTACGGGATCACCCAGGTGACCTACTCGCACGGCCAGGGCGAGAAGGTCGACGCCTTCTACGAGTTCGACGACGAGCAGCTGGTCGCACTGGCGGCCAAGGGCTACTTCAGCCCTTCGTTCACCGTGCCCGACCAGCTCACGGGGATCGAGTGGGAGCTGCCCGCCAGGGTGGATGCCCTCGTGCTCACCCCGTCCGGGGACCAGGCCGATGCCCCCGTGGTCTTCATGAACGTGCACCGCATCGCCGATCTCGAGATCGACCTGGCCTCCACCGAGTACGACCTGGCGGCCTACTTCGCTGATCGCTCCAAGGATGGTCATGGTCCGGTTGAGTCCGTCGTCGACCAGCGGGGCCTGCGGGCCCGCTCCGACGCGATCAACTCGCTGTTCAGCGAGGACGAGCTCGACTTGGTCGCGCAGGCGGAGAACCTCCAGCGGCCGGAGGCGCAGCAGCCGGCTGCCGAGGGCGTCACCGCGCAGTTGCTGGCGGTCGAGGCCGAGATCACCGCGGAGCGCGAGCGGTATCAGGCTGAGCTGGAGCGCACTGAGGGCACGCCCGAGCACCTGTATCACCAGCGTGTGGCCCCGGCCCTGCACCTGGACGGACCGGAGGATGCTGCCGTCCCTGCGGACGCGGAGCCGGATGCCGGCGCGACCCACGATCTGGACTTTGGTCTGGATGAGGAGGCCACCGGGCAGGAGGTGCCCGCGCCGACGCTCGAGGAGCGCAAGCGCGAGGCCTCCCGCCGCGCCGCCGACCTCGACTTCGGCGAGGAAGACGGGCACGGCCTGGGCCACTGAGGCCGAGGCGGGCAGAGCAGTCAGGACGGGCCCCGGTCGCTGTAGGACAGCGGCCGGGGTTCTGTGCATTCACACGACGGAGGGATGAGGCGGGATGGGCCTGAAGCAGTCAGTGGTCATCGTCAACGAGTTCAGTGTGCCGCTGCCCGGCGGCAAGGGGTCCCGGGGCGGCACCCCCGGCGACTACGTCACCCGGTACATGGCGCGCGAGCAGGCGACTGAGTCGCTCGCGCCGATCCAGCGGCTGCGCATGGACGACTTCATCCTGCGCTACATGGCCCGCGAGAGCGCGGTCGAGCGCGCCGGGACGAGCAGGGTCGAGGCCAAGACGATAATGCGCCAGGCCCAGGACGATGGCGGCGTGGCCTTCGGCTACGGCTCAGTGTCGCTCTCCGACGAGCAGCTGCGGGCTGCATCCCGGGACATCCAGAAACACTTCGAGAGCGGCAAGACGGTGCTGAAGACCGTGCTCTCCTTCGATGAGGAATACCTGAAACGGCACCGCATCGTCGGCGAGGACTTTCACTGCGAAGGCCGCGGGGACTACCGCGGCCACATCGACCAGATGAAGCTGCGGATGGCGATCATGCACGGGTTGGAGCGGATGAGCTCGGGCACGAGCGGTTTCGACGACCTGCGCTACGTCGGCGTGATCCAGGTCGACACCGAGCACGTCCACTGCCACCTGGCGATGGTCGACGCCGGACACGGCCACCTGGCCAAGGACGGCACCCAGCGGGGCAAGCTTCTGGACCGGCACAAGTCCCGGTTGCGGCGCGGCGTGGACGCCTGGCTGGACGAGAAGCAGGCCGTCGCGCACCTGTCCAGCGCCGTCGGTTACGAGCGCAGGAACGTGACGACCTTCATCAAGCGCTGGGCACACGAGCGCATGCGCTCAGAGGCCCTCCCCCAGTTCCTGCTGGCCTGCCTGCCCGCCGACCGCTCGCTGTGGCGCGCCGGAACCAACGATCTGCGGATGCGCAAAGCCAACCGTCTGGTCTCCGAGCTGGTGGCCGAGCAGCTGGAGCGGCCGGGCTCTCCGCTGCCGGCGGCAATGGAGAGGGTCGTGGAGTACGCCAATCAGCGCCGCAAGGCCGAGGGCCTGCCCACCGACGCGTGGCAGCGCCTGGTCGACGCGGGTCGCAGCCAGATCACCGAGCGGGCGGTCAACGGCGTCTACCAGATGCTGCGCGCCCTGCCCGAGGAGGAGCTGCGGGTGCGTACGCCGATGCTTGAGGTGATGGGTATGGACTACGCCGAGATGGCCGCCCTGGCCGCAGAGCGCCAGCAGCAGCACGGCAGCTCGGAGGACGATGTCGTCTCCTTCGGCTTCCGGCTGCGCAGCTATGCCTCCCGCCTGCAGCATCACAAGTCCAAGGCCAGCGCCTACCGGGACCTGGCACGGCAATGGGAGCGTGCCGAGAAGGCCGAAGTGGCCGTAGAGGACTCCCGGCCGCTCTACGACTTCTACCGCTACGAAGAGGACTGGCACCGGCGGGTGATGAGCAAGTACCAGCACTTCCTGCCGTTTGTCGGCGACGCCAGCCAGTGGTACGCCCAGCAGCAGGAGGTCGCCGCGTACGGCCAGCGCCTGCTCTCGCTGATGGCGCTGCGCCAGGACGCCTCGCTGCAGCGGATGAAGGACGCCGACCAGGCCGAGGAGATGGGCCGCGAAATCTACGGCCAGCCCGGCGGACGGCACCTGACCGCGGGCAAGGCCGGACGGGCGGTGCTGGACGCGCGCATCGAGACGATGAAGCAGGTCTACGACGAACGGCTCCAGGAGCTGCGCACCGACCTGGCCGACTCGGGGCTGGTGCTCGTCGCCGGTCCTGCCGACCAGCGCAGCGCCGTCGCTGGCGGGGATCCGGCGCTCTCCACTCAGCTGTCGATCGAGACCGGGACGGTACACCCCTTCGACGAGGTCAAGGCACTGGACCTGCATCACCTGGGCTACGACTTCGTGGCCGATGTCGAGATCGGCGAGCGGGCCCGGCGGGAGTTCACCGCAGCCGCGGCCGAACGCCGCCGGCTGCTGCTGGCGGCCATGGAGTACCTCGACCAGTCAGGCCAGTCCGAGGCGATCGCCGACCTCCCGGTCGACGACATCGCCGCGATGACCCGGGTCTCGCGGGAACTGGTTCCGGTGGAGGACGGCTCCACGCGGCCGGTTCTGCGTTCGAGGATCGCGGCGCTGCGCGAAGAGCAGGAACAGGCGGCCCGGATGCGCCGGTCGAAGGCCTCCTCGCTGGACGCCGGCCTGGTGGTGCGCGTCCAGCAGCGGGTCGACGCCGCGGTGGCTGGTGCCGGTGTCCTCCCCGGCCCCGAGCAGGAGCCGGCAGGGCGGCCCGACGGCATCCAGCACGAGTAGGGACACGAGTTGAAAGATCATTCGAATGGTTGCGGAATGCTCTATGGGAGTATTAGTGTATAGAGCAGTTCGGCAGGCACTTCGGGGCTTTGCTCGGACGACGTGAATGATCAAGGCCGTTCTGCCGAGTGGCGGACGGAACGACGAAAGGACGAGATCATGGCACTTCTCAAGGGCAAGGGCGCAATGACCGGGGTCAACCTCATCGCCAAGGTCTATGACAACGGCGCGACCAAGGACGGCAAGTCGCACTACGCCGACATCCAGGTCGACGCCCGCGACTCGCGCGGACCGGAGCAGAGCAACCTGCACCTGAAGTCCGAGCGCGTGAAGGGCCCGGACGGCAAGGAGCGCTTCGCCAACACCGCCCCCTACTCGGTGGGCCAGCTGGAGGAGATCGTCAAGGCCGCGGGCCCGAATACGGAGCCGCTGCTCAACAAGGACGGCGAGAAGGTCGGCACCGTCTACGGCTTCAAGGGCAACGTGATGCCGGCCTCGCGCGGCACCGGTCTGGTGGTCAACACCAAGTCCGTGGAGGCCAGCGACTTCAAGGTCGACGCCAAGACCCTGGACAACCAGTTCGCCTCCATGAAGGCGGCCAAGGAGGCCCAGGCGGCTGCCAAGCAGAGCCAGGCCGGTCCGGAGCAGACCGCCCAGGCCGAGCAGGTCGTCGAGGCCGAGGCCCCCGCGGTCGGCTGACACCGATCCACGGCTCAGCAGAACTCATTGAAAGGCCCCCGGAGAGACCTCTCCGGGGGCCTTTCGCATAGAGAGGAACGAATCATCATGGCAGATCTCAGTAAAGGTTCCCAGGGTCGACCGGAGCACGCCCAGCGCCCGACGTCATACACGCCCGAGCAGCTGGCGGCGATCCGCGGGGCCACCCCCGATACCGGAGAGCAGCGGGGCCCGAGCTCTCAGGCGGGCCTCGGCGCGGTGCGGGGTCCCCGATATAGCGTGCCCTCCTCCCCCGCTCCCGGCCAGCCGGGCTCGAGGTTCAACCCCAACGTGGTCGAGCGGCGGCCGCGCCCGCAGGCTGAGCCGGCACCGGGGATGATCACTTCAGCGGATGTGCCGAAGCCGGAATCGTCCCGGCAGGAGCAGCCCCAGGCGAAGCAGGCCCATGCCGGCGGCACGGTTCAGGGTCCGGTGAAGGTCCCGCTCATCCAACGGGCCGCCGGGTCGAAGGTCGGACAGGCCGTGCAGTCCGCGGGCCTCCGCGAGGGAGCCAGGCGGCTCGGCACCGAGGCCATGCAGGATACCGCGGCCCACGCCCAACGTGCCCAGCAGTCCGGCGCATTGACCAGGGGCGTCGCCGCCAGCGCCGCCAGGGGAGCTGCCGTGGGTGCAGCCCGCGGGCTGCACACGGAGCTGGCCGGACATGGCGGACAGAAGGCCCCCCAGGGCTCCGCTGCCGGGGCGGACCTGGTCGGGCGGATGGGCTCGGTTGTCGGCCGTGGTGCTCAGGAGCAGCTGCCGGGCACCTCGCCGCAGGGACGGAAGCCGGTCAGCGAGAGGTACGACTATCAGTTCGAGGGCCAGGGCGGTCCCGAGGGCACCGAGCAGCAGCGCGGGGCCTGAGACAGGCACGGAGGAGGAGAAGGCTATGGCGACGAACGATCCCAGCCCACTGAGCGGCACGAGCCTGCTGGAGCTGGGCCTGGACGAGATCACGGCCCCGGACGAGGGCAAGGACATGTGGGCGGAGGCCGGGCGCGCCCTGGTCGACCGCGTGGGTGCCTCGATGCGTCAGCAGCGCGAGGCGAACGAGCGGGCACGGCGCGACCGGGAGTCCAGCAGGCCAATGAGCGAGCGGTACGACTACCAGTTCGAGCAGGATGGGGCTTCGTCCCAGGAGGACCGCCAGCAGGGGCTGTGACAGCACCCCTACGGAGTGAATGGCCAGGAGGCCCCCGGATATGAGTCCGGGGGCCTTTCGCTGTCCTATCACAGTCGAGCCGAATGGTGTCATGATAGACTTTCGACTGATCTATCAGATGAATTCAAGTCTTGGCGAGAGGTCTTCCACGGCATGTTCCATGAAGTGCACCTGAATGAGGGCTATCCGCTCCTGTCGAAGCTGTCGGACCCGCTCAAGAGGGCCGAGCGCGAGATCGTCGGCCGCGATCACGAGAAGCTCCAGCTGCTGGCCTCGATGAGCAGGCCGGAGCTGTGCAACGCCCTGCTCCTGGCCGAGGCAGGTACGGGTAAGACCGCTCTCGTCCAGGCCACGATGGCCGCTGACGCCGAGCGGCTCTATCTCGAGGTCGATCCGTCCCGGATGATCTCCGAGGCCGGCGACTCGGACCGCATGGCCGCCATGCTCAAGGGCTTCTTCGACGAGGCCGAGCACTTCGTGGCGGACGAGAAGCAGGAGCTGGTCCTGTTCATCGACGAGTTCCACCAGATCATCCAGCTTTCCGACGCTGCGGTTGAGGCGATCAAGCCGGTGCTGGCGGCCTCCGGGGCACGCGGCATCCGAATCATCGCCGCGACGACCTATGACGAGTTCCACAAGCACATTGGGCCGAATCAGCCGCTGGTTGAACGACTGCAGCGCATCAACCTGACGCCGCCGGACCAGGAGACGACGATCCGGATTCTGCAGGGCATGGCCGAGCACTACGACGTCGCCGACCAGTTCTACGACGACCACATCTATCGGCAGATCTATGAGTACACCGAGCGCTACATGCCGGCGAGCTCGCAGCCGCGCAAGTCGATCCTGGTGCTGGACAGCATGGTTGGCTGGCACCGCCTCACCAGGCGGGCGCTGGACCGCGATCTGCTCTCGGACGTACTCCAGGAGTCTCTGGGCGTCAACGTTGCCTTCAAGGTCGACGGCGCGAAGATCAAGGAGCAGCTGGACTCGAAGGTGTTCAGCCAGGACCTGGCCACGCGTGCGGTCGCGCGCCGGCTGCAGCTGTCGGTCGCGGACCTGAACGACAAGGGCCGGCCGGAGGCCTCGCTGCTGTTCACGGGGTCGACCGGCGTGGGTAAGACCGAGCTTGCCAAGCAGCTGGCACGGCTGCTCTTCGGTGACGACCAGCGCCACCTGATCCGCTTCGACATGTCCGAGTACGCCCAGGACTCCTCGATGGACCTGTTCCGCTCCGAGCTGACGAAGCGGGTCTGGGATCTCTCGCACGCCGTACTGCTGTTCGACGAGGTCGAGAAGGCCTCGGCGATGGTCACCCGCCTGCTGCTGCAGGTGCTCGACGACGGCCGGCTCTCCGACGACAACAACCGCGAGGTCAGCTTCCTGAACACCTACATCGTCATGACGACGAACGCAGGCTCGGAGATTTACAAGACCATCGCGCAGTACGCGGCCGACGACACGGGCTCGGGCGAGCAGCTGCTGAAGTACGACAAGCTCATCCGCCGCTCGATCACCGAGACCTCGGCGGATAACCGCTTCCCGCCCGAGCTGCTGGGCCGTATCGACGCCATCGTCCCGTTCCAGCCGCTCTCTGAGGACACGCAGCGCAAGATCGTGCGCAACAAGCTGCGCCACTTGGTGCAGGAGGTCCTCATCAAGCACAACGTGCGGGTGGACATCGACCAGAGGGTCCTGCAGTACCTCATCGACGACAAGGGCGACACCGACTCCAATGCCGGCGGTGCCCGTGGCGCGGTGGCGAAGATGACCGACGAGGTCACCACCGGAGTGGCGACGTTCATCAACGAGCATCCCTCTGAGCGGCGGATCCGGATCGACGTCGTCGGCGAGCTGGCGAGCGACCACAAGGACATGCTCACCTCCGATGCCTGCATCGAGGTGAGCGCCGTGCGCTGATCTGCGCCAGCGGCCATTGCGGACCATTCGGCGTCGTGTCGGATTGCCTATCATTGCACCTATCGACTCATAGGCGATAGGATACTCATATACCAGGCGAACTGCGTTTCATCATCGAAGGGATCGACACCAATGGGCATTCTGGGCACGGCTGCGGGAAGCCGGAACAAGGATCGGAAGAAGAAGCCTGACGAGCTGCTGTCGTCTGTGGTCAGGGAGACGGCGATCCCCGCAGCAGTCGAACTGCTGCGGTCGAACGCGAAGTTCGTCTTCCCCAGCGGCACGGCGTGGGTCATGCTCGTGCTGGCCGCCGAGTCCATCGGCGGGCTGAGCAAGCGGCACGGCCGCGACGAGGCGAAGGGCTCGCTCATCGAGCTCATTGACTCCGACCAGATCAAGACCGTCGCCACGGCAGAGATGCTGGGCGAAGAGGTCTTCGGCATCATCCCCAACACGGAGACGCTTGCGCGCATGGAGGAGTACTCGCTCCTGGCTGGCGCGGAGTACTCCTGGGCCGTCGTCTGGCAGAAGCCCAGCGGCGAGCTGCTGGTGGACCTGGTCGCCGAGGCCACGTTCAAGCAGGCCCAGGAGGTCGCTTCCGGCACGCTGAGCCTCGAGGAGGCTGTCGGAGCGCAGGCCTGGCGCGAGCACAGCGGCGTCACCACCGACGAGCCCGGGACCCTTCCCGCGGTGGACGCGGACGCGGACGCTGTTGCTGCCGTGGACACCGCCGACGAAGGTGACCCGATCTTCGACTCCATCCCCGGCGGGGAGGAGGGTGCCGGTGACGAGCCGGTCTTCGACGCTGCGGGCGATGAGCCCGTGTTCGACGACGAAGCCGTCGACTTCGGAGACGAGGACGCGGCCCCGGTTGCGGTGGAGCCGGAGCCCGGCTTCGACGGCACGGCCGGCTTCGAGGAGTTCGACGAGGAGACCGGTCCTGTGACCGCCGACGATACGGCCTACGCCCCGGCCGAGGAGGAAGCCGTCCTGCTGGAGAACCAGGAGCAGGTGCGCGAGGTCATCGCCCGCCGCTTCCTCTCCGAGGACCTGGACCTCGACGTGCGCCTGGACGAGTTCAATGCGACCTTCGCCATCGGCGCGCCGGTCGTGCAGATCGAGGTGCCGCAGGGTGCGACCGAATGGCTCGGCGACCAGGTCGCCCAGCTCAACCGGCAGGCCAACGCCGACCTTGCCCAGCTGCGGTGGGCGCACGAGGACGAACTGCGCACGCTGTACGTGAACCTCATGTCGGCCCACGTCGAGCAGGTCATCCGTGACGTGGCCACCGACCGCGAGGGCTCGCGCTACAAGGCACTCAAGGACGGCACCGAGGCGGCGCACCGCGAGCGGGAGTCCGAGAAGGAACAGCGGATCCGCACCCGCAAGGCCGAGATCGTCCAGGACTACGAGGCCCAGGCGAAGAAGCTCGCCGAGCAGGCCGCCCTCCAGGCGGAGATCCAGTACAAGGAGCGCAACCGCTCCCGCATGGAGCGCGAGCAGGCCGACGCCGTCGCCGAGATCGAGCGGGTGCTCGAGAACTCCTACTCGCACGACCGCCAGGAGATCCTGCGCGTGCGCCGCTCCGACGCCGCCCTGAAGATGCAGGTCGGCACTACGCGGATCTTCGAGGTCCTGGCCGAGAAGCAGAAGGCCTACCTCGAGGCCGAGGAGCAGCGTCTGGGGCAGTGGAAGGCCGAGATCCAGCGGATCGTCGACGACAACCGCAAGGCGGACATCGCCCAGGCCGAGGCTCTGGCAGAGCACCAGCGCACCACCGACGAGATCGGCGTCCTGCGCCGCGAGCAGGAGGCGCTGCTGGAGTCGATCCGCAACGAGCACGCCGACCGCATCCGCCGGATGGAGGACGAGCTCGACCGCAACCGCAAGGACGCGATCACCCAGATGCAGGCCCGAGAGACGGAATGGCAGCACAGCCTGTCCCTCGAGAAGGAGAAGACCGACTCGGCCACGCAGCGCAACACGGACCTGCTGCAGCAGATGGAGGTTGTCGAGGACTCGGTCAAGCGCCGTTACGAGGCGCGGCTGGAGGAGATGGCTGCGGACAAGGAGTCCTACGCCAGCGAGCTGGCAAGGGCTTCGGAGATCCAGAGCCGCTACAACAAGATGCTCATCGCCCTGATCGTCGCGCTGCCCGTGCTCGGCGGCCTCGCCGGCTTCATCGGCGGGGCAGCCATGGGCGGCTGATCCGACTCGGAGATCGACGGGGTCTGACGGCGCATGGGGCTCGCACCCTGTGCGCCGTCGGCGTCTTTCGGGATCACAACAGGCGCAGGACACACAGACACACGCGGAAACAGGCAGGGAGAACAATGGCAGGCAGCAAGCGCAGGGCGGCACGGCCCAAGGCCAGCGGCTGGGAGAAGATCTCGGCGCGTCGGCCGGAGGAGACGCTGACGAACCGGGACGTCTATGAAGACCAGCAGCTGGACCGCGGCGAGCGGCTGAGCAAGAAGTCGAACACGTCGGGCCTCGTGCTCGCCGGCGTCGCTGGCCTGCTGGTCGCGATCGTTGCGTGGGTGCTGTACTCGGTCATTGCTACGGCAGTGCTCACGCTCGGGGCGACGATGGGCGGTGGCCTGGGCGGAAACAGCAGCGGAAAGCCGGACTCGTACTACGTGGAGGACACCACGACAGGCCAGGGCGGGGCCCCGATGACGTGCTACCGCGCCGTCAACGAGAAGGGTAACCCCGAGATCGGCTCGAAGTGCTACCCGGATCTCAAGGACGTCCCGGTGCCAGCGTGGTGGACCCACGCAGGCAGCGCCGCCCAGGACGCCCCGAAGGCTGACCAAGGGGCTACGCCCACGGCGACGAACGTCGGCGGGCAGCTGGGGTCCGTCACCGGGTTCAAGCTCTTCCTGACGCTGGGATCGGGCGCGCTGGTCATGATCGTGATCTCCACCTGGACCGGACGCCAGGTCGCCAAGCACAACGCGACGGTCGACCACACGGACATCAACGACCACCGCAACGACCAGCACATCGCGCTGCCGGAGGAGGTCCAGCAGAACTACGGCTGGTTCCCGGACGCCGGTGCGCACTCGGGGGTGCAGGTTAGCTCGATGATCAGTCACATGATGCTCAGCAAGAAGGGGCTGGGCACGGTCAAGGTCTCCCGGCGCGCAGAGTCCGACGTGATTGACCAGGACGGCAACATCGTCTACTACAAGGGTGAGGCCATGGACGGCGACGACGGCGAGCCGCTGGTCGAGACCCTGCCGCTGATCGACGAGGAGTTCGGCGAGGCGCTCTTCGACGCCTCGGGCCTGCCCCGGGACAAGCGGCTGCGCCGGAAGTATGACGCAACGGTGATCCCGTACAACCCGCCGACCGAGGAGAGCCGGCGCAAGGCCAAAGAGGCGAAGGACCCTGGGAAGCTCCAGGGCGCGAACCGTGACAAGCTCGGGCCCTACCGTACGGTGTCTGACCTGATCACCGATGACTGGGAGTTCCCGGCGTACGAAGTCCAGCGCCCTGCCGGTGCCTACATCGTCGACACTGCTCCCGTGAACACGATGGTGCTGGCCATCACCCGGGCGGGCAAGGGCCAGACCTACATCGAGCCGATGATCGACATGTGGTCGAGGGAGAAGAAGCCCTCGAACATGGTCATCAACGACCCCAAGGGCGAGCTGCTCGTCAAGAACTACATCCCGCTGGTCACGCGCGGCTTCGAGCCGGTGCAGTTCAACCTGATCAACGCGATGAAGACCGACATCTACAACCCGCTGGGCATGGCCGCCGACGCCGCCCGCGAGGGCGACTCGACCAAGTGCGCGCTCTACATCGAGAACATTGGCGAGGTTTTCTTCCCGCTGGACGGCGGTGAGGACCCGGTCTGGCCGAACGCGGCGAACAACGCCTTCAAACGGGCCGCCTACGGTCTCATCGACTACTACCTCGAGGAGGAGCGTGAGCTGCGCGAGTACGCAGCAGCCACCGGCATGGACCCGGGCACGCTGGAGCAGCGGCTGGACGACATGTGGGGAAAGGTCACGCTGTACAACTGCTACCAGCTCTTCGTGCAGCTGACCTCGAAGAAGTGGAAGAACCCCGCTGCCGAGCTGGAGAAGCGCATCAAGAACGGCGAGTTCGAAGAGGACGAGGACGCCCTGGCCGAGGAGCAGGCCAAGGTCGCCGAGAAGGATTTCCTGTGGGAGGGCAAGGCCGAGCAGGACCTGCTCACGCTCTACTTCAACGCCACCCAGGCCCTGCCGCGCAACTCGATGCGCACGCTCGTCGGCAATGCCCACAACGCCCTGGTCGCCATGGCCGGTGCGGAGAAGATGATGTCCTCGGTCTACGGCATCGCGATCACGGGCATGAGCTTCTTCACCGACCCGACGATCTCGACCCTGACCTCGGGTAAGCCGAGCCAGAACACTGACCTGGCGGGCCTGTCCTTCCCGCGGCGGCTGGGCGTGCGGTTCTCGCCGAACTTCATGAAGCGCGACCACCTGCTCGGCCAGATGGCGAGCTGGTCGGCGTACGCGGACCCGATGTTCATCCAGAACCTTGGCAAGGACTTCGAGCACTCGGAGATCGTCGGCCGCGTGGGCTGGGCGCGCTACAACTTCAAGGGAATCTTCCCCGGCGACGAGGCCTGGCTGAAGCTGGAGCTGAAGAACCCGCAGAGCGGCATGCTCGTGCGCACTTTCTACTTCCACTTCCGCAAGAGCTACCAGCTCTCCCTCAACGGGCGGCACTTCGTGGTCGAGCCGGTCACCGGCAAGAAGATCGTGAAGAACGGCGTGCTGCGCGAGCTGCGGCCGGTGCGGGAGGGCGGCACCCGCGACGGGAAGATCCTCTCGTTCCAGCCCGGCGACACGACCTTTCCGAGCCGCAAGCTGGACTTCTCCGGCGGAGGGCACCCCGAGGAGGTCGAGGTCCGGGCGCGCGCGATCACGCAGACGATGGCGCGGTACTCGGAGTCGCCCAAGGCGGTCTTTCTCGTCACTCCCCCGCACCTGATGAAGTACGCCAAGCTGATCCTGATCCTGGTCAAGCAGCTGGTGGACGTCTCGTTTGACCAGTCGTACATGACCAAGTCGAACCAGAAGCCGCTCTACCGCACCCGGTTCATGCTCGACGAGCTCGGCAACCTGCAGTCCGACGGTAATGGCATCGCCGGCTTCGAGACCATGCTCTCCATCGGCCTCGGCCAGGAGCAGCAGTTCACGCTTATCCTGCAGACGCTGCAGCAGCTGCGCGACGTCTACGGCGAGTCGGTCGACAAGATTGTGCAGGGAAACACGAGCAACATCGTCTTCCTCAAGTCGACCGACGACTCGATGATCGAGACGCTGGAGAAGATGAGCGGCAAGACCCACCGGACCCACGCCAGCTCGAAGCAGATCACGCAGAACCTGGACAAGGTGGTCGGCGGGAAGACGGACGGAGCGATTTCGCGCACCTGGTCGACGGAGGAGGAGCCGCTGATCAAGTACAACGATTTCGCCTTCCTCTCGCCGCGCAACTCGATCGTGCTGCGCGCCGGCGACGCGCCGGTCTGGAACCGCAACGAGACGATCCTGCCGATGTCATTCAAGCTGCTCGGCAACACGATCACCCACCCGGGGCACGAGTACTCGCTGCAGACGATTCCCACGCTCAGCTCCGCGATGGAGTTCGACGTGCGCATGAACCAGCCGGACTTCGTCAAGATGCTCGACAAGCGCATGGCCCAGGCGGTCAGGGCGGCCGACGCCAAGACGCTCTACCAGGAGACGTACGACTACAAGGACATCGACATCGAGCGCCTTGACCCGGACGTCTACTCGGACGAGGTCATGGAGGTCATCACGCGCATGGTTTTCACCGACGAGAGTGGCGATCCCAACGCCCCGGTGGTCGTGGACCCGGACGACTACGAGGCCATGATGCTGGGCAACGACGAGGAGTTCCTGGAGGACGTGGAGGTGGCCGCGACCGTGGCTGCCCACCAGGCGACGCAGAAGGACCACAAGCGCCTGGTTTACGCCGAGGGCACGGTCAGCAAGGAGATGCTGATCAATCTCGACGGCTCGGCGAAGGTCAAGGCCCTGGACCTTGAGATTGGTGAGGCGTACAAGACCGCGCTGGTGGAGATGCAGCGGGACCGCGAGCACTTCTCAGTCGGCGGGGACGGCGAGCTGCGCAGCGCCGACGGGTCGAAGACCTACATCAGCCAGGTCCGCTCCGATGCCTACACCGACGCCGCCCGCAGGATCAACGGCCAGATCAGCGACGAGGGCTCACGCGTATTCGCCGAGCAGGACGTGACCGAAGAGGATCTGCGGTCGCTGGCCACGGTCAAGGTGCACGCCGCCTTTTACACCTACCTGGCCTCGCTGCCCAGCTGGGAGGTCCTGGCCGACGGGGCTTTCGACCGGGCCATGGCCGTAGAGATGAAGTCCCGGGGGTAGTGCCGGCGGGTCTATTCGCTCCGTGCCGGGACAGTCGATGCAATTCGACTGTCCCGGCATTCGTCTTTTGGCTCGTTTCTTACTCATCTATCGCTTCCATTCAAATCGTCAGGGTATGATCTATACATAGTTATGTCCCCGAGCGTCCACAGGAGGCTGAGTAGCAATGAAGAAGGCACACGGACTGAGGCGGTACTTCTACGAGTACGTCTTCTACAAGGCAGTCGAGCAGGCCCGGGAGCAGAGCGGGGAGATCATTCCCATCTCCCAGGCGAAGGCCATCCGCGGACGGGTCGATCAGATCCTCGGCCAGCGCGGAACCGCCCTGGCTGATCCCGGACTCGGCGTCACCGCGTGTCTGACTGCGATCGACACGGCCTTCTCCGAGCGCGTCCCGGACTACGAGCCGCAGTTCGGCGACCACTCCCCCGCCAACGAGCGCTACCAGACGCTGCAGCGTGAGTTCACCCGTGCCACGGGTGTCGGAGCGGAGATTGACCCGCGTTCGGCGCGGCTGCCGATCAGCCCTTACGACCCGGCCTGGTCCGAGCGTGCGACGGTGAAGCGCGCAGGTACCGAGCTGCTGTACATTCCCGACGAGACGATCGTGAAGAACGCCGGCGGTGAGGTGGAGTCCTTGTCTGAGCCGCGCCGCGGGAACATGACGCTCTGGCGGCTCGACGAGGACGGTAAGCCGTACGAGGCCGGCCGCGCCATGACCAACGACGACGCCGCAGGCCTCACGGCGCTCATGGACAAGATGAGCCGCCAGGAGTACGACCAGGTCCGCGAGTGGGTCATCGACGGCGGACGCGACCCGCAGACCGGCCGCGTTGACCGCAACCGTTTCATGTCCCAGCGGGCGGTGGCGCGCTCGGCGGCGCTGCTCGAGGAGCTGAAGTCCCAGGGCGTGGCCTACGAGGTCCTGCGCGACCGTGAGCCCGGGCAGATCAAGGCCCGGATCTCCGGGACCGGCATGGAGATCCGTCTCACTGACACGCGCCAGGAGGAGTACGCCGGGGCGCGCATCTATGACAACGGAACGGTGCTGCGCTACAGCACCAATCACCGGGTGCCCGGCGGCATGGCCGTGCCCGCCCCGACTTCCGAGGACGCCGTGCGGCTGCTGCGTTTCGCCCAAGGCCTGCCCATCGAACGCGAGGATCTTCCCGGCACGGTGGTCGGCGTCGTCGGCTCCAGCCACCCCGAGCATGGCCGCGGCCGCTCCCTCATCGACGTGCCGGACAGCTATCACGTCGACCGCGAGAGCATGTTCGTCGTCGCGGACTATGTCGTCCCCGGTGAGAGCGCCCCGCGCCCCGGGTCCAAGGTCATGCTGCGCCGGGATGCCAAGAACCGCTCCCTGCCGACCTTCTTCGTGGATGCAGAGCCGGCCGAGGCCTACGGTCGCGAGGCCGTGGATACCGCGCGGGAGAACCTGCGCGCCGCCCTGGGCGTCGAGGAGCTGATTCTGCGCGCGGAGTCTGAGCTGCAGCGCACCGAGGGCGTGCTCGACGAGATCGAGCCCCCGGAGTATGCCTCTGACCCCGAGGTCGCGGCGATCCAGCGCTCATACTGGGACGTACTCACCGGAGCGCGCAGCGAGCTGCTGCGTCCGGGCGCGACCGAGGAGATGTATCAGGAGCGCCTGGAGGAGATCGGCGAGCTGCAGGCCGGTGAGCTTCCGGACCTGGGCAACCTCGTCTATGGTGGCACGGCCGCCGACAAGGTCCGTGCGCACGCTGATGACGTTCCGTTCGAGCTGGTCGGCACCTGGGATGCCGAGCCGCACCTGATCGACGGCGAGTGGCTCGACCAGCGCTTCGACCCCGCCCGCGTCGCCAAGTACATGACCAGCCCGACCGGCCAGTGGTCGAACCTGGACAACCTCGCCTCGGCGCTGCGCCGCTGCGGGGTGCCTCCCACCGAGCTCATGGGTACCAGCTTCCAGGCGACCCGCTTCAAGGACCGGATCGTCTCCTTCCACGCGGCCACCGCCGCCCCCATCGCCGAGCATCCCTCGGAGTTCATGCGTCGGATCGGTCAGACCGTCCGGGAGAGCATAGAGCGCAACGCCGCGACGCCGGGTGAGATCCTGGTCGACGCGCAGGGCGTCATCAGCTGGACCGCCGAAAAGCTGCGACGTGACGGCAAGGCCACGCCGGTCTCCGGTGAGATCGGCCAGGTCTTCGATGTCGGCAGCCATGGGGAGATTGTCACGCGCTTCGCCAGTGGCGAGAACGCGCTGATCGTCCCCGGCTACGAGGCGCGGATCAAGGCCCAGACCCCGGGCGAGGCCCCCAAGTCGGTCGAGGAGCGCACGGTGCTGCGCGGCTACGAACAGCTGATGCACGAGCGCATCCAGTACCAGCTTGCCGGTGACCTCGTCTCCGGCCGCAGCCGGACCGGCGAGCCGGCCTCGCTGAACGCGGTGTACTCGCAGCTCTACGGCACCAAGCACCCGGTTGACTTCATCGAACGGGCCACGACGTATGAGGTCGACCCTGCCACCGGCAAGGCCACCGCACGACTGGACGAGTGGACGGCCTCGATCCTCGAGACCGAGGCCAAGCGCGTGCGCTACTCCAACGAGATCAAGCAGGGCTCGACGATCTACGCCGAGTACCGCGCCGAACGCGATCGCACCGACCCGGCCGACGACAACGTCTTCGACGCCTGGCGGCTCACCGGTGGACGGAACATGACGGTGCTCACGGGAACCGACCGTAACCATGTGACGGCTCCCGGCGGCTTCTTCGATCCGGTGATGACCGGCGGCGCGACCAACCAGGGCATCGTGCGCTACCTCACCGAGGACGCCGCGGTGCGCCCCGACGGCACGATTGAGCCGGGCGACCCGGAGACCGTGACCGGCTCCCGCGCCGCGCTGATGAGCCGGCCGGAGCTGGAGACGCTGCGCTATGACCCGTTCGACCGGCAGCAGATGACGGCCTCGACGATCATGCAGTCTTCCGAGGTGACGAAGCCGACCGGCACCGCTCTGATGACCTTCGGCGGCTGGACGGCCGACGACCCGATCGTGGTGTCGACGGAGTTCTCCGAGCGGCACCGCATCCGCGGGGCCGGTGGCCAGTTGCGCGACCTCGTCGTGGGCGACAAGATCAGCGATCTGCACGGCAACAAGGGTGTCGTCTCTCTGGTGGTCGACCGCCACATGGACCCGGACGAGGCACGTGCCCAGGGCCTGGAGCAGGAGGTGGCCTGGTTCAGGGAGAACCCGGGCATCGACGTGGTGATGAGCCCGTTCTCGCTGATCTCCCGCCGCAACGCCGGATCGGCGCGCGAGCTGATGGGCGGTGCCGTGGGCGACATCCGCCGCCCGGCCGTCCAGGGCCCCGAGGCCGGGCCGGTCGACGGAGGGTTGGGCGAGATGCGGTTCGTGGTCACCCACATGGCTGTCGACGAGAAGACTAAGATCTACGACGACGAACAGGTGCGCGCCGGCAAGGGGCGCAAGGCCTCCTCGCAGCTGGCCTGGGCGCTGCAGTCCCAGGACTGCCCGGCGATCATGCGCGAGTTCTACGGCCACAACTCCGGTGCCGAGTCGAACCTGCGCGAGTATCTGCTGGTGGCGGGACTGGACATGGAGGCCGACGGCACCCTGCGCGTCGTGGGCCAGCCCGAGAGTGTCGACGAGCGGCCCGAGCGCCGCCTGATCCCGATGCCGGAACTGATGCGCACGCAGCCGCGCAGCGAGGGCGCGACGCCGGGGCTGAACACCACGGCCATGCGCAAGTCCTTCGGCGACCTGATCGGCGATCGCGGCGGCGACATGGAAATCCCCTTTCCGCTGACCTACCCGACGGGTCAGCTGACCGAGACGGTCAGCGCGACTTCGTGGAAGCTGCCGGTGCTCTCTTCGCACCTGCGCAGCGGCCAGGAGTTCGACGACGGCACGTCCGTCACGCACGACTACACGCGCAGCTACCAGGACGTCTTCGTCGAAGCCTGCCGCTACCGGTACATGGCCGAGCAGCTGGACGACCACGGCCTGTCGCCGGACAAGCGCGCCGAGGTGCGCCGGGGCATGAGCGAGTCTGTCTCGCGGGCACAGCGTGCCTTCGAGGCGATCACCACGGACGTGCAGAACCGCGTGCTGACCGGCAAGAACAACATCTTCAAGACCGGGCTGATGAGCTCGCGCCTGTCGGACTCGGCCACGATGGTCTGGACCGCCGACCCTCGGCTGGACATCGATCAGATCGCTCTGAGTTCGGTCAAGGCTGAGCAGCTGGGCCTGGCCGAAGGCGATCACGCGCTGGTCTGGCGCGACCCGGTCCTGCGCGACTCCGGCGTGCGCTACATGCGCGTGGCGATCGACGACCGGCTCACCGGCGCGGCGATCAACCCGGTGATGGACCAGTGCTTTGACGGCGACTTCGACGGTGATGCGGTCGCCGTGGTGAGGCTGCACAGCGAGGCCGCCAAGGCCGAGGCGATGGCCAGGCTCTCGGTCGGAGCGAACCTCCTGGACACCGGCGTGGTGAAGGCCGACGGCTCGCACCCGCTGGCCATGCAGGTCTCGCTGGACACCCAGGTGGCGCTGTCCAAGAGCCCGGAGCTGGCGGAGAGTCTTGAGAGTGCCGTCAAGGAGGCGAACCGCCTGCGGTTCGTCAGCGATCCGCACGAGGTTGCCGCCGGCCACGAGGTCCTCGTCGAGGAGCTCAGCGATCTCTATCGCTCGGCACAGCGCGGCGAGTTCGGCTCGGCGCTGATCTTCAGCAGCCGCGAGGCGCACTTGCAGAGCGTGCGCGAAGTCTGCGTCGAGACCGGAGCCAAGGGCAGCGAGAAGAAGCTCGGGGACTACGCCCGCAACCTCGGCGACGAGCAGGGTACGCCGGGCATCACGCAGGAGGACCAGGAGGCCTCGATGTTCGCCACGGCGATCAAGGCCCACGGCACGGGACTGGGTGGCTCGTTCTCCCAGCGTGCGGTGCGCGCCCTGCGCGGCGCTGACCTGAAGGCGGTGCTTGAGGTGACCTATCCGGTGACCCAGTCGATCCTGCAGGCCAAGCACGACGCTGCGGAGGCCCGGCACAAGTACGAGATGTTGCAGGGTCCCGGGCGCGATCTGTGGCGCGGCCGCAAGCTTGAGCATACCGGCCCCGGCCAGTGGCGTCCCGAGTTCGCCGACGGCGAGGCTGTCCAGGCCACGGCCGAGGAGTGGGAGGCCCAGTTCGTTGAGTTCTACGAGGCCAAGGACGGGTTCAACGTTTCGGTCAACCCGGACTGCGTCGCCCGTGTCGCCCGCGCGCTGGAGGACCCGAAGTCGGGCCTGGTGCGCAACCTCGAGGAGGACCCGTCCCTGGCGGGCACGGTGATGGACCGTATGGCCTACGGCGGCGACTTCGAGGCGCTGGTGCAGGCTGCGAAGAATCGCGAGAGCGTCTTCGACGGCGAGAAGAACGAGCAGTTCGCCTCAGCGGGCACCCGCCGTGCCCGGGCCGCGGCGGCACGCGAGCTCGACGCGTTCGCGGCGCACGGCCTCGACGGGCTGGACGGCCTGGACTCCGCGGAGGCCGCGGTGGATGCCTCGGTCCTCAAGCGTGACGTGCTCGCGCAGACCGGGGACGGGGCCGCCAGGGCGCGCGGTGCCAGCCGGCGCTCGGCACACGCCGTCGGCGTGGGCGGCCGTCGCCCGGCCTGGACGCCGAGCTACGAGACCGGGCAGCAGCAGAGTGACGACGACTATGGACTGGGAGGCTGACATGACACAGGACACGGAGCAGGAAATGGGTCCGGGCGGCAGGGGCCGGGGGCGCAAGGCACTGCCTGTCGACCCGTTGGGCGACGTCCATGCCGTGTACGGGATGGACGGCGGGGAGGAGGACATCATCGACGCGGAGGTTGTCGACGAGCCGGAGACGCAGGCCGGACACGACACCTCACGCGGGCAGCGCGAGCGGCTGCGCGACCGTGCCCGCGGCTTCTTCGGGGCCGCGACGCGGGAGCGGACCGAGGAGCGGGAGCGCCAGCGTGCACGCGACCAGGAGCGCGCTGCGGCCGACGATGACGGCCTCGACGACCGGGAGCGGCTGCTGAAGCTCCGGGCGGAGACGCGGCTGGCGGGCGAGGCGTACATGCAGACGCTGCGCGATTCGAAGCTGCTCGTGCCCGGCTTCAACGACGGGGAGCGCACGAAGGAGTTCGACGCGATGCACGCGGTCTACATGCAGATGATGATGCAGGGCTGCCTGCGTCCGCTCACCCGCGGCGTGAACCCGAACTCGGTCATCCAGGCCGCCGGCATGATGATGGCAATGCGGATGCTCGCTCCTGACTTCAGGAAGGAGATGGACTCCTACCTGCAGCCGTTCAAGGACAAGGTCCAGGACCGGATCGACGCGAAGACCCGGCACATCGGCGAGAGGGCCGAGCGCCAGGCGGCCCTGGTCGGAGATCTGTTCGGGGGCGCGCCGGAGGCGCAGGAGGCCGCCGGCGACGACGGCGGGAAGCAGTCCGGGAAGTCGGGCGGGCGGTGGGGCACCAGCAGGGACGACTTCCTTTCCCGGCGCTGGCGTGCCCGCCTGGAGGACCTGGAGCGCCGCGAGCGGGGCAACCGTGAGTTGTTTACTCCCGAGTCGACGGCCATGACCGAGGTCGCACTCATGGAGAACGCCTTCTGGAAGATGCGTGACCCCGAGCAGGACGCGAAGCAGATCAACGCCAGCTACAAGGCCCTGCGCAAGCGCCTGCGCCAGCAGATGGAGGACGACGGGCTCGACCGTGCCGAGGTGGTCAAGCGCGCCCGGACGATCATCGGCGAGCGGATGGAGTCCGAGCCGGAGCTGCGCCTGATGTTCAACGGCGTCGCGCACGGCCGCATCGTCAAGGCCCCGCCGCACGAGGCCCGCCTCGCGGGCACCGACAGGGTACGCGAGGTCTGGACCGGGGAGTTCGACGACCACCTGGGCCGGCGGATCCCCGACGAGGGCATGTTCACGCTGCGCCTGCCGATGGAGCCGGACGAGCACCAGGTCCAGCTGGCGGAAACCATGAAGGCGGCGATGCTGGACGGCGTCCAGCGTGGCGACGGACAGGCCCTCGGCGGCAGTGTCATGGGCTACATGATCGGTTTCGCGGCCAAGAAGCAGGGCCTGGACACCCGCGGGCTGCCCGAGGACCTCCAGCAGCGCCTCGACCAGTCCGAGAGCATGCTCGCAAGCATGGAGATCGATGGTCTCTCGGACGAGGCGCAGCAGCGTGTCTACTCGAACGCCTACGTGGACGCCATCGAGGAGCTGAACAAGGAGGACCCGGATTTTGAGCACGAGCTCAAGCTGGCCCTCGGCGAGGACTGGCAGGACACGATGCGGGCCGCGGTCGACGATCCCGCTACTTTCCTGGCGGCGCAGCGCACGCGGCCCCAGCCCTTCCGACAGGGGCCCGGCCCCTCGGCCCGGCCGGGGCCGGAGGGCCAGTGGAGCCGCGACCGCGGAGCCGAGGACTACCAGCCGGCATAGTCCGGAAACGAACGAGAAGGAGACAGGACCATGAGCGACGACCAGCAGGTAGAGCAGCAGGAGCAGTACGGTTCCCGGCTCGCCCAGATGTTCGGGTACGTCACGCCCGAGGACCGCGGTCGCTGGGAGCAGCAGCGTGCGCAGAACAAGAAGAACGTCAACGCAACCAAGCAGGGTGCGAAGTCCTCCGTGAGCTCGATGATGGAGTTCGGCGACAAGAACATCAACGCCAAGCTCAACGCGGCCCACCGGATCGCCGACCAGCAGCGGTTCGACGAGTCCCACGACAAGATCGTCAGCACACGGCGCGATCCGAAGACCCGGTCGATTATTGAGTCAGTTGACTACGAGTACAAGGACGACCGCCAGTCCATTGATCTGGATTTCGAGCTTTAGTTGAATGAATACCGACAGGTCTGTGGATCGCTTTTCGACAGGCCTGTCGGATAAACTGGTTTTCAAGCAGGAAGCGGAAGACGAGGGATGATAGGACAAAGGTGCGGGCATGAAGACGACGGTTCATCCGCGGATCAGCAAGCGTGGATTCATCTCGAAGGTGGCCGGCCGCAGCGGACAGCCGATAAGGGTGGTGAGTGAGGTGTACGAGTCGCTCATCGCGGAGCTCACCGACGCCGTGCGCCGTGGAGACACCGTCGTGCTCACCGGCTTTGGCCGCTTCGCCCGGCAGACGCACAAAGGCCACAAGGTCCGGTTCGGCAAGAAGGACGTGGATGACTACTCGGTGCTGAAGTTCTCAGCGTCACGCAGCATCAATCGACGGCTCGATCCGGACACTGACCTGGGCGGCCAGGAGACCTTGAGGCTGATCGATGAATTTGACGAGGCTGAGGAGGTCCTTGCCCGGGTGGCGGGATAGACGACGGGCAGCTGCTGACAGAAAAAAAGAAGAACCCCGGCGATGCGGAAGCATCACCGGGGTTCTTCTGTCCGTAAGGGGCTGCAGGTGCCAAGACCGGTCCCTGTGCACGGCGCATCGTCAGGGCTCGCTTATGATCGCTCGGTGATCTCGTCTGAATTCCTCACCTGTACCTCCCATGTGCCATTGCTCCAGTCAGTGGTGCAATGCGATCCATTTAGCGTGATTGTCAGGTCGGCGGAACAGGACTGGGACCCGAGCACTTTGTTGTCCGCCCTCAGCCAGGCGTCGGCTGTCCTCGTCGCCATCATTGGAGGTTTTCTTGTCAGCCGGCTTGTTGCGATCTCCAGCGAACGGGAGGGAATCCGGAGGCTTGTGGATGCGGCAGTTGGTCGCATCGTACACATCGAGGCGGATCTGGAAGACGCGCAGCGGATTCGGTTTGACAGGGCGAAGAGCAGCTTTTACGGAGTGGCAGTGGAAAAACTGCTTGAAGAGCCGGCTCTGGACCTTGATGCCCTGATCCAGGACCACCTGCCACGGGGAACAACAGAGGAAGAGCTCAGACCATACGCGGTTGCACTCCGGCAACGGGTGCAAAATGCAGTGCAGGCCATCAACTTGAAGCTCCGAAAAGGCGATACCAGGAATCTTGACCTTGCAGATCTCGTCGAGCGCGGTCTGGAAATCACGGACGCCGACCAGGATATTTATGAACAGGCATTCAAGCACCGGCGTGCCTTCCTGCCAAATCCTCCCGCAATATCGATTCTTGGATCTAGAGATCTCCTCGACTACACAAATCTGGCATCGGCGTTGAGACCGGGCTGGGCGATCGCAGCCGAAGTGCGACACCGGGATGAGGAAATCCGCGCTGAGGCCGATCTTCGGACGCAACTGCGGGCTGCTGTTGCCGAGCGGGACCGCTTGGATGAAGAGCTGGCCCGCGTCGGCAAGCCTGTGGGTGTGGCTGCGGCGATGTGGATGCTGGGCGTTCTCTCGTTGGGGATCCTCGTACCTTTGGTCATGATGGCCTTTGAGCCCAAGGGCTTGGACGTCTTGGCCAAGATAGTGTTGCTTGGCAGCTTTGTGATCGGGCTGGCGGCGATTCTTTGGTATGTCGGTTGGTTCTGGCTAAAGATCGGCAGTGACAAAACACAAGCCACGCCAGAAGGTCGCGCGGAAGCCCCGCCCCGGTAAAGGCCAGTAGTCACGCAATCTTGATGGCCGCCTTTTGCCGGCGTTTTGCCGTTGCATTGCGAGCCTCTGCGGCAATGCTCCAGGCAGCCGTTTCCGCAGTTCCGTTGGCCGGATGCACGAGAACACCGTGTGGGCCCGTGAGGCTTTCACCTGTACGGGTGCTGGCGTGTACGAAGTACCTGCGCTGGTTGTGTACGGTGTAGGTGACTTCCAACTCCAGTTCGACATCCCAGATGTGCTGCTGGTCCCGCAGAGCTTTCCTTGTCGCCGCCAGGAACATCAGGGCCGCTGCATCTTCAATCTGCTGTGAGGTGGGTTCCTTGTAGCGCCGGCCATCGGCAGTCCCGGCAGACCCAGCGGGGTTTGTAACAGCTTCAGTGGACATGACGACTCCTGTTTCGAATGTGGTTGGTTTCCCTGATCGAAGAAGGACCCGGTCACAGCTTTGCTGTGACGCTTCCCGGTGCTTGGTGCTGCATCCAGCCGGGAGGAAGCCTTGATTCCACCCCTGCTTCGCTGGGCTTACGCTGTGCCCACGATGTTCGAAGGTTTGCCGGCCGCCCTGCATCCTCCTGTTGCCCTTGCTTTGGCCAAGGCCGTGGAGTCGATTCCACGCGGTGACGCACTGTCCGGCGGCTCAGTCTTTGAGATGAAGTTCGACGGTTTCCGGGCAGTGTGCCTGGTCGGTTCGGATGGGGCGTGGCTGTACAGCAGACAGGGCAAGGATCTGAGCAGGTACTTTCCGGACGTGTTGGCTTCCGTGCGTGAGCAGATCCCTCCGGGCTGTGTTGTCGACGGCGAAGTTGTGGTGTGGTCCGGCGGCCGTCTGGATTTCGATGCGCTGCAGATGCGCCTGGTGAGCTCAAAGGCGGCTCTTGCGGAGCTCGTGATGAAAAGCCCTGCCTCGCTGATAGCCTTCGACGTCCTGGCAGTGGCCGGGCAGGATACCCGCGGGCTTCAATTCCGGGATCGCCGGGCTCTGCTCGAGGAACTGGCGCGCGGGTGGATTCCGCCACTGCATCTGTCACCGGTGACCAGCGACCGGGCCCTGGCGGCCACATGGTTCAGTGACATGACCGCCACGGGCGTGGAAGGAATTGTGATCAAGGGTGAAGGGCAGACGTACGAGCCCCGGCGGATTTGGCTGAAGGTCAAGAGCAGAAGCGCCCTTGATGTGGTTCTTGCGGCGGTCATAGGTCCCATGGCGCACCCGCGGGCAGCGGTGGTGGGTTTGCCGGTACACGGACGGCTGCGGATTGTCGGCCAGTCCACGTCCTTGACGGCTCGTGCGGGAAGGGATCTGGCCACATATCTTCGTCCTCCCCGGGGAAGGCATCCATGGCCGGAGGAAATCAGCGAACGGGTGCTGGACCGCTTCACCAAGGAGGGCGGCACCACTCGCTTGACTTTGGTGGAGCCGTTGGTGGTTGAAGTCTCGGCCGACATAGCCTGGTCGGGTCAGGCATTCCGGCATTCAGTCCGCCTCATGCGGGTCAGGCCTGAGTTGTCGCCGACGGAAGTATCCCTCCCGGAAGGCTTCCAGCGTGCCTGGCGATAAAGAATGTAGCCATGTGAAGAATGGAGTCATGCGACGAGAAGATGAACCTGAAGAGTTCGAGATTGCCGACTCGTATTTTCAGGAGCTGAGGACCTGGCTGGGCTTCCGGGATTCCCACGAGGCGTGGATCCCGGAAGCCGGAAGCCGTCTGGCGCAGGACGATGGGCTCATCAAACCCCACCAGGCGTCGCACAACATCGCCAATGCGGTAGTCAGCGCGATCGATCATTTGCACGCGCTGGACAGCATCATGCTTGGTGCCGGAGCATCACATACTCTTGCCCCGTTCTCGCTGGTCAGGGCAGCCATTGAGTGCGCCGCACAGGCCGCCTGGATTTCAGCGCCAGAAGAACAGGCGACCAGGATAGTTCGTTCGCTGTCTCTGTCGCTGAAGGTAGCCAAAGACCGCGAGACTGCGTACAGCGAACTGGCACGTCGCCATCCGAATCTTCAGGGAACGCTTCCGGACTTCGACAGCGACAAGGCGCAACTGCAGGCTATTCTCGATGCCTCGGGGGCCGCTGGAAAGTTGATTCTCCCCAGCAGCACGCACATACTCACGCAGGTCCGCGACCTGGTGCCCAGGACGTCCGCCTTGTCCGTATGGCAGCTGTGCTCGGGTTTTGCCCACGGCAGGCGCTGGGCCGCGGATGCCGTGCTGAAGCCGGCGCAGTCAACTTCTCTGCCGGATGATGTCATCGCCAAGGAAAACCGGCCGACCATGAGGCTGCTTGTCTGGGCCCTTACCCCGGCTATGGATTTGATCCGGTACAGCCTCGAGCGGCATTCCGAGCTGTCGCGGGCCTAAGCAGCCAATTTGTACCCGCTGAAGCAAGAATCGGCGGCCGGAGCGGGTTCTGCAAAAGATGCCGCGCGACTCAGTTATCCGCGATGGCGAAGATCACGACGATGATGATGATCGGGATGAGCAGCACGCCCGCGCCGGCGGCGAGGTGCTCCCAGCTGAACGGCGAGTTGAGGAAGGCGACGAAGCCATCCCACAGGCTACGGACGGAACCCACGGCCCAGGCGAAGAAGCCGGTAGCCCAGCCGATGACGGCGGTGACCGAGACTCCGCTGAGCGCGCACAGCCCCACGATCGTTCTGGTGTTCCTGAGCATGGCCAGTCCCCTCATTTCCGGTCCTCGAACAGCAGGTAGTAGAGCCCGATGTGCGGGATGACGAGCACGGCGAAGGCCAGCCAGGCCCGCTTCGGGTCCTCGATCACCCATGTGATCCCGTCTTTGACGGGTTCGGCGTACGCGAGCACCGGCGCAAGAACATCGGTGCGGAAGACCACATGGAAGATGCCGTAGGCCATTCCCAGGGCGATCGCCAGGGCAAGGCTCCGGCGGATTGTCAGCTGCGCCCGCGGGCTCATCCCCCGGCGTGGTTCCGCGACTGCCGGATCCCAGGTCTGGTGGTCCGTGTCGTAGTCGTGCATCACTTCATCCCGTCTCCATCGAATCATCATTCATGTCCATTCTATGAGAAAGGCTGAATGACGAACAGAAACGAGGCCCAATGGTCAGTCGAACTCGAGGTCTGCACCGACTGGTGCGGGTGTGTCGAGCCCCCTGCCCGCCTGCGGGGCATGGTTCTTCGCCGAGGATGCGCGGCGCTGGGCGGCGAGCTGGTCGAGGGTGACCCCGACGGGCCGCCCGAGGCGCTGGCCGGCTGTCCGGTAGACCTCACTGTCGCGGCGTGCGCCGATGGCGACGATCTCGCGCCGGGTGATGCCGCCGGGCGGCTCGGGCCTGACGTCGCGTGAGACGATGCGCAGCGGCGGCTTCTCATGGGGGTCCGCACCGACGTAGGTTGTGTCGCAGTCGGAGAGGTCGGCAAAGCGGGAGTCGTAGTCCAGCGGCTTAGTCGGGTGACGGCGGCCGTTGAGCCGGTGGAGCATGACGATGGTGGCCTCAAGGAGCGCCTCGTCCCGGCTGTGCGGATTCTTCAGGGCGCGCTGGTTGAGCCGTTCGATGTCCTGGCGGGCCCCGGGGCTGAGATGGACCTTGATCCGCAGCCCCTCAGTCATCGTCGAGCACCTTGCGGATCATTGACCGGGCCGGCTCGCCCAGCTCATCGCCGAGCTCATCGAGGGTCAGGCCGGGCTCCTCGGAGGCGTCGGAGGCACGGATGCGGCGGGAGAGCTCGGCCTGGAAGGCAGTCTCGTCGGCGTGGACCCGCCGGAGCAGGTCGACGAAGTCGGCGAACGGGATTACGGCGGCCTCGGGGACGTTCCCGTCACCGAAGATCAGGGGCTCGGCATCCCCGGCGCGGAAGCGCTCGAGCAGGGTGCCCAGGTCGGCGGCGGTAATCTTCTGGGTCGGGGCGACGTTCACGGAGAACTTCGGCAGGGAGCCCTCGCGCGGGGCCTGGGGGGTCTTGTCGTCAGTCATGGTTCCAGTCTATTCGTGGTCGAATGGGATGCCAGTGCCTCATATCCCACCATTCCTGATGGACACTGAGTCGCTGGGGAATGGCGTAGCGGGGCAGTTGAAGAGAAGCAGGCCCGCGCCCTGCGGCCCACTGCGGGTCGAGGGCGCGGGCCATGCATCAGAACTCGCCCGAGCCGGGCTGGACGTCGAACACCGGCACGCCGAGGGCCTGCCAGGCGCGGATCACCCTGGGCCGGTCATCCAGCGCGAGCCGGACGTCCCACCGCCCGCGGATGAAGGCCTCGTAGATCTCGGGCTTGACGATGTCGTCCGGCCGGCGGTCGCCCTGTCCGCGCATGAACAGAGCGCAGCTGGCGGTCCACTCCCCCACATGTTCGATGAGCCAGGCGTAGGTCGCGCGGCCGACGTCCCAGCCGTTGTCGTCCAGGACCGGCCTGCCGGAGCAGAACACGATCTCAAGTCCGGCAGCGTGCAGGGCGCGCACGGTTTCGATCACTGGCGGGTTGGGCAGGTCCCAGGGGACGAGCCGGTACTCGTGGTGTCCCCTGATGAAGCGTCCGTCGGGAAGTGTGTGCGTGGCGACCGTCCCGTCGATGTCGACGATCACGGCCGGCGAGAGGACCGCGGTCGTGGCAGTGCTGATTTCTGTCATGGTGGGCCCCTCCTTCCGGGCGGTGAGGCTATTCAGTGGACGGACGCTCGGCCTCGACGTCGAGCGGGACGATCGTCCCGAAAAGTCCTGCAGCATGCTGTGACCCGTGCGGGACTGCCAGCGGGTCGGGACCATCGGGCATGACGCCGGACTCTCCGCATGTGGGACACGTCCATGTCCAGGTGACAGGGGCGTGCACGACGCGCCTGTCGATGATCACCCAGTCGAAGCGGTCAACCCAGTCCTCGCGGCCGAGAGGCTGGCAGAGATCGGCGTCGAAGAGGGCATCGGGCACTGGTGTCCGGCTGCTCATCGCACTCCTTCTTCGGTCGGTGCGGGACCGGGCTGGGCCACCCAGTACTCCCCGAGGGGCTGGATGGTCCCGTCTTCATGGCCATGGCAGGTCAGTTCGAGAGAGCCGGCCCATTCGTGGGGACCCTGGGTGATCGCGGTGCCAGCCGGCACCTGCAGCGGAGCGTGGTCGTGGCCGTGGTAGTCGCGGCAGGCCGACTCGTCGTCGTTCGCGAGCTTGAGGGCGCAGCACGCGCAGAGGATGAAAACACCGCTGGCCAAGGTCAGTCCCCGCCTTCCTGGTTGTCGTACTGGCTGACATAGCCGATGAGAAAGTTGTCGTCGACCGGATCGAAGCCGTGCTGCTCCGTGAACTCCGCGTGGTACTCGGCAGGGTCCCGGTCTCCCGGGTGCGGCCGGACGGAGCCGATCGCGTTGGCGATCCACTCCAGTTCGTCGGCACCGGACCACTCCGGCTTGGTGCCGAGGCCGAGGGCAATGGCGTCGACGATGTCGGTGTCGGTCACAGGTCCGGGGTTGCCGTTGGTCCGGGACAGCGGCCTGCGGCAGTCGGGGATGAATTCCATGGCAAGCAGGACGGTCACCGGCAGGTGGTGGGCGTGCCAGATCGCGTCGGCGGCGTCGGTGGGGGAATCGCCCGAGGAGAGTCCGCCGGAGAGGTACAACCGGTAGCCGGCGACCTCGATGGTGTCCGTGTCGCTGGAGTCCAGCGCCTCTTCGAGCTCGTCGATGATCCTGCGGCCGACGCGCTTGATGACCTCCGGGGTCGGCTCGCCCTCGGCGTCCAGGTGCACGTCGGGGTCGAAGTCCTCGACCAGCTCCTCGAGCTGGGACTCGGGGTCGTCGAACCGGAACGATTCAGGGCCCGCGGTCTCCTCGACCATCAGGCGGCCACGTTCGAAGTCGATCGGCTTGGTACGGTCGGCCGGGACGGCGATGGCCGCGGTGAGCATATCGGCGCTCATGGGTTCTCCTTGGGTCGGGATGTGGGTGGGGTCGGCTCAGGCTGCGGATTGCTGTGTCTTCGCGGCGGCGTGCTCGCGGTAGAGGCGCACGGCCAGGTCGATGCAGTAGCAGGTGAACAGGAAGTGGATGTCCCAGTCGCGCAGGTCCCACTCCCAGGTGTCGGAGCCGACGGTGTCCTCGTGCTCAGCCAGCCATTTGTGGGCCTCCGACTCACTGTCGGCGTGCCAGCTGGCGTCTTCGATGATTTTCATGCGCCGCTCGGCAGGGGAATGTCGTGGGACCTCGATGTCGGCGAGCTCCATCCAGTTGTGTTCCTCTGTGAGCCGGTCGAACTTCTCGTCGGGGATGCCGTCGGTGCTCCAGAGGGCAGCACGCGCGGCAGCGGCCGCGTTCCGGCGCTCGTGGTTCAGCACGGTGCCGGTGGCCGCGAGGTGCTCCTGGGCGGTCCAGTGGGCCTCGAAGAGCGCCAACTGTGCGTCCCCGTCAAGGCCGCGCAGTTCGTGCAGGCGCGCCAGCAGCGCCAACTGTTGATGGTGGACCTCCTGGGCCTCGGTGCCGAGCCCGTCGCTTTCTTCGAGGTGCTCCCGCACCAGCTGGATGAAGAGATCCGGGTCGTACTGCTTTACTTCGCGGGAGCGGCCGCCGCAGAGTTTCTCGGCCCAGTAGCGGAAGTCGATGCTTGGCGCACCGTCGGAGTAGTAGCCCTCGCTCTTGCCGGCCGACGCGAAGAACCCGATCATGTCGGGTTCTCGGGTGAACATGTAGCCGTCGGCGATGTCGCCGCTGGTGGCCAGGTGGCCGGGCCAGGTAGTGACGTCCCAGGACCACATGCGGGTCCCTGGGGCTTGGATCCTGAAGTGGCGGTAGAGGTCCTCGTCGTGCAGAACGACGAGGACGTGCTCCCGGGTCTGGGCGAGAAAGTCGGCGTACGTGCGGGCGTACGGGTTCTGGGGCTTGACGGTGTCAGGTGCGGACATGGCGGGTCCCTTCCGGGTCTGCTGGTCAGGGTTGTGGTCGGGGCCGTCCGCCCGGGCGGGGCTCAGAGGATCGGCAGTGGCCGGCCGGAGGGCTTGTAGTGGCCGTCGGCCTCGTCGAGCACGGCCTCGGTGAGGAGCACGGTGGCGGGCATGAGAAACGCACCCACGAGCGCGGCGAGGCGCTGCTCATCGGCCAGCACCCGCTCGGGGATGCTGCCGCGGGAGCTGAAGAACATGTCGGCACGCTCGATGAGGCTGGCCCGGCGGGCGTCTCTGGAGGTGAAGTGCTCGGCGACGGTCTGTCCGGGGCCGTATTCGGTGATCACCGAATAGAGTGCGGCGGGAGCCTCGGTCTTCTTGCGGGTCGTGCTCACGTAGACCTGGACGCCCCATCGGCGGCAGAGCTTGGCGATGGCGTTGACCACGCTGTCCGGGGCGCTCTCCCACTGCCCGGAGCTGGCCTGGTACAGCTCGTGCACTTCGTTCGCGGCGGAGGCGTCGATTGCGCCCAGGACGACGTCCGAGGCGGTCAGCAGCTGCGCGCACATGCGCAGCCGGAACGCTGGCGAGGGGTAGTGGTCGTGGAAGACGATCCGGTCGTCGTGGCAGATGACCAGGTCGTAGGCGCTGTCGGGGCCCGGCACGAGCTCCTCTGAGCCGGCCTGGATTCCAGTGGCGGTCATGGCGTGCTCCTTCGAAGCTGCATTGACTGTGTGTGTGGGATGGGAAGCAGGAGGCGCGGGCGCTCCGGACCTCTCGTGGAGGTGGAGCGCCCGCGCCGGTGCCGTCGGTCAGACGGCCTCTGCGATCTGCTGCTGGTCGCCGGCGGTACCGGCGTCCTCGTCGTCGACCAGAAAGGTCGGGTCGATGCCCGCAGCGCGCTGCGCGTTCTTCTCGTCACGCTCGGTGAGGGCGTTGACGATCTGCTCGTAGCTGCTCTGGATCGGCGGGTTCTTCGCTGTGCCGTAGGAGAGCACGTACTGGCTCTTCATGGCGCGTGTGAACGCGACGTAGAACATCCGCTTGGTGTCCTGGGTCATCTTCGCGTCCTCCTTGTAGAGGACGACGACGTTGTCGAACTCGAGGCCCTTGGCACCGTGGATCGTCGAGACGACGAGATCGGCCTTGGACTCGAGGTTCTTCCGCTTGCGCTCCTGGTTCTTCTGCTTGTTCACGTTCAGCTTCTGCTGGTTGCGCGTGATCTCGAAGGACAGGAGGTTGTCGCGGAGCCGGTCAAAGAACACGTTCGTAGGCAGGCTGCCCTGGTTGCACAGGGCCACCCAGCCGTTGATCGCGGCGCTGTTCTCGACCCACCACTCGGAGATGGTGCGCAGGATTGCCTTCTCGACGTTGACGTCTCCGGCATTCTTCGTCAGCTTGCCCATGTTGTCCTTGATCCCCTGGGAGACCACGAACGAGGCGTTGGCCGGCTGCACCTGCAGGACGTCGTTCCAGAAGAACTTGATGTACTTCGAGAAGATGTCCGTGGCGTAGACGCGGTCGCTGACGAGCGAGGCCACGTGCTTGTTCGGGTAGGCCTTCTCGAGCACTTCCTGGATCAGCGCCACCTCACGGCGGGCGTAGGCCAGGAAGGCCACCTGCTCGCCGCGGTCCAGGCAGGCCTGAACGTACTCCGGGATCACCGTGTTGCGCACGAGCGGCTGCAGGTCGTTGGCGATGAAGCCGGTCAGGCGGGCCACCTCGTGGTAGTTGAGGGTGACCTTCTCCTGGAAGGAGTCGGCCGTGGGCACCGCCAGCGAGTTGGCCTGCAGCTGAATGTTGGCGAACTGGTTGGTCTCCAGACCGCCAAGCACGACGTTCGCGAAGTCGAGAATCTCCTGGTTGCTCCGGTAATTCGTCGTGAGCCGGAAGGTCGCGAAGACCCCCGAGCCCTCCAGCGTGTTGAGCGCCCTCGGGTTGGCCGAGCGGAACTCGTACAGCGTCTGGCTGGCGTCGCCGACGATGAACAGCGACTGGGCGTGCTTGGTGATGTACTTCAGCACGTAGATGAACTCGAAGACCGAGTTGTCCTGGACCTCGTCGATGATCAGGTACTTGCTCTGCACGTGGGCAGGCTCGGACATGTCATCGATCTTCTGGTAGCAGATGATGATCTGCAGCTCCAGCGAGGTCTGCTCGATGCGGTCGAGAAGCGCGATCACCTCGTCGAAGTGGTTCTCGACGAAGGTGTTCAGGGCCGTGAACGCGCCGGTCTTGTTCTGGTCGACCTCCAGCAGGCGGTGTCGGAACGTCGCCGCGAACTGGCTGTTCGGGTAGAAGATGTCGATCGAGTTGATGATCGTGTCGATGGCCGAGACCTTGTGGGTCGGGTGGTTCATCGAATAGATGTCGATGATCATCTTGGCGATCGTCATCGAGCCGACGTTCGGGTTCTTCTCCGTGATGTTGTCGGCGGCGGCGTTGGTGAACGACAGGACGGTGATGTCGCTGGCGGGCACCCCGCAGGTCTCGAGGTACTTGATGCGCTCGAGGATCACGGTCGACTTGCCTGTGCCCGCGCCGGCCTGCGTCATCACGAGCGGCTCGTGCGTGCTGAGCGCGTCGAGCTGCTGCTTGGACAGGTGCGGCGGGAAGACCGGGGCCGTGGCCGGCTGGGGCGGCGTGATGAGCTGGCCCTTCATGCGCTCCAGGTGGTCGAGGGTGTGGTTCATCAGCAGGCTGAGGTTCTGCTTGGACAGCTTCGCCGCGATCGGCGCGGAGAACGTGCTGTCCAGCTGCTGGTGGATCCGGCGGTAGGCCTCCAGCGGGACGTTGTAGTTCTCCAGGTAGCGCAGCTGCACCGCGAGCATGTTCAGCTGCTCCTCGGTGGGGCTGGCCGGCATGTCCTGCACGTACTGGCAGACGGCGTCCGAGATGGCCTCGGAGTCCCAGATCTGGGCCAGGCGCGTGATGCGCTCGTAGATCGGGTACTCGTCCATCCAGTCGGCGAGCTTGTCGAGGTTGGTGGCACTCAACCCTGCGGCCGAGAGCACATCCTCGATGACGTCGCGGGCATTCTCTGCGGGGCTGGTGTCCCACTGCAGGAACACCGCCGCGTCGTGGTTGCCGTAGCCGATGGAGCGGGACACCGATACGGCGCGCTCGGGCTGGGCCAAGCCCTGCTTGAGGAAGTAGAGCTCCAGGCGGTACTGGATCACCAGGTCACGGCGGATCTTGTCGCCGGACTTGTCCTCGTACACGGTCAGGGCCTGGGGGGTCATGTCGAAGTGCACGTCCCAGGAATTGGTCGGCGTGGCGATGTCGAGCTCGAAGCGGTCATCGACATGCGGTACCGGCAGCGTGAACGACCCGCCCGAGAGCAGGGAGCGGCGCGTGATCGGGGCCAGCGGCACCAGCGCGGTGGTGATGTCGTGGTGGGTCGAGCTCTGCTTGACCTCGATGTCGCGGTCAACCGCGTAGGCGGTGTTGGTCGCAGTGTTGATCGGCCGCAGGCTCTCATTGAGCAGGCCGGTCTTCTTGCCGGACCCGGTCAGGCGCGAGGAGAAGAACTTCGGGTCGACGGTCTTCTGGGCAGCGACGGCGGCTGCGGAAAGGTCGATGTCATCAAGCAGAATAGGCATGGTGTCGTCTTTCTTCGAACGAATCAGTAGGCGGGTCGAGAGGGTTTGTCGAATGGAAGCCGCATAGACCATTCTCACAGGAGACAAATGGTCAGTCGAATGCTCGTGACGAGCGCTTGGGTCACGGGCGCGGGCATGAGAGCGGGAGGGCTCGCCTCTGGCGACGAGCCCTCCCGCGCTCCTCTCAACCCACCCGTCAGGGGCCGTGAGGCCCCTGAATCCGGGCGCGGCGGCGTCAGCCCCGCGGACCCGGACACCGCGCGCTACCCATGCGCGCGGCGGTCAATCGCAGGCTCACCTCTTGGGTAGGCCCGGCGGGAAGCACCTTCAGTCGGCGTTCCAGGGATTGGCCTTGGTGACGGACCCGGAGGGGTCCACCTCGACAAGGCCGAGCATGAGTGCGAGATCACGGCAGTCGGCCGCGTCCGCCGAGTGGGCGGAGACCAGCAGCAGTGCGTCGTCGCAGATCTGCTCGCTCCTGTCTTCGGGCTGTGCCGCACGGACTGTGCCGACGGCGGTGGTGGTCGTGGTGGTCATGGCAGTGACGTCCTTCTTCCTGTGTTCGAACGCGGTACGCGCACGCACGAGCGCCCCCACCCCGGGTATCCGGGACAGGGGCGCTCGAACGCAGTGTGGTGCCGGGATCAATCGACGGCCAGCGCCTCCGGCTCGTCGGAGACGGCGGCAGCGGGTGGGATGAATGCAGTCGACGCAGCCGACGCAGCCTGGGCGGCGAGCAGCCGGTCCTCGATCCACACGCGCACGGCCTTGCCGGCCGGACGCGCACCCTGGGAGTCGACGTAGGTTTCCTCGGCGACGGCACGCAGCTCGTCGTCGGGAATCGACGCGGGCAGTGTCTGGCCCAGGCGGGGCCTGGCGTCCAGGATCCGTTCGCGCTGGCGGCTGTACTCCGCCGCGAGGATCTCCCGGTAGGCCTGCTCGTCAACCGGGTTGAAACCCACGACGAGTGAGAACCGCCCGAGCAGCTCTGCGTCGAAGAACTGAGCCAGCTCCTTGGTCAGGGACCGGTGGGAGACCGCCGGCGGGGCCGAGCCGAAGCCGACCGGCTTGCGGTTCAAGGCTTCCCGCGCGGCGTTGGTCGTGCAGATCACCAGCGCCTTGGAGAAGTCCAGCACCTTGCCGTGGGCGTTGCGGATGTAGCCCTCGTCGAAGGCCGAGAGGAACAGCCGCTGCACGGCTTTGTCCGCCTTCTCGAACTCGTCGAGCAGGATCACCCGGTGGGGGTTGGACTCGAGCGTGTCGAACGGCAGCTCGCGGTTGGAGTCCGAGCCCACGTAGCCGGGAGGTGCCCCGACGATCTTCGCGGTGTCCGAGGGAGTGTGGAACTCCGTCATGTTTAGGATGATCGGCTCGGTGCCGGTCATCTGCTCCGCAATGATCTTCGCGGTCTCGGTCTTGCCCACGCCCGAGGCTCCGGCGAGCATCCAGGTTGTCGGGGTCGACGTCGGGAACAGGTCCAGCTCCTCGCGGGCCAGGCGGTCCACGAGCTTCTGGAGCACGTCGTCCTGTCCGCGCAGGCGGCCCAGCAGGGTCGCCCGGAGGGTTGCGACGTCGAACTCCGGGCGCTGGGCGTTTCCGGTCATCAGACGCTTGGCCACGTCCAGGACGCGCTTGGTAGTCAGCGGCACTTGCGGGATCGACCGCAGGGTGTTTACGAGTGCAGTGTCTCCGGCTGCCTCGGCCTGGACGATGAGCTTCTTCTGCTCCAGCACACGGTCGGCCATCGCCCGGTCCAGCAGCGTGATGGCGCTGTCGGGGCGGTGCTGCCCGGCACGGGAGTTCTCCTCCGCGATCCGGACCGTCTCCGCCAGGACGTCGTCAGAGACCGCGATCTGGTGGCGGTAGTGCGCCACCAGGCCCGGACGGACACTGCCGAGCACTGTGAGGGTCTGCTCGACGGTCAGTTCGTCGACGATGAGCGGGGTGAAGCGCCGCGCGAAGGCAGGGTCGTCGTCGAAGGCCCGGGACTCGGTGGAGGTGGTGGCACCGATGACGCGCATGTCGCCGCGGGCCAGGGCAGGCTTGAGCACCTGCGAGACCTTTCGTAGCACCGAGTCGGTGTGGGAGGTGGATCCACCGGTGATCTGGTGGATCTCGTCCATGAACAGGATGACCTTGTTCTTGGGGTCTGAGGCGAAGTCGATGACGGCCTGGACCTTCTCCTCCAGCTGCCCGACGATGCCGGAGCCGGCGACGAGGTTGGTGATGGGCAGCTCGTAGACGGTGAAGCCCTTGAGCTGGTCGGGGATGAGGGTGTCGCCCAGGGCGATCCGGCGGGCGATGTCCTCGACGATCCGGGTCTTACCAACGCCCGCGGAGCCCTTCAGGAGCACATTCGGCTTGTTTCGGCTGATCAGGAAGGAGAGGACCTGCTCGATGAGCGCGTCGCGGAACATCGTCGGGTCGGCGTTCTTGAACTTCTCGTTGTAGTCGACGAGAAGCTCCTTGACGGCGTCGTCGGACTGGCCGCCCTGGCTGGGGATGCCGCCCATGGGCGGGAAGCTCGGAGGCGTGCCGCCGCTGTTCGTGTCGTCGTCGGAGCCCGACGTGAAGTTGTTGAGGCCCATCGCGGGTCCCTCCTTCGGTGTGGTTCGCCGGGCGGCGCGCTGGGTGGGCGCGCCGGGATTCCCGGCAGGGTTATGGGTAGGTCTGAGGGAGGAGGAGACGCCGGCCGGCTCGGCCGGTCGGCGTCTCCCCTGTGGCCGGGAGCAGGATCAGAGGACCATGCCCAGCAGCTTCTGCCGGATGCTCGGGTCGATGTGCTGCATGCCGTTCGCGTACGCCTCGGCGGAACGGACCATGTACTTCCAGTCCATGGCCGAGCACGGGGCGTAGTAGACGTTCGGCGGGTGCTCCTCGCGCCTCGAGGGCGGAGACCACTCGAAGTCGGTGATCATCAGCGACAGCCGGCGCTTGCGCACCGTGGAGGCGTTGATGTAGTCCCACACCTGCTTGAACTCGGTGCCGCCGGTGACCTTGGGCACCTTCCGGAACTCCTGCCAGATCTGCCGCGTCGACTTGTTCTCGACCTTCAGCAGCGTCTCCTCGGAGAGCATGTGACTGAAGGAGTTGAAGTACAGGTTGACGTTGAGCTTCTTGGCGATCCGGATGAGCATCAGCACCGCCTCCTGGTAGTTCTCCTCGGAGATCGACCCGGAGGTGTCGATGAAGACGTGCAGGTCGGGCATGTACTGCACCGAGGTGATCCGGCCCGGCTTGTTGAAGTCGTCCGGGTTGCGGCGATTGGCCTTGAGGAAGGTCGTCTTCGTCGTCCGGTAGACGTTCTGGGACTTGTTGACCTTGCCCATGCGCTTGAGCACCCGGGTGATGTCCTTGAACAGGTCCAGCTTCGTGGGCGGGGCCTTGCGGAACTTCACCTGGGCCGAGCGCGAGCCCGGCTGTCCCGGCTGCTGCCGTGCGCCCATGGCAGCGGCCCTGGCAGCTGCTCGCGGGAGCGAGGTCAGCTTGGACAGCGCGGCGTTGGAGACGACTTTCACGGGCGAGGCGAGGGACTGGTTGATGAGGTTCCACTCCCCCGTTACCTTCGTGGCGGTGGCGCGGGCGTGGGCCTCGACGTTGACCAGGACCAGCGACCGCGGGCAGAACAGCTCCCCGACGGTAAACGGCATGATGCCGGTGTCGAGGGCGGCCGCGCCTGTTGAGGCGGCCTTGCGCTGCTGGTCGACGTAAGTCATCAGCATGCGGATGACCAGCCGGGCGAAAGAGAACTCGTCGTTGCCGTCGGAGTCGTCCTTGCGCAGCAGCAGCGATTCGGTCAGCCCCTTGAGCGAGAGGTTCGCGAAGTCGTTCAGCAGCCGGAGGGTGTCCGCCGGCATCGCGTTCGCGCCGGCCATCGTTTGCACCTGCTGGCTCAGCCAGATCTTGAAGCCGTCGAACGCGGCAGAGGACTGGAACCAGAACCCGAGGGTATTCGGGTGGTAGGTGTAGGCGACGGAGGCGAAGAAGGCGCTCTCGTTGGCGGAGCCTGCGAGCAGACCCTTGGCCGCGGGGATGACGTCATTCTGGGCGGTGTAGATCACCCGGGCTGACGGCGCGGGCCACTTGTTCTGCTGCCCGGCCTGGACAGCGAACAGTTCGCCCACCGGCAGGGGCGTGCCCTGGTCATAGCTGACCATGGTCTGCCCGAGCAGCGCCTTGGCGTTCTTCTCGGCGGCCGGGTCCATCGTCTCGCCGAGGCAGCGCATGACGATGTCCAGGACGTCGCCGGTGATGTCGTGGCCCGAGCCGTCGACGATGCTCGCCGGAGCGCTGGGGTTCAGCGGCTCCAGCAGCGGGTCGACCAGGACCTTCTGGATGGCCGGCATGGGGTCGTAGTCGCCCGTGCACGAGATCGTGTGCAGGGCGTCGAGCACCGCCGGCTTCTGGTTCGTGACGGTGATCGTCATCGTGGTCTCCTAATGCGGTCTGAGGCGACGGGTGTTGTGGGATGGCGGGGGACGCTCCGGAACGGAGCCGGTGGCGTCCCCCGCCGCCCAGTGCCGGGTCGGCTCAGAGGAAGGCCGACAGGGACGGCTTGACCGCGGCCACGATCGGCGAGTCGACCTCGAGGAAGGCCTCCAGGTTCTGCCGGTCGAACTGCCCGGTGGTCACCAGCTCGAACAGGGTGCGCGTGTGCTCCGGCTCAATCTGGACGGCGGCCTGCGCCAGCTGCTCGATGAGGCGCGAGTTGTCCTCCTTCTCCTTCATCGCGTAGAGCAGCGAGCCGGAGACCTCGTTCTGGGTCAGGCCCGAGATCTGCGCGGCGAGGTCGGTGACCGTGCCCGCGGACTTCAGGGTCGCGTAGCAGTTCGGCTTGGGCACGTTGACGCGGTTGTGTGCCGGGCCGCCCGAGTTCGATGCGAGGTCTTCGGCGATGACCGCCACAAGCTGGGTGGTGAACATGGTGTCGCCGGTGAAGGCCTCGATCGCCTCGTTGAGCAGCGAGGTGTCGCGGCCGCCGATCTGGACCGGGGTCGCCAGGTGGCTTGCCAGCTCCTGGCGGTCGACGCGGTTCAGCCACCGCGAGAGGTGGTCGATGGTGCGCGGCGTGGTGAGCTGGTTCATCTCCTCGCCGCCGTCGAACAGCTCGGCCATGGTGACGTTGCCGTCGTCATCGTCGTCATCGCGGCCGTCGGCCACGATGGAGTTCGGTGTCGACTTCTGGAAGATGAGTCCGGGGTGCTGGGTGAGGACTTTCTTCACCCAGGGGTTGAGCGCGTCACCGAGGACGGACATGAGGGTCGTCGCATCGGGCTCGACGTGGAAGATCGCGAAGCGCGACAGCGAGGCCTCGTCGAGAGTCGTGACGTTGCCCTTGTCGTTGCCCGCCACGATGAGGCGGACGTTCTCCGGCAGTTCGATGTGTCCCATGCGCCGCAGGGTCACCAGGGTGAGCGCGCCGGAGGTTACGTCGGAGGTCGTGCGGTTGATCTCGTCGAGGAAGAGGATCGGCCACTCGCGCGGGTTCTCCAGCGCGTAGTCGATGCACTCCTGGATGACCTGGTGTGGGTAAAAAACCTGCTTGTAGGACTGTGTCCCGTCGGTCTTCTCGTAGGGCACCAGGCGCGCGCCGGTGAGGTCGGCCTTGTCGGCGAGCTGGTTGCAGGGCAGGACGAAGGCTTTGGTGCCCATCGAGTAGGCGAGGGCCTCGACGAAGGAGGACTTGCCGATGCCGGGCTCGCCCATGAGCGCGGGCGTGGCCCCGACCTCGAGGGACTGCTGGATCAGAGTCGTCAGGGTGTCGTTGAACTTCATGGGAATGTCTTTCTGGTCGTGGGTGAGCTGTGAGCAGGTGAGACGGGAGACGGACCCACGGCAGGGCTGAGCGCCGTACGGGACATGTCGGAAGCAGGGCCACAAGGCCCGGTGACGGGGGCGGTCGGGCTCAGAAGCCCACCGCCTCCCCATCCCCGATCGGGCTCCGCCCGATCCAGTCCTTGTTCCACCGCCAAACCGATGGGCAACCCCCGAAGGTTCACCCCGCCTCGGCGGAGGCTTCCCGTGCCGCCACCAGGGCAGCGGCACGGTCCAGCAGGAACGGCCTGCCGTTGCGCATCTGGGCGTGCTTGGGCCGCGGCTCGATCACCGCCAGCGAGGTCTTGTACAGCAGCCAGGCCTCGTCACCGGAGGAGAACTGCGCGCCGAAGGACCTGTAGGTGCGCAACGGCAGCTGCATGCCGGTGTAGAGGACACCCAGGACGGAGAACTCCCAGCGGGAGCGGTCGTTGTCGAAGTCCTCGGGCGTCTTCAGCCGGTCGCGGGAGCCGGCGAGTGTCTGCTCGACGATGGCCTCGGCGTACGGGATGTCGGGCATTTCGCCGTCGGTGCCGACGGCGGTCGAGGGGATGCTGATGCTCGGCTTGGCCTTGGCGGCGAGGTCTGCATACAGGTCCGCCACCGAAGAGAACCGGTCGGAGGCTGGTCGCGCCGCAACGTGTTCGACGATCCGCTGCGGCACTGGGTTGCGGGTGAACGTGCACCAATGGTCCAGGAGGATCTCGTACCAGCCATGCTCCTCGCGCAGGACGCGCTTGTCAGCGGCGATCGGGAAGTCGTGGAGGTTGGCGGGCAGCGGGGCGACCAGGTGGAAGCCCCGGCCCGACATCGACAGCTCCGAGTACAGGATTCCGGGCAGGCGCAGGATGTCTGCTGCCACGTCCGGCGGGCAACCGGGTTCGACGTCGATCACGATCAGACCGTCGGAGGGGGCCTGCAGGTAGAAGGCAGCGTTCGCCGCGTTCGGCAGTGTGTCGGCCATCTGGTCGAGGGTGAGCAGGCAGGTCGCGTCCAGGGCGAAAGCTCCGCGCAGGGGGCCTGCGTGGCGGCAGCCCGGATTGCAGCCGTCGAGCAGGTGCCGCACATCGATCGGTGCCTTGCGGCCGGAGTCCTCGTCGTCGAGCTCGCCGAGCCGGCCGGAGATGGTCCAGCGGCAGGCGGTCGCCAGGGCGCGAATCGCGGGGTTGTCATAGAAGCTGGGGAAGATCGCGCGGGGATCGACGGCGGTCACATCAATGCCTTCTTGTCGGGAGCGGATGAAAACAGGGCCGGGTTGCACCCCGGCCCTGAAAGACGAGACCCCCGTACGGCATGGATGCCTGCACGGGGGTCTCGTCTGGGGGTTCGGTCGGTCGGATCGGCCTTGTATCAGCCCTGGTAGGTGATGCCGGCCTGCTGGGCATCGCCGGAGCCGCCCCATGGGCCCTGGCCGGCGGGAGCACCCACGGCGGAGCCCGCGTTCTTCAACTCGGCGTTCTCACGCTCGAGGCGGGCGAGCTTCTGCTCGGGCGTCTCCTGCTGCGGCTGCACCGCGGGGACCGGGGCGGCAACCGGAGCCACGGCAGGGGCCGCCTGCGGAGTCACCGCGACCGGTTCGGTCAGGACCTGCGCGTGGGTCTGGGCGGGGACCGGAGCCGCGACGGCGGGCTGCGGGGCCGGGAAGGACAAGCCGTCCTCGACCTCGGTGGCGACCGGCTCCTCGCCGTTGCCGACGGCGGAGCCCGAGCCCGGCTGGGCCTGGACCGCGCGGGGCGGGGCGTTGAAGACGATGCCGCGGGCCGCGAGCTCCCCGCTGGCGACGCCGCCGGCGTTGTAGTAGCGCGGGGTCTCGTGCACAATCACCTGGTCGAGCGACAGGCCGCGGTTGGCGAAGTTCTTCGGCTTGTAGACGCGGAGCACGAGCGTCACGTCCAGTCCCTGTGCCAGCTCCTGGCCGGAGGTGTCCTGGTCGTAGGTGCCATCACCCTTCTCGGACGGGATCGCGATGATCGGCAGGTTCGTGCCCTTGGAGTCGATCGAGTAGTTCGCGCCCGAGGCTGGGTTCTTCTTCGAGGTGTAGCGGCGCTCGGAGACGAACTGCTCCTCGACCGTGGGGTTCGCCGGGTCGGCGAACTGCACCTCGGCCTCGGTGATCGTCGCCGTGGTGTGCGGCTTGCCCACGGGGCTCATGCCGTTCTGGACCTTGCGCTGGTCGCTGGCGGCGAGGGCAGCACCCTCGATGAGGCTGGTCAGCCGGGCGAAGGCGAGCTTGCCGCGGATGAAAACGCTGGTGCCCTCGGTGAGCTGGTTGGCGGAGATGGAGTAGTTGGCCATGGTGGTGGGTTCCTTCTGTTGAGTGATTCGGTGGTTCGTGGCGGCCCGTCGGACTGGTCTATGACTCGTCTATCCCTTCTCCTATTCTATCAAGATGCACTGGGCTACGAGTAGAATGTGCATGAGGACTCGAATGGTCACAAATGGTGAACTGGATAGAGAGGGACAGGGATGACGGATACGATGCACAGGCCCGAGGAGAAGGTCGCTGATGCGGCTCCCCCGGCCCGGGTGGCGGTGCAGCGGCGGGACCGGCTTGGGCCCCTGGGCTATGGCGGTGGACCGGTGCTGGCGGCCGGGATCATGGCCGGTGGCGCGCTGCTGTTCGCCGGCTGGGGCGCGACGCAGCTCCTCACTGCTGACCGGAGCCCGGCGAGCGATGCGGCGGCAGCTTCCCAGCACGAGGAGGGCACCGTGACGGTGACCTTGCCGGACCGGGACCGCAACGGGGTCCCGGACGCCTTCGAGGCCAAGGCCGGTAACGGCAGCTCTGCGGACGGCCAGGGTTCGGGCACCTCAGCGTCGGGCAAGGGCGACGAGGACAAGCCGGCGCAGGTCCCCGAGCCGAAGCCACAGCCGCGGGTGTATGTGATCCAGTGGGGTGACACCCTCACGGAGATCTCGGCGGAGACCGGAGTGCCGATCGGGGCCCTGGTCGAGAAGAACCGGATCCAGGATCCGAATCTCATCTACGCCGGGGCCTCGCTGCTCATCCCGCCCACGGCGTGAGAGCAGGCCTGGGGCCCGGACTGCGCCGACCTTCAGCGCAGTCCGGGCCTCTTGCTGTGTCCGGAAACGGTCAGTCGGCAGGTCCTGCAAGCATCTGCTGCAGCGATCGCAGCCGCGCTAGCTCGGCCTGCATGCGGGCGACGTCGTCCGGCGCGTAGTCCTGGGGGTAGTCGAGCTTGTACTCGGCGAGCAGCTCGATCTTGGCGGCGAGGAGGTCCGGCACGCCGAGTTCGTCGATCAGGGCCCGGGTGAAGGCCCGGAACGCGTCCTCGTGGGTGATCGCCGCGCCCTGGGCCCAGCCGAGGGCTGCGAGGGCGGACTCCCCGTCCTCATGGGTGAGGCCCCGGGAGGTGACGACAGCGGCTGCGGCCTTCTCGGTGAGGCTTGCCATCGTTCCGGTCGGGTCAGTCATCGGCACCGCCGCCTTGCCCTGCGGCGCTGTCGCCGGCCGGGGGCGACGGGGTCTGGATGTCCAGCCAGATCTGCATCGCCTCCAGGACGTTCGAGACCCCGTCGCCTTCGTCGAGCGCGATCAGCTCCGTCCATCCCGACTGCGTGAGTGTCGAGACGGCGAACTCTTCCCTGGCCGCAGTCACCTGGTAGAGCCCGGAGCCGGCGACTTCGTAGATGGTCCGGCCGTGCCGGGCGGAGCCTTCGGCCCGTTCGTACTTGACGGGCAGCTGGGCTGCGCGGAGAGGGACGGTCATGGGCTACTCCTGTGGGTCGTGGCTCTCAAGAACAGACGATTCGGTAACGGTGGCCGCGCCGCGCACCGCGCGGCTGCGACCACCACGGAACGACCCCCGGGACCGGCGTGAGCCGGTCCACGGTCTTTTCCACCGGTTCCCCAGGGAAGCAAAAGACCCGCCTCGGCCGAAGCCGGGCGGGGTCGATCGAGCGCCGGAAGAAGTGCTGCGCCGCGCTCAGGCGGCGTCGGTGTCGGCCTCACCGGGATCCTCGGCAGCGTCGTGCTTGTCAAACAGGAAACCCCGGGCCTGGCCGCTGGCCATCATGTCTCCGAGGTGCGCCAGGAGCACCGCGCGCTGCGTGGTCCGGCGGTCCTCCAGCGGGTCGTAGTCGCGCAGGGCATCCAGGTTGACCACCCAGCCGTTCTCGCGTTCGACGGCTTCCTCAAGTTCGGAGCCAGAGGCGACGGTCATACCGGTGAAGTCGTGGTCGAACTCGGGTGTGACGTCGAGCCGCTGTGTCGGGTCGTCGATGTAAAGCGTGTCGCCGAACAGCAGCCCGCCGGAGCGGTCGAAGGCGGTGAGAAAGACGCGGTCGGCGCGGGAGGTGTTCTCGACATGCACGGCGGCCACGGGGTCGTTGGCGAGAAAGTTCGTCTGGCTCAGACGGGCATAGGTGCGTGAGCGGGCTTCGTAGCACCACATGATCGACCGGGCCTCGTCGAATCCGCGGAACTCGTCGGAGGGGGGCTGCATATCGACCATCTGATGCTCCTTCACGGGCGTGACCACCTTAGTCCGGCGGGACATCACGATGTACGGAATCGCCGGGCTATGGTTCCCATCCTGCCACAGGAGTGGAAAAGATTCCACTCAAATACCAAAACGCCGGCACGAGGAAGACGTCCGCAGGGTGGTGGGACCCCGCGGCGGGATCAGTCTTGAGCGGAATCAGGGCTCTTGGGAGGCTCGTCGAGCTGCTCGCTCTTGCGCGCCAGTTCCACAATGGCCCGGATGCTGGCCAGTGCGCCGTCGCTGAGCCCGTGCACACGCAGGGCGATGGTGCGCTCCTGCGGGGTCAGCTCCTGCTCGGTGGCGCTGTCTGGCTCGTTCTCCTCCAGGAAGTAGGACAGGGGGACGTCGAAGGCGTCGGCCAGGGCTCGGAGGTGCTGCAGGCGGGGATTGTGGGCCTCCCCCTTGCGCAGTTGCTGCAGGTAGCTGAGCGACATCGAGGAGATGCCGCGCTGCTCCATTCTCTGGACGATTTCCTGCAGGGTGACGGGGCGACCGTGTGGTCCCGCCGTCTCCGCGAACAAGCGTTCTAGTCGCTGGGCGATGGTCACGGAGCTGGATCCTCCTCGTGATTTCAGACATGAAGTCATCGAGGCGAACGGTGCACGCGACGACACCTTCATACTAGTGGAAGATCTTCCAATGCGGTGGCATCGGCACATTTCCCGCTGCGCCGGAGCGGCGGGCAGTCCTAGCCGGCGGTGGGCATGTACGCACTGGCTCCGAGCATCACGGCGGCCGCCAGGCCGGATCCGAATGCGAGCTCGAGGCGTGTGTGGTGCTTTAGCTTCAGCCGGGCGAAGGCGACCACGGGCAGCAGGGTTGGGAGGGCAAGCAGCCACCAGGGCGAGAGACGCATCGCCGCGAGGACGACGAGGGAGGTGAAGCAGAACGCGTGCATGGAGACTTTTGGTCCCAGGAGGGTCACTCCCCCGGCAAGGACGAGCCCGGCGACCATCGTCGGCAGGATCCACAGCAGCGGGCGCGGTGCGTCCAGCAGCACCGCCGTTGCCATGCCTCCAAGCACAGACGCCACGCAAACCAGGAAGACCCACCAGCGCTGATCGCGCCGGGTGACGTGTCGATCGGTGAGCTGCTCGCGCCGCACGGCGACATGGATGGTTGCTGTCGGGATCACTGCGCAGAAAGAGCCGATCAGGATGCCCCATCCGAGACCAACCCATGTATGCGGGTGGCCTGTGACGCCGCAGAGGACGCAGATGAGGAACACGGACACAGCGGGCGCGAACACGTCACTGAGGATCCGGGCGGCCCGGGTCGCAGGATCGCCGGCCGCGGGGATGCGGATTTTCGTCCCGTTCCCGGTCATCGCCCGTCCGTCCCATTCATGGCACTCATCGCAACACGGATTTCGTAGAGGCTCTGCACAGAGGCGGCCAGGGTTTCGTCGTCTTTCAGCTTGAGCGTGCGGAGCCGGCTCAGGGCGAGTGTGAACCACCCGAGGCTGGGAACGGCGTTCTCGCCGCTGAGATGGCGCACCAGCCCCGCCGACAGGTGCGGATCCTCGGGGTGCTGCCTGTGCAGGGGTTCCAGTGCGGGGTCGTGGTCCTCGCGGATGAGTCTGAGCGCGTCGTGGGTTTCGATGGTGAGCCTTGAGAGCGTCATCAGCTGATCGAACCCCTGCCGGTCTTCAGGCGGAAGCTTTACGTCGGGGTGAAGAGTGGTGGTCGTTCGCCACAGAGGTACGACGACCTCGTGCGCGAGGCGAAGCGCGACCCTCACCTGCGTTTCTATGCTGATGCGGCGGATGACCCCTGTTGCGAGTCCCAGGAAGAAGAAGCTGACAACGGTGACGAGGAGCTGTGTCCTCAGTTCAGTTCCGCCGACGACCGGACTGCCAAAGAGGTCCAGGAGTGATGAGCCGATAAACAGGGCAGATCCGATGGCCCCCGTAAAGACGAATGCAACCGGAAGGCGGGCGGAGAAGGGTTGGTTCTTCTGCGTCATGGTCCGCCAACAGCCGACGGCAACTACGGCCGTTGCCGCGGCGAATGCAGAGAGGTACAGGAAGTTGTAGGAGATCAGTGCCCAGGCCTGGCTGTGGGCAAGGGCGGCGTCGATGTCGACCCGGTCGTAGATGGTGCCGTCGGTATGGACGGGGATGAACCACACCAGCACGGCCTCGCCCAGGGCGATGATCCCGGCGAAGAGGTAGATGAACCGGTTTGCACGTCGTGAAAGCGGAGTCGCGCGGAACATGAGGATGAGCAGCACCACGGATACCTGGGCGGTCAGGATGGCAAGGCGCTTGAGGAGGTCGACGGCAGGTCCGTCTAAGGGAGGCTCCATGCCGCGGCAGACCGTGGCGATGAAGAGCGCGACACAGGTGACCCTGAGAAGGTTGACCCGGCGTCGGCGTCCTTGGTACAGGGCGGAGACGATGATGATCAGGCCCATGGTGATACCGACAATGATGATCTCAGTCATCAGATCTCACCGTCCTCGTTTGATCCGGACAGGAAGGCGAGCACCTCGCTCTGCTCCTCGGATGTCCGCCGCCGACGGTGCAGGGCCTCCATCAGTCGCATGCCGGTTGTCTCGGCGCGCTTCTCCACCGGATCGTCGAACATGCTGCGCAAGTGCGTGCAGTCGGTGTCGGCACGGACGTCGCCGTGCAGGATGTGGGCGTACTCGTGAAGGATCGTCTGCTCCTTGTTGAGGGGCGGGAGTTCGGGGTCGTAGAAAACGTGGGCTACTCGTCCGATTACAGTGGTGAGGCCGCTGACCTCGTGGTGGCGCATTTCGTCAGGGATGGGCCGGATCACGATCCCGAGGCCGCATGCTGCGGCGATGGCTTTGCCGAGGGCCTCGAGGGTGGTCTCAGACGGCCAGTCGAATGCGTCGAACTGATGGCGGTCCGGGTCGCAGCGCGCAGGCTGGTTACCGTGACGGCCGGAGGACCGGCGCAGGTGCGCGAAGAGCCGGATAGGCTCGACAAGAGTCGAAATGAAGGCAGGCATCAGCGATCCTCTGTAATGAAGAGAAAAGAGACACCGCCAGTCGTTTGCCAACGAAGGGGTTCGAGTCTCGTAACTTGGTTGTAAAGGATATTATCGCATGGCGGGGATCAGCGTGACGGAAGTGTCTCAAGCACGACAGCCTGAGGGCAGCGCACGGGTGATCGGCGCAACCCGTCCCATCGGCGGGTCGACAGGCCCGGCATCAATGATCCCGGTATTAGGAGGCGTCTAGCCTGTGGGAGCATATTTCGACGTTGGATCATGGGGCCTGTTTTGCGGCCAGGACGGCAAGCAGCTTGTGCTGGTCGGCGGCCAACCCTGCGGTCCAAGTTCGGCCAGAAAGCAGATGCGACGGATCCCGAGGGAACTGCTGCTGGAGGAGGACAGGCTCGCCCAGGTTTACCGGACCAAGACAGGCATCGCGGAGAAGGTGTTGCACGACGGCCAGGAGTGGTTCGTGGTCGTGCAGCCCAAACTGTCACCCCGCTCCGGAAGCGTCGTCGGCGCATTCGCCCTCGTGTTGCCGGCGGGGGCGGCCATCCCGGAGCGGCCTTTGGTGGGCGGCTGGGAGTGGGAGATCGAGCTGGACGGAAACCTCCAGCCCACACAGCAGCGACGCACCTACTGGGACCGGGCGCTTTACGACATTTATGCGGTGGAGCCCGGCGTGGACCAGCAAAGCCGGGGTTACTGGCAGGCAGGCGAATGGGCCAACGAACTCATCAGCAAGTCGGATCAGATGCGCGTCAACAGCTTGGTCCGGGACGGTATTCAGGAAGGCCTGACCGGCGTGGGCGAGATGGGCGTTACGGGCACCATCCGCTGCCTGACCTACGACGTGGTCACCGGGTACGGCTCCGAATCGCGGGGACGCAGGCACCTGCGGCTGGTCGGCCAGATCGTGCCCGTCAAGCCGGGCGATGAGAAGATCCTGATCCAGGGCTTCAGCTACGAGGTGCCGGATTCATTCCATGACATGGCGTTCGTGCGGGACGTCAAGGCCGGGCGTGTGGACGACGTACTGCGGGGTGTCATGTCACTGACGCGCGAGCCGATGGCCGTTGTCGACGTCGAGACCTTGGAACTGCTGATGACCTCGACCTCGTGGCGCGAGGGCGGCTTCCGCCATGTCGGCGGTCTGGGCCAGTTCACAGTCGACAACTGCGGCGAGGTGCAGGCCTTCATTCGTGCCGCTGCGGAGGACACCGAGAACTCACGGTACATGCAGGTGGACCTGCGCCGGAGCGACGGTTCGGTCCAATCCATCGGGATGACGGTCCTGGGTGTGCGCTCCGGCGTGCAGGGACGGGATGCGGTGCTCCGGCTGGATCTTTAGGCGCTCGGGAGTTTTCTCCTTCAGCGGCGTGGTTCGCGCGCGCTGAACACCGCGACGGTTCCCACGACGTTGACCTGGACTTCCCGGAAGGCACCTTCCAGCGCTGCCCGTAGGCCCTCGGCGTCATCCTGGCGGTTGTGGAAGATCCCGAGCCGGTTGTAGAGCGCCATGAGGCCCTTGCCTCCAAGGTTGTGCCGTACGCCGCTGCCCAGGATGGTCGCACCGAACAGAACTCCGTCGTCAGCGAGCCTCTCGGCAAGATGGCCGAAGGCTGCGCCCTTGTCGGCCCAGGTGCCGGGGACGCAGTGGAACAGGTAGTTCACGCCGATTGAGTCGAACAGGCCGATGTCTTCCGGGAGGGGTTCGAGCACGTTGGCGACCAGACGGCTGTGTGTGACGCCGACGATCCTGGCGGAGGCGCTGTCGAGGCTGTTGGAGTTGAGATCCATCAGCACGACGTCTGCGTCCTCGCGCATCTGCGCGTTTGCGAGATACCAGCCCGTGCCGGGCCCGACGTCCAGGTGGCGGCGTCCAAGGAGGCGGTCGTACTGGGCCAACATCAGTACGCTTGGGCAGCGCCAGGCCAATGAGTTGGAGAGCCGGACGACCACAAAGTCGTAGATCTCGAGGATCGGCTTATTGTAGACGCCAGCGCCGCGGCGCACTTCCTGGTCGTTCATTCAAGGGAACCTATCGATCGTTGGTACGTGTGCAAGGGAACGGAGACACTGGCGGCGCTGGTACGCAGCGCTCCTTGCGAAAGGTCGCCGGTCTCCGGCGCGCGCTTCGTGCGAATCGGTTCAATATGTGATCCTAGTGGAATCTGTTCCACTGTAGAAGTCGCGCCGACACCCGTGTCAGGGCAGTATGACCTCGCGTGAGGCAAGGTCGGAGAGGGTGGCAGGATCCGGGACAGAAGTGTCGAGGCAGTCCTCCTTGCAGAGCGAGTCGATGAGCGTGTGGGACCCCCTCGCCCGACGGGCCTCGTCCGGCGAGGCGAAGACCACGGCCGCATTCGGATGGTGCCGGCGGTTGAGCAGGACATATCCCAACTGCCCGGGCTGCCCCCGCTGCATGCGCAGCAGGTCCAGGCGCAGCCGGGCGTGGGCCTCGACGGCTGTCACGTCGATGCCCAGCTCCCTCGACAGCCGCTCGTCGAGGCTCCCGCGGGGGTCAGGAGTCCGGTCAGTCATGGTAAGTCGATCCTTCCTGGTCCGATCCTCTCCTGTGCTGCGGGCAGAGTGTTGGCCCGACGGACCACCCGCGCCCGGCGAGCACGGCAGTGATCTCTTCGTCGGTCGTGTGTGCGCTGCGCTCGACGCGCTCCCTGGCACTGCAGGTAAAGTCGTCGCCGATGCACTTGACGAGGGCGTACTCCGGTCCGCGGTCGTGGTCGGCCAGGATGGCTCCCAGCGCGGGCGGCATGTGGTTGGCGCTCATGGCTGCTCTCCCATTTCGTCAGTGATCCGGCGGATTCCCGCCAGGCGGTTGGCGACCGTTTGCTCGAAACCATTGGCGGTTGGCCTGTAGTACTGGGTGCCGAGGGCCCGGTCGGGCAGGTATTGCTGGGCCACGACGCCGTGCTCGTGGTCGTGCGGGTAGAGGTAGCCCTGGCCGTGCCCGAGGCCCTTCGCGCCCGGGTAGTGCGCGTCGCGCAGGTGCACCGGCACGCTCCCGGTCCGGCCGCGCCGGACGTCTTCCAGCGCCTGGTCGATGCCGCGGATGACGGCCGGCGACTTGGGGGCCGTGGCGATTGCGACAGTTGCCTGAGCGAGGTTGAGCCGCGCCTCGGGCATACCGATCAGCTGGACTGCCTGGGCGGCGGCCACTGCGATGCCCAGCACCGAGGGGTCGGCCATGCCGACGTCCTCGGAGGCGTGCACCACCAAGCGCCGTGCGATGAACCTCGGGTCCTCCCCCGCCTCGATCATCCGGGCCAGCCAGTGCAGGGCCGCATCCGGGTCGCTGCCTCTCATGCTCTTGATGAATGCGCTGACGACGTCGTAGTGCTGGTCGCCATCGCGGTCGTAACGCTGCAGCGCAGCGCCGGTGACCTGCTCCAGCACCTCGCGGTCGACGACGCTCTTGCCTGCGGCCTGCGCAGTTGCGACAGCGGTCTCCAGCCGGTTCAGCGCCTGGCGGACGTCGCCGCTGGACAGCCCTGCAATGATCTGCAGCGCGGGGTCGGCGAACCCGATCCCGGTGGCTGAGAGGACCGGGTCCTCCTCTAGGGCACGCGAGAGCAGGTTCACGACCTCGCCGTCCTCCACAGGGCGTAGGACCAGCAGGATTGAGCGCGAGACCAGTGCCGAGTTGACCGAGAAGCTCGGGTTCTCGGTGGTCGCGCCGATGAGCGAGATGACCCCGGCCTCCACGGCGGGCAGGAGGACGTCCTGCTGCGCCTTGGAGAAGCGGTGGATCTCGTCAATGAACACGAGCGGCTGGAGGTCGTCGTCGAGGGCCTTCTGGGCTCCGGCGAGCGTTTTGCGGACATCGGCTACGCCGGCGCTGGTCGCAGAGAGCTCGACGAAGCGGCGGCTGGTCTGGCGGGCGATCACCGAGGCGATGGTGGTCTTGCCGACGCCGGGCGGACCCCAAAGCAGGACAGAGGTCGCACCCTCGCCCTGGGCGAGCAGCTCGAGCGGCGAGCCGGGAAAGACCAGGTGCTCCTGGCCCACGACCTGGTCGAGGGAGGTGGGCCGCATGCGGGCGGCCAGGGGTTGGATGGCACTCATGGTCTACTCCTTCTTTGGTTCGAGGCGGGCGATCTCGGCCTCGACCCGGGCTTCTTCGCTCTGTGCCGCGGGCAGCAGGTTCTGCTGCCCGAAGCGGCGCGGGAACAGTGGCATGGCAGTCCTTTCAATTGACGGTGCTGCGCTCAGGCGGAGACGGCGTCCTCCCGCTCCTTGTGCCGGGCGAGCACCCGGTAGACGGTGCGGTCGGTGACCTCGGCCATGTCGGCGATGGTCCGGGGGTCGATCCCCCTGCCGGCCATCGCGACGATGAGGGTGTCGCGTTCCTGCTTTTGCGCCTGGGCGGCGCTACGGTGTGCCACCGGTGAAGTCTTGATAAGGCGGTCGCGTTCGGCGGTGCTGAGTCCGCCCCAGATGCCGAAGCGCTCGTCGGCGCTCAACGCGTAATCCAGGCACTGTGCGCGCACCCCGCACTGGGCACAGACCTTCTTGGCGTCGGTGGTGTTGCCGCCCTTCTCCGGGAAGAACGCGTCGGGGTCTGTTTCTGCGCACAGGGCATCCCTGCGCCACTTCTCGTCGGGGTCCTCGCCGCTCATGACGGTGCGGCCGGGAGGCGGGTGTTCTGCTGTGCGTGCACCGTGGCTCCTCCTAGAAGTTGTCGTGCGTGTGTCGGTACTTCGTTCTCGGGGTGTGCGGGCACAGAGCCCCGGAGGATCCCATTCCTCCGGGGCTCTGTGCGCGAGGCTTCCGTCCTGTACTCCGGGGCGGCTGCGCCGCGCGCTGCTCCCGCTGTTCCTTTTAGTCACTGAAAAGGTGCGCGAAGTGTTCGTCGCTGAGGTCAATCTCGACACGCTGGCCCCCACGAGAGATCGTGAAGACGCAGCCCTCGTCAGCACTGGGCTGCCATGGTCCGCGCTGGAAGACCTCCCGCCAGACCTTGCTAGCGGCCTCAGCGGGCGATGCAGCATCCTGGTCGATCGTCCATCCGACGAGGTACTCCTCGCTGCCGGTGCCCTCAAACGGGTCGAGCTGATCCCGGGGGAAGACCTGGTCGAGCGCACGCTCGAAGTCTTCCCGGGTGGTGTCGCCGCCGGACACAGCTCCGCGGACGACGTCGGCAAGGCTGTCAATGCGCAGGCTCATGGGGTTGCTCCCTGGGTTTTGGTTCGGGTGGGGTCTGCTGCGACCAGCGCGGCGATGAGCTCGAGGTCGTCTCCGCTGTCGGGGTCGATGAGGGTCCCGGCGGATCCGATGTCGGCCAGCGGCTGCTCGTGCGTCTTGCCTGCCGTGTCCCGGTAGACGAGCGTCACGCCGGACAGGTCCACGGCCGTGGTGCTTACCGGGGAGGACCCGGAGGCCTCGAACGCCGGCCGGATCGCCTCGATGAGCGCGATGAGGTGCTGTACCTCTGCTTTCCGTTCGAGCAGCGCCTTGCGCTGGAGTGCGCGCTGCTCGAACCGGGCCAGGTGCGCGTCGCAGCAGGTGTCGGTCTTGTCGGGCTCGTCCTTGGGATAGGACAGCAGGTAGTGGTCCGTCTCGACGGATTTGTCGACGAGCGTGTCGAGCAGGATGTCGGCCTGCCGGGCGGTGATGCTGAGGCCGAGGCGCTGCTGCGCCGCTGCCATCAGGACGCCGCCTTCCGGTCCTCCGGGACGATGCCCTTGGTGCACAGCCGGACGAGGGCGGTGAGCATGTCCTGGCGGTGCCCGCCCCAGTGGACAGTGCGGCCGGAGGCCAGCTTGACGACGATCACGGGTGCCTGGGCGTATCCGAGGTCTTCGGTGATGTGGCGGTGGTTTTCATCGCCCTGCTCGATGTCGATTTTGGTGTACTGCATCGCGGGCTGCTGCCGATCGAACAGGCTCTTGGCCTTGTCGCAGTTGGGGCACTCCGCCGGCCCGTAGATGGTGATTTTCGGCGCGGTGTGGGCGGTCCGGGGCAGGTCGCCGATCGTGGTGGGGGTCATGGGACTTGGTTTCCTTCTCTCCCCTGCTGGGGTCGTTGTGGTGTGGAGGCCCTGGCTCTCAGACGTCGGGCTCCAGGTCGAACAGTCCGGGCTGGGCCACACGCTCGCGCAGCTGCCGGGCGGGTTCCTCGCCGAGTCCACCCATGGCCTCGATCTGGAAGTACAGCTCGGCGAGCTCCCGCTCGCTCAGGCGGTGGCCGAGCACTTCGGGGGCAGCGAGGTCGGTGTACGAGGCGCTGTAGCCCAGCTCCCAGTCGGACTCGGTCTGCTGCTCGGCTGTAAAGGCTACGAGGATGCCGTGGTCGGGCACGAGCGCGCCGACGAGCAGGTCCGCCAGCTGGTCCGGTGTCGGGCTCCACGGCTGCGCCTGCTGGAGGACTGCGCGGACATTGGTCCGCAGCACCGAGTCGGCGTACAGCCCGGGCTTCCCGCACGGGCAGGTGCCCGCGAGGGGGCCGCGATGGATGGGCACCCAGAGCCCGTGGTCGTGCTCGAGGTGCTGGTCGGCGTCGTGCCGGGCGATGGCTGCTGGTGTCGACATGACCGTGCTGTGCTGCCAGCTGCACCCGATGCACGCCATGCCGTCTGCGCGCTGCTGGCCGTAGACGTAGACCTCGTGCTTGCCGGGGTGCTTGGCGCGCTTGCCGTCCGGCGTCGCGTCGACCCACCAGTCGGGCAGGGGCGCGTTCACGGCTCCACGTCCTTGGCTGTGCTGTGCATCTCGGCGAGATGGGCGATGGTGCGCCGGCGGAGCCCGTCGTAAAGCGCCCAGAAGGCGTCGTCGCGCGCGGCGAGCTCGTGTATCCAGCTGTTGATCTGTCCGTCCGGGAGCGCTGCGATCTCCGCCGCCTGCTCCGGATCGAGTCCGTGGGCCTCCGGGGCCTCCCGCAGCTCGGCGCGCAGTGACTCTGCGTCGAGCGCGATTCCGGTTGCGGGCCCTCGGTTGTTGTCGGTCATGGGTGGTCTCCTCGGTGTCGCTGCTGGTCGCGGATCGCCTGTCGCTCCCGCTCGCGGCGGGTGCCCTTGCGGGGCTTGGGGGTGTGCCGCTGCGTCGCACTGGACTTGCGGAGTTCCCGCATCCAGTGCGCCTGTTCGGGATTCGCCGACGGCCGGAAGCCCTCGGTGGAGTAGTGCTGCCTGCGCTTTCGGCTCATGGGTTCTTCTCCTCCGCCACGCGGGCGATGTGGCGGGCGCAGCCAGCCGCCCACGTGCGGGCATCGGCGGTCTGCGCGGCGGCCACCGCCTTCGCGGCGCGGTCGGCGTCGATGGGCAGCCGATGCCGGATGAGCAGCGCCAGGGTGACGTCGAGCATCACGGTGCGCTCGTGGTCGCTCAGCTCCGTCGGCTCGGAGTGCTCGTGCACCCCACGGCGTTCGTGCAGGGCACGGTACGCCCGCGAATCGAGCAGGGTCTGCTCGATCTCAGGGACGAGCTCTTCTGCGGTGGTCGTGGTGGTCTGGGGCGTCATGCGGTTCTTTCCGCCGGGCCGCTTGGCCCGGGATCGAGGAGCCCCGTCGCGCCGCCGTCCCACAGGGACCCGGCCGCGGCGAGGCTGCGGTCGTGTGGTCTGGGTCAGTCCTTCGAGCCGTCGCGGAACTGGAGGTACTCCCGCAGGGTCGGCGCGTCCGCGCCGGGAAGCGAGATCCGGTCGAGGGCTCCGTACAGGTCCTCGTCTCCGATCAGCTCGCCCTCGTGGGCGACGACGGCTTGCTCCAGGCGGACCAGCAGGACCTTCATCTCCTCGGCGCGCTCCTCGTCGGCGGTCCGCAGGCGCTTGATGTCGATGAGGCGCTTCTCGCAGAGGCTCTTGAGGTAGAGCGCGCCCTTGCGCCACTCGAGGAACTCGATCAGCTGTGTGCTGTGATCCGGCGGGGACAGCCGCCAGATCTCGGCGTCGTCCTGGCGGAATGAGAGCTGCTGGTCGATGCTTGAGGCGGTGGTCTTCAGCCAGTGCTCGGTTTGGTTGAGGCCGGCCGGCGTGGTGGTGACCTCGGCCCAGACTGCGTCATCGCGCAGGCAGCTGCGCATCACGGCGTCGAGCGGGTCCTGCAGGCGTGGAGGTGCGGGGCGGGCGGTGGTCGTCATGGTCATGGCGGATGTCCTCGTCGGTCGTGTCGTTGATGGTCTGCGGAGCGTCGGCCCCGACAGCGCGCCCGTGGCGCTGGTTGTGGAATTAGGTCTCAGTTCCTGGTGCCGAAGCGCAGGTCGGGCCAGATGGGCTCGACCGAGACGCCCAGCAGCTGGATACGGGGGTCGCGGTCCTTGGCGCGTTTCCAGGCGCGGCGAACGGCTGCGGCCTTGTTCCGGGCCTTCTTCTGGTCGTCGAACGGCCCAATCAGGCGCGAGTAGGTCTGGGGGCTGGCGGACTTCAGGCTCTTGGCCTGCATCATCACCACGACGCCGTAGCCGTTGGCCTCCTCGGCCACCAGGTCCTCCCAGGAATCGTAGGTGCGTTCGGTCTGCGTGCTGTACGCCTTCATGGCGAGACCTCCTGGTCGTCGTGACGGATGTCGATGGGCCACTCCCAGAGCGGCATCCCGTCCTCGCCGGTCTCGGCCGAGAACTCGAGGCGGCCCTCCGGCTGGTCTATGTGTGCGCCGAAGTCCGACCAGCCCGCAGGCGGGAGCCGGTAGATGGGCTGCTCAGCCATGGGACTCGCTCCTTCTCGTTGTGGTGTCGTGGCAATGAGGGGGGACCGGGCCGGGACCCGACCCCCGACATCACTGCCCCGGCACCCGGGTCGGCCCTGCCGACCCCGACGCTGTGCCCTCCCGTGACCAGCACCCGCAGGGTGCCGGTCACCGGTCGGTCATGAACCAGCTGCGATGCGTTCCGTCCCGGTCATCCTGGTCTCAGCCATGGGGCTGTTCTCCTGCGTTTCCGGGTTGGGTCTGCCGACGTTCGGCGGCCCAGGGGAGGCGGGAGTCCTGGTCAGCGGAGCACCAGAGCCCGCCAAGCGAGGCGCTGCGGTGGGTGTGGGGCAGGTGGTCCTCCCGGTCTCCGCACAGCCCGACGGGCAGACCGGCCGGGTCTCCAGTCAGCTCGGCGAAGCGCAGGCGGTACTCGAGCTCGGCAGCATCCGGGCTCCAGGCCTGGATCTCGATCCCGAAGGGCTGACCTGGAACCTCCCAGTCCCCCGCCGGCTCGCCCAGCAGCGCCGCGCGCTCGTCGAGCAGGATCCGCGAGTCGGCGTGCTTCACCTCGGCGGGCATGGCGGGGTCGATGCTGAACTTCTGGGCGATGGCGACCATGACGCCGTCCTCGACGGCCCGGTACTCCGGCATGTGAAGCTTCAGCGGGCGGACCATGTCGCCCACGTATGCCTCTGTCGCGTCGTGCAGCAACGCCCAGAGCGCATGCTCCGGGGCGACGATTCGCGAGAGGAGTACGCAGTGCTCGGCGACGGACATGAACCGGCGGACGTGGCCGTTGTAGCGGCACTGCATGGACAGCGCGTGTGCGATGTCGGCGATGTCCACGTCCTCGGGCCGCGGGTCCAGCGGGTAGAACCGGCGACCCGTGTAGGTCTGCATCCAGTTGCCGCGCGGAACTACGGTCGTGGCGGGCCGGGCTCCGGCTGTGGCCATCCCTGCTCCGTGATGGCGAGTGACGCTCCTTGTCCCCCGGGCGGGGTCGAAGCTGGCCGGCAGCTCGCGGTCGAAGAGCTCCTCGAGCAGCGCGACGTCGGGGTCGACGGGTTCGTGCTCTGCGCTCTGGAGCCAGAGCACGCCGTAGCGTTCCCCGGTCTCGCGCAGCCCGACGTCGTGCAGGCCGTCGTCGGTGTTGTCGATCGTGTAGTCCGTGTTCGGCCCGAGGGCCGGTGCGCGCAGCGGCTTCGTTCCGGGCCGCGCCTGCATGGCTTCCCTGGCCTCGGCGGTGAAGCGCACGCGCGCTCCGTCGGGCCAGGCCTGGTGCTTCGGGTCATTCATGGATCAGTCCTCCTCGGGCCGGGTGGCACTGGGGTCGGGGTGGTGCGCCGCGGAGCGCCGGCGTGTGGCTGGCGCTCCGCGGTTCGGAATGGGTTGGTCAGACCCGTTCGGAGACCCACAGGTCGTTGAGGTCGTCCTGGATCTCCTCCTCGAGGGCGACGAGGATCGCCTCCTCGCCGGACACAGCCGAGATGAGGTCGTCCTGGACCTGCTGCTTCTCTGCCAGGACTCCGGGCATCCGCTCGTCCTGAGTGCCCTTGGTGATAATCCGGTGGATCACCACGGGCTTGGTCTGCCCCGTGCGGTAGAGACGGCCGTTGGTCTGCAGGTAGTGCTCGAGCGAGAACGGCAGCGTGTACCAGATCATCGTCGAGCCGCCGTCCTGCAGGTTCAGGCCGTGGCCGGCCGCCGCGGGGTGCAGCAGCATCACCTGGATCTGCTTGGCGTTCCACCGGCGGACCATCTCCCGCGAGCCGTCAAAGACCTGCGCGTCGATGCCCGCCTTCTTGAAGCGCGCCATCAGCTGCTCCAGGTCAGAGCGGAAGTGGTACGCGACCAGCACGGGGTCTCCCCCACTGTTGCGCACCAGGTACTCCGCCATTTCGAGCTTCTTGTCGTGGATAACTTCGTACTGGCCCTTGGTCGCCGGGTCCTCCGGGTCGGCCGTGTAGAGCGTCCCCGAGGCGAACTGCATCAGTTTGCTGGTGAGGACCGCCTGGTTCTCGGCGACGATCGACTCAACGCTCTGGGTGAGCTTGCCGTCCTCGTACTGGTAGGTCTTCACGACGTCGAGCACGAGGTCGCGCCTGAACTCCTTGTAGGCCTGCATGAGGTCCGGCGGGAGGGTGACGTTGGCGTCCTGGATCGTCAGGCCCGGCAGGTTGAGGTTGGTGTTCTGCGCGCTCATCACCAGGTGCCTGATGGCCTCATGGATCTCAGCCTCGGCGTTCGGGGTTGGGATCCACTTCGCCGGGGTGGTGGTGCCAGGCACCATCTTCGGGATGAACCACCGGTTGCGGAACTCCGTGATGGTCCGGCCCAGGGCCTCGCCCTGGTCGAGCAGGGAGATCTGGCTCCACAGGTCGTGCAGCCCGTTCGGGCTCGGCGTGCCGGTCAGCTCGATGAGCCGCGTGATGGCCGGGCGGACCGCTTTCAAGGCCTTGAACCGGGCGCTGCTGTGGGACTTGAAGCCCTGTGACTCGTCGATGATTACCGTCTGAAACGGCCAGATGAGGGTGTCCTGTCCGTTGATGGACTGGATCGGCATCTGGTCGACCAGGCCGTAGCGGCACTGCGCGCAGCCGTCGCCGCCGCAGCTGCGACAGTCGTGGCTCTCGCGCTCCAGCGCACCGCGGGTGACGAGCTCGCTGATCGCCTCCTTGACAGCGGTCTTGGTGGGGACTTTGGTTCCGGACTGCCCGGCAGCCAGCTGCAGGAAGTGTCCGATCAGCTGCTCCTGGGCCATTGGTCCGATCGTCTCGATGAGGCCGCGCAGCCGCACGGCCTCCGGTGAGATCCCGGCGGCGATGGCATCGCCGGTGGGGTCGCCGGTCAGCTGGAGCAGACGCGAACCCTGGGAGGGCTGGGTCAGCAACTCCTGGTTGACGAAGTACATCGTCGGCGGGTCGGAGAAGACTTCCCGAAAGCGTTCCAGTCGCTTCTCCTTGGGCAGCTTCCGGTCGTTCTCGTTGACGATGAGCGACTTGGTTCGGATCGGGAATCCCCATTTGTCGATCTCGTCTAGCCAGGTCGAGCGAGCGATCGCGATCGGTGCGACGACGAGGATGTGGCCCATCGGCCGGACTGTCTGCAGGACGCTGAGGGTCGAAAGCGTCTTCCCGGCTCCGACACCAAGCCAGGCTCCGGCGAAGGGGCGGCTCACGAGGAAGTCGTGGATCTGCTGCTGGTAGGGCTTGAGCACGATGGGCGCGGGTGACGGCTGCGGTGGTGCGATGGTCGTGGTCATGGTGTGCGGCCTCCTCTCGTGGGTTGTCGGTAGTCGGGATCAGGCATGGAATGCCTCGCGGATAAGGGCCAGGCGGACCTCGGCGTCATCGGCCCGGCGTGTCTGGGCGGCGAGCTCTGCCTCCAGCCCGACGATCCTGCGCTGCAGGGCGGTGACACTCGGGTCCTCACCCAGCGCGGTGCGTACGCGCTCAAGCACCGCTTCGGCAGAGGCATCCCCGACGGCCGCATCGGGTATGGGCGTCGCAAACGGCAAATCTTCCTTGGCCTCGGCGGTCATGTCGTCCTCTGCTTCCTGCCCGGGCTCGGGCGCGATCATCAGGTGTCCCCGGCGGCGGGTGGGCCGGGCCGTCGCGGGCTCCGGCTGGTCTTGTTCCGGCGCATCGGGCTGTGCGGGCACGTCGACGGGCACGGTCTGGAAGGCCGGCTCCCCGGCCCCGTCGAACGAGACCTCGATGAGCTGGTCCGCAGGCAGGCCCTCGGGCTGGGCGTCGAACCAGCGGGAGAAGGCGGCTGGGTGCTCCACGAAGGCCACCGCGACGGTCATCTGCCGTTTCCCGCGTGGCCTGCGGTCTGCGGCGGATACTGCATGATCGGCCCTGTGCCCGCCGAGCAGCCGTTTCATGTCGGCACGGGCGTTCTGCGCCGTGCGGTTGGGTGAGGTCATGTTGCGCGGCACCGAGACGGATCCGCCGGCATTGTTGCGCAGGATGGCGTGGCCCCGGGACGAGACACGCCCAACGCAGCCGGCCCGCATTGCTTCGAGCACGAGCTCCGTGGCCTCGCGATCGAAGGTGCCCAGGTCGGCCCGGGTGAGCTGGCGGAAGGCCGAGGTGGCCTGGCCGTTGCCCTTGGTGACGCGGCCGCTCATCGGGCGGCCTCCGGGGTTCCGGCGTCACCGCGGGCGATCACCGTCCGGGTGCTTTCCGCGGCCAGGAGGTTGAACACCACGGCAGCCGCGTGGTCCTCATCGTCTTCGCCGCACATCCACTGCATGAGGTGGCGGAAGGCGCTGGCGCGGAACTCCTCCATCTCTGCGGCAGTGCTGGCCTGCTCCCAGTCGCGCGAGTCGTACTTGCGCGCTCCACGCTCCACGAGCGCGGCCGTCCTTGTGAGCAGCTGGTCCTGGTAGGGCACCTGAAGCGGTACGAGCAGGTCGAAGCGGGGCTGGCCTGTCTTCACCTCGCGCTGCATGCCGGAGGCGGTGACCCTGCGTGATCCCGAGTCTTTCGTTTCGTAGTCGCGGGCGGCTGTCTCCGGGCCCGCGGCCGTGGCTGTTGCGGTCATGATGCTGCTTTCTGCTGGCTCTCGATCCGGCGGTAACCGAGCACGTGGGTGATGAAGGCGTCGACGGCCTGCTCGTCATCCACGACGTGGATCTCGGCACCGAAACGGCGCATCTTGGCGTACATGACGCGCTGGCGCTTCTCGAGGTCTCCGCCGGGTCGCTTGACCTCGACGAAGACCGTGCCGGTGGGCGTGAGGACGATTCGGTCGGGGACGCCCCCGCGGGCCGGGGACACGAACTTCAGGCAGAACAGACCGTGCCGGCGGCACTGCCTGAGCAGGTACTGCTCGACGGCCTTCTCCCGCTGGTTCTTCTTCCTCGGCATGGGGCCTCAGTCCTCGTCGGTCCCGGCAGCGTCGGAGGCGTCGCCGTCAAGGAAGTGCCCGAAGCCGACGATGTCCTCGTCGTCGATGTAGGCAGCGATGGCGTCCGGGTCGTAGACGAAGCTCGGGTCGTCAGGGTCGACTACGACCCAGCGCTTGGCCGCATTGCCGTAGTTGGAGAAGCCGTCGATGTCGGCGACGGTCACCAGGCCCTGGTGGGCGAGCTCCTTGAGCCGGGTGCGGATGTCGGAGTCCGAGGAGCGCGGCACCTCGCCGAGGCTGGTGACGACGCGGTCGTGGTAAGCGGCGATGAGCTCGTCGTGGGTGAGCGGGCCCTTCTCGCGGACGATGTCGAGCACGATGGGACGGACGCGGGATGCGCCGAGCGCGGCCTTCACGGCGGCGGCGTAGGAGGTCTCCGGGTCAGTGGAGCGGACAGGGAGTGTTGACTGGGACATGATGGCCTCTCGTGGTCGTGTCGTGTCGAGTCTGAATTACCTTTCGTACTCAATTATGACTCGAAGTGAATGATCTGTGCGGAACCATTCGCAATGGTGCACAGAGTTGAACAAGGGGGCCGCGGCGTGCGCGGCCCCCTTGTGCGGGCTGTGGTCGATCGGCTCAGGCGGCCTCGTTCATCCAGTTCTTGGTGAACGTCTCCTCGAGCATCCGGACGTAGGTGTCCAGGTCCAGCGAGGCGATGAGCCGCTCGATCCGGTCGGCCGGCAGCTGCTGCAGGTCGTCGTTGACGACGACCATCGACCAGGTTGGGTCGATGGCGTTAATGCGCCGCACCACGACGTCCTGGTCGTCCGGGAGCACGGCGAGCCCGTCCGACATGCTGGCCTCGGCGCGGGAGCGGGCCCAGCCGTGATGGCGCAGCACCTCCAGCGCGACCGGGTCGCGCTTGGTCCGGCCGATGTCCTCCTCGCGGCGCTTGGCCTGGCTGGCCGCGGTGACCTTCCAGGCACCGGCGTTGAGCAGGCTCCGGGCGTTCTCAGTGCCCTCGCGGACGATGAACACCCGGTTGACCATCTGCAGCACCTGCGGGTCGCGGACGTTGGTCACGTGACCCTGCTCGCTGTACTTCACACCCACGGCGGGGTCGATGGGTGCAGCCGAGAAGGGGTAGGTGATCGAGCCGCGGGAGGCCGCGATGACGTTCTGGAACAACAGGAGCGACCGGATCGGGTCGTCCTCCAAGACCGCCTCTTCGATCACCTTCCGGCCCAGCATCAGGTCGAAGGGCTCCGCGATCGCCGACTCTCCCCTGCTCGCCACCGTCTGCAGGTAGCGGGCCAGGGCGAAGTCGATCACGGCCGGGTGGGCCAGCGACTTCGTCGGAGTCGGGCCCGCGTGGCAGGCCAGCGTGCCGCCACCGGCGGCGATGATCGGACTGTCTGCCACGGACCGCCCCGGCTCCGGGGCCTCCAGCTCCAGGCGGTTGTTCGAGTCCTTGCTGATGAGGAACATCAGCTCAGGTTCGATGTCGACGCCGATGGCCTCCTGCTGCTCGGCCAGCACCCGGTTGTTGGTCGCTTCGTCGAATCCGTTCTCGCCGCCGACGACCGAGTAGAGGCCGTCGGTGTTGGTGGAGATGATCCGCGCCCCGGCCAGGGTCTGGGCCTGTCCGATCCGCCAGCTGAACAGCTGACCAAGGATGCGCATCGAGATGATGCGGTTGTTCATCCGGATCGGCGTCCGGTGACTTGCGTCGCCTGCGCCCGAGGCCGAGTTGAGGATCAGCTTCGTGCCGTTGCGCAGCACGCCGAGCCCGGCGATCTGAACCTTCAGCCGCGCAGCTTCAGGGCTGTCGCCCGGAAGCTGCGCCAGCTGCTTCTTCAGCCCCTTGATCTCCTGGCCGTAGCGCTCTTTGTCGAAGAAGATCTTCGCGTAGCGGTCCTCACCCAGCTCGGGGTTCCAGAACGCCCGCATGTTGCGCAGCAGGTTCGGGTAGTAGCTGGTGAAGTCCTCGTGGATCACCAGGCCAGCCGAGGTGCGTGCGAACTTCGGGTGCAGCTTGTCGGAGCCGTCTTCCTTGGCGATGAACAGCTCCGGCTTCTTCTTGGCCGGCTCATCGCGGTAGGTGGCATTGGAGGCCGTGCTGTTGGCGAGTACCACCTTGCCTTCCAGGACACCGCCGTCGGGCAGGACGACGTTCAGCGCCTCTGCCTCGGGCCGCTGGGTGGTCAACAGGTCCGCCGGGTCAGGCACCTGGGCCTGGGCGCGGGCGAGCTGCCCGGCCTGGTCAGGGTCGTCCTTCTTCGGCTTGCGGTACTTGACCTTCTCCGGGTCCGAACCCAGCAGGACCAGCCGCTTGTCGACGAAGGTGCCGTCGGGCAGGCGGAGCATGGCGTGCTGACGCTTGGCCTCGGCCACGAAGTCCTTTGCGTCCGGGAAGGCCTGCGCTGCCCGGATGAGCATCATGGTCTGATCGTTGTGCTCGACCTTCTCGGCGTTGAACACCGACAGGTCGGCTTCGGCCCCATGGATGCCGCCGGTGGAGAACGTGGCGAAGCAGGACGACGGCGAGGCGTCCGCCCGGAAATACGGCACGTTGTTCGGGGTCTTGGGCACATCGCGCAGAGACCGGGCCGGAAGGCTGAACTTGTCGCGGTACTCCCCGGAGTCGTTGAAGTTCTGCCCCTCGATCGAGCGGTAGTACGCCACGACTTGCAGGAACTGCCGGTGGGCCTCGCGCTGGGCTGCAGTCACTTCGGAGTGGGTGGCCGGGTCGGGCGCGACGTTCTCCTCGAAGAAGCGCACGCACTCGTCGAGCACGTTGACCGGCTCGATCCCGCGTTCTTTAGCGACCTCGGGGTGCGGATATACGAAGGACACCGCCTCGATGTCATCCAGTGAGGCGTAGGGTGCGAGGATGCGGCCCACGAACTTTGCCGATGAGGAGTCGACCGCCAGCCGGTCCTTGCGCACCGCACCGTTCTTGGTGAACACCGTTTCGGTGAACTGGGCGAGCAGAGCGGCCTTGAGATCGAAGTTGCTCGCGTACGCCGGATGCCGGAACATCTGGGCCAGACCAAGGCAGTCCGAGACGTTGTAGGCCAGCAGCTCATAGAGATCCTCTACCGCCTCGATGCTCGTGTCATGGCTGAGCTTCTCGGATTCCTTGATCTGGCGGCCGAGCATCCCGAGCAGGCGCTTGAGGCTGACCTTGGACTGCAGTTCGTTCAGCCGGGCCACGTCCAGGTGCCGGCCCGAGTGAAGCATGGCGCGGCGGATCTTCGCAGCCGCCCCGTCCCAGCCGAGGTAGCCAGGCATGTACTCGATGTGCTGGGACGAGAAGAGCTGGTCGTTGTGGTCGCGCAGAGTACGGGCCGTGGTCGGCTGAAACGGCCGACCGCTGCCCGGGGCCGGAAACGCCTCGTTGAGGTAGAGCGCGACCATGGTCGTGTCATAGTTCATTGAGTTGTAGCCAGCAAGGAACGGATGCAGTGCCGGGTCGTACTCGGGGTCTGTGTCGCAGACCGGACGCAGCGCCGCGGGGTATCCGCCTGGGTCGGAGTGGTTGCACACCTGGTCGGCGTTCGAGAGGCCCATCAGTTCGGCGAGCCGGAGGCCGCCCCGTTCGCCGACGAGGTTCCAAAGCTGGACGCTGACCGCGGGCAGCCCCGGGTTGGAGCGGATCACGGTGTCGTAGAGGGCCTGGGGGTCGACGGAGGCGACCAGCGCCGGGTCGTCGGCCAGGAAGAAGATCTCCAGGTCGTGGACGGCGCGGCCCGGCCGAGGGGTGTAGGCGCACAGCGTGAAGACGTTCGACAGCGATTCGATGTCGTAGAACGTGAAGAGCGCGGTCTCAGCTGTGACGGGGGTGCGCTGGGTGGTCATGGGTCTGGCCTTTCGGTCGTCACCGGCCGTCACGGCCGGGGTATGCAGTTATCTGGTCGGGGTGCCGGGCGCTGCCGCGGATGGCCTTAGGCGGCGCTTCTTCCTTGTGACGGGCGCGGGGACCGGCCGGGCACCGCGGGCCCATCGACCTCCCACCAGGGAGTAGCCGAAGTGCTCACGCTGGACGGTGCAGTAGGCGCATTCCTTTCCGGGTGAGACTCCCTCTCCTGCACATCCGTCTTTCCAGTTCGGTTCGTTCGGGTGCGGCTGCGTCATGTCCTGTTTTCCGTTCTTGTCTTCAGTCGATCGGGTTGTGTGGAGAGCGGCGGCGCGGGGCGTCCATCCGGCTGGAGGCCTCAGCCACGAGCCGCCGCTTCTCCTCCGGGTCGGCACTGATCTGCGAGCGGACGATCAGGTTGGTGATCCGCTGTTCGCGGGCGACATCGGCCAGCGCGGTGCTCGCCCTGCCTTGTTGCTTGGCGAGGTCGGTCACCGCCCGGGCGAGCTCGGTGATGGCCCTGGCGATTGTGGGCATGGTCGGATCAGTCCTCTCCTGTGGTGTCCTCGTCGTCGGCGTCCACCTGGGCGGCGGGACCGGTGTGCCGGAGCAGGCCGCGGTAGTTGGCCTGAAGGACCGGCTGCGACTTCTTTTTCGGGTCCGAGCCGCTGTAGTGCGGGTTCATCCACTTCTTCAGCTCGTACTCGGCGATGGTCGTCTCGGGGGTGGCCATCATCTGGCCGGGGCGGATCTTCTTGTTCTTGTCCGGGTAGTGCCACAGCGGGTCAGGCCGCACGATCGCAACCAGGTCCGTGATGAACTGCTTGTTGCTCACCGGCGACCCCGAGGGCGAGACGTCTGCGAACCAGGCCTTGTAGAGGTCATAGGTGAAGGTGAAAGGCACCAGGTCCCACACCAGCCGCTCGCGGAACTCTTCCCAGAAGGCGCGCACCGGGTCGTTGGCCTCCTTGTACTCGGCCAGGACGTCCTTGGTCGCCACCGGCTCGGAGAGCTGGTAGTAGTTGCCCGGGTCGGCTGCGCCGGCGCGGTTGAGCACGTACCAGAGGGCGTACTCCAGGACCTCGCGGCGCTGGAGGTAGTCGTCCTTGATGTACTTGCGCTCCGTGCCGGTGAAGCTCTTGTTGAACGGTACGAACAGCTGCCGGCGGTAGAAGCTTTCGGACTTGTCCTTCACGCGCGGGAACTCGTTGAGGCATTGGACCATGAAGCCGAAGAACTGGTAGGCGATCGGCATCCGGTACTTCCGGTTGATCTGGATGACGTCGTTGGTGACGATCGCCTTCAGGTTGGCCGCTTTGTCGATGAAGGTGCCCACGTCGTTCTCGTCGACGATGATCGCGTTGGCGCGCACGAGCGGCTCGAGCGCGAAGTCCTTGCCGAAGTCGCTCAGCGGGATCGAGGTGTGCGAGCGTGGCCCGCACAGGTTGCGCATGAGCGAGCACAGCGTGCCCTTGCCGTTGTTGCCCTGTTCTGAATAGAACCAGGCAGTCTTGCCCCAGCTGACGTGCGGCCGGATGATCGCGCCGATGACCTCCCAGAGCAGCTCGGGGATACCCTCCTCGTCGGAGAGCTCGCGGATCCAGGACTCGATGTCCCAGACCGAGCCGTCGACAGGGTGGACGATCACCGGGTTGTCCGGGTCTTCGACGTAGTCGATGTGGCACTTGGCCAGGAACACCAGTGCCGGGTCGAAGGGTACGAGCGACTTGGGTTCGAAGTGGAAGGCCTTGCCGCCCTCATGGATGTCCCGGGCCTCGCGGCCGTAGTGGAACACGCCGTTGTTCACGGCGATGAGGTCTCTGTGGCTGCACTGGTGCCGGCGCGGGCTGTCCTCGCGGAGTACTGCCAGGACCTCGGCGAATTCCTTGAGTGTCAGCTGCGTGTTGTAAGGGCGTGCCGTGGTGCGGATGTCGTCCTCGCTGGTGGTGTACGTGCCGCGGCCCGGGCCGGTGGCCTGGTACATCGCCAGCAGGTCGTACTCGCGGTCAGTGTCCTTGGCGCTGGGGGCGATGCGGATCACGTGGTGCAGGCTCAACAGGATTTGCGCCACTTGCCAGTAGGTCAGGTGCCGGGCCAGGGGCAGCTTCTCGGCAGCCACCTTGGTCTTGCTGTTCTCGGCCTTGGAGACGCCGTTCACGATCGCGAGCAGCTGCTTCTCGAGCAGGCGCGGTGCCGGCGGGTCCGACGGGTCGATCAGCTGGAGGTAGACCTCGGTCGCGCGCGTGACTATTTCGTTTTGCGGGGCGATGTCGCCGCCGTCGGCGAAGTACGTCATGACCTCGGTGAAGGCGTCGGCGACAGGGTTGGTCGAGGGGGTGTCGAAGTCCTCGTCGAAGACGGGCGTTGGGTCGTCAGGAGTCGTCATGCTGCTGTCTTTCTCGATCGCGTCGAGTACCTGCCGGCAATGAGTGGGAAGCCGATTGGTCTCGTAATCGAATAGGAACGTGCTCACGACTCTATGCCATCCGAATGGTCTTTCGCAACGAGTCGACTGATGGCCGACTCACGGTCCGACAGAGGTCCCGGGTGGGGCTCGGAGGGGTCGCGCGCGAGACCCGGAGGCCACGGCGACACGACGAGAGCGTGCGGCCTGGAATGAGAAACAGCGGTTTCGGGGGCGTATGCCCCACGGAGCCGCTGGCTTCTCGTGCTCGAGCACTCCCCCGCGGGCGGCGTGAGCCGCCCAACCCCCTGGTCGGGGTTCGGGGAGTTCTTCCGACCGGCCGGCCGGGAACCTCCAGAGCTGGGATCCGGCTGCAGCAGCGAGCCGGTATACCCCCTGTGGGTATCGGAAGGTGTACCACTTGACGTGGTACACCTGTTTCCCCTGGTCAGTCGGGGATTTCAGGACTTCTCCAAACGGGGTGTACCACATGGAGATTTGCACGTGGTACAGGCGTTGGCCCTGGTCAGACGGGCTCTATATACCCCCTGTACCACTTGTACCACTAAATAAAGACTAGATATACGCGCATGGGGATAAGAGCTCTTACTGGCTGTATGACCGATCGGAGGCGTCCTTCGCGCACATATGTAAACGCTCGGAATCTGGTGGTACTCGTGGTACACCTGCCGAAAACGCTGATCTACCAAGGCGAAACGGCGTACCACGTCCGCTCGGGCACGTGGTACAGACTCCCTCGGCCGCGGTCGCCTGACCCGCCGCTTGAGCAGGCCAGCACTGGGATCGGGAGGTGTACCACGACACGTGGTACGCCTCGGCGCTGCGTCCTCCCGTGCAGCGGAACATCAGGCCCTGACGGCCCTGACGGGAGCGATCGCGATGGGTCCGGCGTCCTGGTCGACCGGGCTTCCGAGTGATACCGAGTGATTCCGAGACAGACCTTCGAATAGTCGCCGGAATGGGATGCCAACTGCATTGCACATGATGAATCGACACTGATAGAGTGGGCATTGGTGTTAGGGCCAGGAACCGTCACCAGGCGTTGTTGTCACAGGAACGTGAAAACAGAAAGGCCGGAGAAGCATCCCCGTGGGAAGGGAGCTCTCCGGCCTTTCTGCGCGTTCACGCTGGTGCGAGGCCCAGGGTGCGCCGACCGCCTAGAAGGCGGCCGCGCTGCGGCCTCTCCGGTATCCCACATTGGGGGACTCGGGTATGTGGGCACGGACCCGATGGCCGTCCTCGACGGCGTACAGGATCTCGTAGGTGATGGAGACGTTGCGGTTGCAGGGCATCACACCCTGCCTCCGGCGCATCTCGAGCTTGCGGAAGCCAGCGACGGACTCGGCGCGTTCGAAGAAGCGGGCGAGCATCTCGCGGGCGCGTTCGTGCGCCTGCTCGGCCGTGCGGCCGCTGGTGCTCATGGTGAAGAAGTGCATGGACCCTCGATCGAAGGTCGGCCTCTCACCGGTGTCGAAGTCGCGGGCGAACCGCGCACGGCGCACTTCGCTGCCGCTGGGGCGCAGGAGCCGGCCCTGCGCGTCATACGCGCACTTGTTGACGACTGCCATGGTGGATCCACCTCCTCTCAGGTCTGGCTGACGAAAATCCTTCAGCCAATCCCCCGGTGACCGGATCACCCCGGTCACCCGAGAGCAGGCCCTCCGGAGCGACCGTCGGCCCACGGCCGAAAGGTCGCCCGGAGGGCACCAGCGTCAGTCCTGCACATTGAGCCCGGCCGCTATGCGGCCTGTGGCTCGCTTTCCCTGCCTTCTTCCCCGCCGCCTTCCCTGTCGTCCTGTGCAGGCCCGGGCGCGGGTGCCGCCATGCGGTACACCGCCAGGGCGCACCCGAGGAACGCCGCGGTCATCAGCAGCGCTGAGACGGGGTTCGCCAGTGCGCCCAGCAGCTGGGCGGGGACAAGGACGGCCGCGAGGTTGAAGGCCAGGTGGAGCAGCACGCACGGCCACAGGACGCGGGTGCGTTCGTAGACCAGCGCCAGCAGCACCGCCAGGGGCAGCGTGGCAGCAAACTGGACGACGTTGGCGTGCAGCAGGCTGAAGCCCGCGGCGGTGACGAGCACGGCCGCGACGATGCCGACCCTGCGCCGCAGCAGCGGGTAGAGCAGGCCGCGGAAAAGCATCTCCTCGGCCACCGGCGCTGCCACCAGTGCGAGCAGGAGGGCCACGACGGGACCGGCGTCTGTCCTGGCTCGGGTCGATTCATCGAATCCCGCCGAGCCGCCCAGGGTATAGAGCCACAGGGCCAGGGACTGGCCGGCGAAGAACGCCAGAGCCAGGCACCCAAGCACCGTTCGGGTAAAGCGCGGTGTTCCTGACATCGGTCGGACCGTTGGCGTGTTGGCGAACCACCGGGGCCGGAAGAGCCTGGCAGCGCCGACGAGCAGCGCCACCAGGCCTCCGAGCACCGCCGTACCCAGGACGGGCTCGCCGACCACGGAAACTACGGCAAGGCCAAGTCCCAGGTAGGCGGCGAGCACGCCGAGGGGCACGAGGACACACCACGCGATGGAGACGAGCCGGGACTTGATGGGTGGAGCGGGCATCCCCGCCTCCTTTTCGTGGTCAGACAGACGCGGGGATCTGCTCTTCGATGACGGCCTGGACGCGGGTCTCGCCGCGGAAGGTGTTCAGCTGCAGCTTCGCGATGAAACGCAGCGTTCCGACCTCGGTGCGGCTGGCCGACCTCGTCAGAGCCGAAATCTCCGGCTCCTTCTCCTCGGCGACGTTCCACCACAGGCAGGACAGCCCGGACCTGGTGACCAGCCGCAGGTGCTTCTTGCACAGGCGGCACACGCGGTAGCCGCGGGCGTTGGTCATCAGGTTGGCGTCGGTGCGCTCATGGCCGCAGTCAGTATCGGAACCGATCCGGTCCACCCGCAGCCCGAGGGGCTCGACAGCGATTTCGACCACCGGCTCGACGAAGCCGTGGCCGAAGGGCCGAAGCGCTTCCACACGCCGGACGAAGCCGACCAGAGGCTCCAGGTCGTCCAGGCCAGCATCGCAGTCCCGGTCCGGGCCCAGGACCAGGTCGGCCCGGCGCTCATCCTGGACGACAGCCAGCAGGGCAACCTGCGTGGCCTCCCGCAGTGCTTCGACCAGACCGTCGAGCAGTTCCGCCCGGTCGACCTTGACGCCGCAGGCCTGCTGGTGGCCGATGGCGCGCATGCCGTCCTGGTGCTCGAGCGTGTCGATGATGCCGAACCACGACGGTGCCCGGCCGGAGCCTCCGACGTAGTCATCCGGCCCGGCGGGACGGTTGAGCACGACGACCGGGTGGCCGTGGCGCTCCATCAGCCGGTTGGCGAGCAGACCGTACATGCCCGGGTAGGCCTCGGAGAAGTAGACCCAGGGGGCCAGCGGCTGATCACCCTCCTCGAGCTCCTGGGTGTGGACCTCGACAAGCTCCTTGCGGCTCTCGTTGGTCGCGATGACCTGGTGTGCCGCCTCGAGCATCAAGTCCTGGTCAGGCGCGGTGAACACGCCGAAGCACGGTGCGAGCGGGTCGCCCGTGCGGCGCGGGGAGTTCATCGCCGGCGCGAGGTAGAACCCGTAGAAGCCCTCGTCGATGCTGTCGATGTCGCGGACCTTGCCTGCCTGGCCGAAAGCCTTCAGCAGGACCGCGAAGCCCTCGAAGGCTCGGACGAAGGCCGGGTGGTGCGGGTCGACGCGCAGCAGCTGCATCAGCGTCGACTGCCCGACGTCGATCGCCTCGGGGTCCGGGTCGAAGCCCCAGGGGGTCGGGACCGTGCGCGGCGCGGGCGCGTACAGCAGCCGTGCGATGGACAGCGAGTCGCGCACCAGCTGCCGGTTCTCGTACAGCACCGGCATGACGTCGGAGACGGTGCCCAGGCCGGCGAACAGGCGCAGCAGGCGGATCTCCCAGAGCTTCTCCGGCCGGTGGACGCGGGCATAGGCCTCGAACACCTGATAGAGCACGTGCGCGCCGCAGATGCCGGTGTTGGCGTAGGTCTCGTCCATCCGACAGGGGTCGACGGTGACGTCGGCGCTCGAACCGGGTTCGAGCTCCTCGTGGTGGTCGGTGACCAGGGTCTTCCATCCCAGAGCCCGGGCGGCGGCGATCCCGCGGTGGGAGTTCACTCCCCCGTCGCAGGTCAGCAGGACCTTGGTGTCCGGCCACGTCGCGGCGATCTCTGCGATGTCCTCGGGCGTGAGGTCGTGGCCGCGGCGGTAGTCGGGCACGTGCAGCTCGACGTCGAAGCCGAGCTCTGACAGTCCGGCGTAGCCGAGCACACCGGAGGAGATCCCGTCCATGTCGAAGTCAGGGGCGATGGTGACCTTCTGGCCGGCGGCCCGGGCGTCTTCCAGGGCCTCGACCATCTCGGCCAGGCCCAGGAGCTCGTCGTGTTCAGCTGATTCGATCTCGCGGAGGTACTCGTCGGTCCAGCCGCGGCGCTGGCACATCAGGGCGAACAGGTCGACGCCGTCGTCCGTCAGTGGATGGTCGTCGACGGTCTGGAGAATGGTCATGGTGGGGGGCCTCTCGATCGTGTCGAATGGTCGATTTACAGGGGTGGGGAAAGGCACGCACTGGCAGTGTGATTTTAGCAGTGCCGCGGGTTTATTATGCTGGTATAGCAGCGTTTTCGGCCTATGATGAAGGCATTCGAAAGATCTGTCGTTCTGGCGTGCCCAAAGACTTCTCTAAGGTGGTTCGGATCGTCTACCATTCAAGACATGGCTATTCGAAATATTGTGGAGTCGGACATCAGTGGCAAGCCGGATGCTGCCACAGTCACCTTCGGACTGGGCGACACCTGGTTCGAGATAGACCTGACCGACGAAGAGCGCAAAGAGCTTGAGAAGAATCTCAAGGAATACATCAGTAAGGGTCGAAAGGCCACTAAGAAGGGCGAGAAGAAGCGACTCGTGCCCGAGACGACGCCCGAGGAACGCGAGGAGATCCGTAAGTGGGCGCGCGAGAACGGTCATGAAGTGCCCGAGTTCGGTCGCATTCCGAAAGCTGTCATGAAGGCCCACGATGAGGCACACGGCATCGAGCGGACTCTCTAGCCCACCCTTTCCGCAGTCTTTCGGGCCATACCGGAGAGATTTCCGGCCACCTATTCGAATCAAGGATCAACAGCCCTGCAGCACCAGCTGCAGGGCTGTTGTCATGTCCGGGGTGTGCACTTGTCAGAACGGAGGCAGGCGCGGGTGGATGATGTCTTCGACCTCGATGCTTGCAGCCAGGGCGCGGGAGCGGGCGTGCACGGTGCCATGTGAGAAGTGCCCTGGCGTTCCGGGCATCAGCTGCTGCTGGCCGGTGCGTTGATCGCACTTGCTGCAAAGGTCCAGGAAGGCGGCGACACGGACCTGCGCTCCCCCGGCGCGGATGGCGACGAGGGCATCGACCATCCGTTGGTTCCGGGTGAAGCCCGCCGCCTTGGGCTCAGCGCTCCAGTCGCCCGGGAACTCAATTACTTCGAAGCCTGCAGCCCGCCACAGCCGCTCGGCCATGGCGTCAGCACCCTTGGGACAGTGCCCTGAGAGGAGCACGGGTCGGGCGACCGCAGACGGTCCCCAGGCTCTCCAGGCCTCGTTCAAAGCCGCCTTCATGGCCTCCGCGGCGTCCCAGGTCCGGGAACCGGTCACGAGCAGGGCATGGCTGAATCCACTGGTCATCGCGATGCCTCCCGGCTGGTCATCTTGGTTATCGGCATAGATCCTGCTGAGGCCGCCGGGGTGGCAGTCCGGATTGTGATACTCGTCTGTCGCTGCATCATTCGCGTCCTCTTTCGCCGCAATGTTTTCCGGAATGATTCCCGGTGTTCCTTCTCAGTCGGCAGGTCACTACGCGGCAGCTGCCGACGCCTGGGCACTGTTGACCCTGGCAACGCCGCGTTCGTAATGGATTGCCACCCGGACCTTCCGGTCCTCGCTGAGCGGTGCGACGTGAAGGGTGTATCCACCGTCCATGTCGCGCTCGAGGTAGGCGACGCAGACCGTGCCGCTCTCTTCATCGTCGAAGTCGACCTTGCCAAAGCTCTCCGCCGGAGTCGCCGCAGTGACTCGCTCTCCGTAGGGGATCCACGGCTTGGCCTCGCACCCGGCTCCGGTGTCGTAGGGCGAGAGCTGCGGCTGTGGCCGGCGTGCGGACCTGGATGCCTTCCGGGCGTGTGTCATGACGATGCCTCTTCTGTTTCTCGGGATGCAGGTGTCGGGCATCGAGTGCAGGTCCCGCCAGGGGTCCGCGGAGACTCGATGTACGGTCCAGCTCCCGTGCCAGCTCCGCTGGCCTGACGGCCCACTGGTGAACCGTGTCGGGAACTGCTCCGACTGGGCCGCGCAGCGGGCCGGCCGACGGGTCGTCCTCCTCGGACAAACCTGGTGCGCAGCGCCAGGTGATCCACCGCCTGGCTGCACCCTTTGCCGCGTCGTCCACCTGTGGACAAATGCGGCGGGGCAGGCGGGGGCGTCCTCCACTCAAGCGCAGCGCTGGGCATAGCCGGAGGGAGCGCAGCGACTGACGGACCGGCGAGCGAAGCGAGCGGTGGAACCTGTCGGCTATGCCGACCAACAGCGTCTCGAAGCGCAGCGAGAGACCGGAGCGAAGCGGAGGGTCCGCAGGACCGCTGTTGCCAGGTTCCCTTATGCCCTTTTTCCTCTCTTGCCGCCATTTCGCCATTCCACGGCTGGAGCGTTAGCGGAAGCCTGGAATATCAGGGGAAACGACCCGTACACCCTTGACCCGTACACCCCCTCTCCATCCGCGCAGCGGGTGTACGGGTCACGTCGTTTCCGCTGGATTTACGGGCTTTTGGGTGTACAGCCCTTTTGCCGTCCGCTGCAACGCCGTACGGATGCATCTTCCGCACCACCGCGAGGCACGAGCGGGTACCCGTACGGGTCCTCACACGTAGCGTCAGCGACGTCGGGCGCAGCCCGGTCCGCACCCCCTGGCGCATCCTGCTGCCGCAGGCGCATCAGATCCGGCGCGCAGCGGTCCACCACTCCTCGCGACCTGTCGCGTCAGGCTGTGGAAAACTCTGCTGTCACAGCACTGCACTGATCTGTCGGTGCGCTCGTCGCACCGGTGTGCGGGCGCTCACTCCGGCTCTGTTTCGCGGTCGCGCCAGCATCTGTCGCACCGCGTCCGAGGCGGGCCCACACCGCTTCCTTGCCGGGGTCCGTTCCGGGCCGGCCGCCTGCCCCACCTGGTGGCAGCTGCACCCCCGGATGAGCGACAGTGAGTCCTCGACGGCCACCGCCCGGCCTGTCCCTCGTGGACGCATCAGAAGAGGAGCTTTCCAGGGAAGCATGAAGCCTCCCTGGATCCAACGGCAGCCCCCGCTTCCACAGCGTCACCGAGCCGTCCGGGTCTCCCACCAGGTGCAGCTTCCTGAAGAGGCTCACGGGTTCTTACCTTCTAGACCCCGCACCGCCCGTGAGCCTCTTCAGGAAGCGGAGTTTTTGCCCTTTCGTTCCATGCGGGGCCCTACTACCCGGTTCGCCTTTTCCCTCCGCTCTCCTTGCGGCCCCCGGGCGGGTCGGTGACGCCACAGGCGCAACCACAGCTGCTCCACCCTGCTCCGATAGCTCCTCCGCTTGCTCCAGGACTGCCTAGAGGTGTCGCAGGCGGGTGTTCCAGGTACCGGTCCGGGCCCGCATCGCTGGACCCCTTCTGGTCCCGGAGTGGACAGATCATTGCACCGGCATGGCCAGACAGGGACACAGACCAGACCCATAAAAGACCCGAGAGAGTCCAGAAAGGCCATTCAGGCCCCATTGAGTGCCGGATGGCACTCCTTGGGGCCGCTTCGGGCGTACTGCTGGTCCCATGATGGTCTCTTACAGGTCTGCTCTGGTCCGGCTCGCGACGGTGGACTGTTGCTGGTCTCTTCGAGGGCGCTTCTGTGCTTTGTGTGGGACCACCGAGCGCCCTCCAATGTGCCGTGGCCTGATCGAGGTCTTCTGCTGGTCCGCAGCGGACCGCGTGCCGGTCCCGGGTGAGCCCTTGATGAGTCCTGTGTCTTCTGGTTCCCCGGCTGACCCGTGGCCTTCTGCGGGTCCTGCCGGCGGCTCCCACGGGTCCCGCCGCGGCCAGGGGTCGCTCACGGTGATGCAGGCCTGATCTGCTGGTGGCCTTTTGCTGGTCTTGGCGTGGTCCTTGCAGAGACCATTGAAAGACCAGTAGAATGATGACTGATAAATGAGTCGAAAGGTCCCCGACTGGCAGTAGCGCCTCGGGGACCGCGCAGGAGAGGGGGCCGCGATGACCGAGGACAGTGTCCATCAGCACGAGGGCGCAAGGGGGTGCTCGCAATGACCGATAAGGCCGAGCCGCGCCGTCTGCGCTGGAGCGTCCCGCGGGCCGACGAGTCGACGAACCGGTGGCTGGACGAGCAGTACGACATCTCGCGCTCGCTCCAGCTGTTGATCCGCGAGTCCATCCAGCGCGACGGCTACATCGACGTGGTCAACCGTCCCGTTGAGCAGCTTCCCCGGCGCGGCCGCCCGCCGCAGGGCGAGCAGGACCCTGGGCGCAGCGAGGCCCATGACGGAGAGGAACGCGGCGATGACGGCCGTGACGGTAGTGAAAGCCAGCATGAGAGTCGCGAAAGCCGTGACGAGACTGCCGTGCCTGTTGCTGTTCCTTCAGAGCCCGTGCAGCGCGTTGAGGCAGCCCAGGCTGTTCAGCCGCCGCCCAAGCCTCCTGTCCGCGAGCCCCACCCTGTTCCCGCCGAGGAGCCTTCTGTCCCTTCGGGGCTGGACGCCTTCCTCACCCGCTGATCCGTACCGCACTTCCTGAGACACCGACTTCCTGACCGAGAGGGACACAATCATGAGCAACACCCGCACCGCCGAGAAGACCATCCAGCTCACCGGCGGCATCGACGTCGGCAACGGATACGTCAAGGGCGTCATCCGCGGCGAGGTCCACGGCAAGGAGGTCTTCGATACGATCGACCTTCCTTCGGCCGTGGTGAGCACCTCGCGCTCCACGCCCAAGGTGCCCGAGGCTGACTCGGATGCCTTCAAGATCGTGGTGGAGGACGACTTCTACAACCGCGTCGCCGCCTCGTTCACCACTCCCCTGATCGGGCACTCGGACCTGCGCACCTTCGGCCGTGCGGCCCTGAGCACCCCGGGGTCGAAGTTCACGCAGTTCGAGGTCGTCGGATCCCGCTCGAAGGCAGACCAGGAACTGAGCTCGGTGCTCGTCCTGGGCGTCTTCGCCGCCAAGGCCCTCCGCGACTATGTCCGCGAGCACGGCGCGCTGCCGGACCGCGAGCTGCGCGCCACGGTGCGCGCAGGCCTGGCTCTGCCGATTGCTGAGTACGTGCAGCGCCGCAGCGCCTACGCTGCCCAGTTCGTGGGACTCCTGGGCGCGGCTGACCCCACGGTGCACCTGGTGACCGTGAAGAACTTCTCCACGCCGGTCACCGTGCGCCTGCAGTTCGAGGATGTGCAGGTCCTGCCCGAGGGCGCGTCCGCGCAGTTCGCGATCACCGACAAGGGCGCGCCGCTGGCGCAGGCTCTGCTGGACGATCTTCGGGCCTCGGACCCCGAGGAGGCCGCGCGCCTGCAGGGTGTCACCGCCGAGCTGCTGGTCGGTGTGCGCAACACCGTCGGCGTCGACGTCGGCGAGGGCACCGTGAACTTCCCCGTCTTCACCGACGGCGCGTTCAACTCCGAAGCGGCCAGCACGCTCGAGCAGGGCTACGGCACCGCGCTGACGAACGCCCTTGACCGCATGAGCACCAGCGGCGACAAGGATCTGCGGTTCAAGAACCGCAAGAGTCTGGCCGATTTCCTGCAGCAGGAGCCGAGCGTGTTCCTGCAGGGCAGGTTTGACCGCGCCAAGGGCTACGTCGACGAGGAGGCCGAGTACCTCGGCGAGGAGATCGGCGCACGCTTCGAGGACGTCCTCGCCGAGGTCGGCGGCACCACCGAGGTGGTGTACGTCTACGGCGGCGGTTCGGGCCCGATCAAGGAGATCCTGCGCCCTGTCCTGCAGAAGGCCGCCGGCGGCATCCCGGTGCTCTACCTCGACGCCGCGTACTCGCGCCACCTGAACCGCGAGGGCCTGTACCTGGCTGCGAAGGCCGTCGAGGTACAGAAGCCCGAGGGCAATCGCAGCAAGGCCGCGGCGTGATAGTCGCGCCTGGCCCCTCCGTGGCCGTGACCGAGCTGCTGGCCTTGCAGGACGAGCAGGGTCAGCTCCTCGGTCGGCTGGCTGAGCTCGATGCGCGCCGAGCCGAGCTTCTCGGCTCGCTGGCCGGGGCTCCGGCCCAGGCCGCCGGGACCCACGCCGCTGACTGTGACGACGAGGCGGAACAGTCGCCGGAGGTCGTCATGCACAAGGGCGTCGAGCTCGGCGGCCGCGTGATGCTCGATGAGGACGTCTATGAAGGCGTGCACGCGCCGCCACGGGTCTACGTCTTCGAGGAGTATGACTCGGAGGCGACCGCCGGGTCGAACTGCACGCTCGTCGACGTGGCGAGCGGCGACTGGACGGTCCGCGGCATCGGCGAGCTGGTGCCCGTCGACGAGGCCGCCGTGGACGACGACCAGGAGAGCTGAGCCGTGGCTGCGCCGGTCAACTACTCCACGAAGATCTCGGCGGCGCAGACCGTCGCCGAGATGCAGTCGCTGCTCGCGCAGCACGGGGCCCGCCGAATCAGCGTCGACTACGACGCCTCCGGCGTGCCCAGTTTCCTGGACTTCCTGCTCGCGACGCCGCAAGGCCAGCGCGGCTTCTCTCTTCCAGCCAGCGTCGACCGCATGGAGGCGCTGCTGCGAAAGGAGGACGCCGCCGGCCGGCTGAAGGCGGGATCGCGCGCCGAGCGGACCAGCCGGGCCCAGGCTGAGCGTGTTGCGTGGCGCGTGATGAAGACCTGGCTCGAGGCGCAGCTCGCGCTTGTGGCCGCCGGGATGATCGACGTCGACCAGGCGCTGCTGGCGTTCCTGCAGGTCGATGCGGCGGGCCGGACGCTCTACGAGGTCTACAGGGAGCGTGAGGCGGCTGCTCTTGAGCTGACGCGCGGTGACTCGGACTGACCCGGGTCCGCGCGGGCGAAGAGCCCTTCCTGATCATCGAAAGAGGATCAGGAAGGGCTCTTCGCATCTCTCGTCATCAATGCCACGTCCTGTCTGAATGGCATTCGACATGCGAGAATTGACGTATACGAGTCGATGCTCCCTGTTATCGCGATAGAGCATCGACAGACGAGGCATGACGAGGAGATGCACCGATGACGATCGCACAGAGCCGGCCCGACGAGGGGTACACACCGTGACGGGCCCGGAGGTCGCACTGTACGTGCTCAGTGTGGTGATCTTCCTGGCCGCGATCTTCGTCTCGATCGCGCTGCACGAGCTGGGGCACCTCTACTTCGCGAAGAAGTTCGGGTGCCGGGTGAGCCAGTACATGGTCGGCTTCGGCCCGACGGTCTGGTCCCTGAAGAAGGGCGAGACCGAGTACGGTATCAAGCTCATCCCGCTCGGCGGCTACGTGAAGATCATCGGCATGTTCCCGCCCGAGACGGACCGCGAGCAGCAGATTTCCTGCGGCGGGCAGGTGCCAGAAGATACAGCAGCCGCGCCGGCACACAGCAAGCTCACAGCGACGTCCTCGTCGCAGCCAGCACCGCGACCCCGGACGCGCCCGTCACGCTGCGCAAGTCCAACACGGGCCTGTTCGCACAGATGGTCTCGCAGACCCGGGCGGCGGAGTTCGAGCTCGTCGAACCCGGCGACGCTGACCGTCTGTTCTATAAGCTGCCCGCGGCGAAGAAGATCCTGGTGATGGTGGCGGGCCCCGGGGTGAACATCGCCTTGGCCTTCCTCTGCTTCCTCTGTGTCTATGGCATCTACGGTGTGCACTCGGTCGAGCCGACCGGCCGCCCTGCGGTTTCCGTCGTCTCCGACTGCGTGATCCCCCAGGACGCCAAGCGCACTGCGTGCCAAGACAGCGATCAGGTCTCCCCCGCCCGGGCGGCGGGGCTGCGTCCCGGCGATGTGGTCATCAGCTTCAACAGCCAGCCAGTCACCTCGTGGTCACAGCTGTCGGACCTGATCCACGCCAACGGCGACAGCGTCGCTGCCATGGAGGTGGAGCGCGATGGTACGCAGGTGAAGCTCCAGGCCTCGCACACGATCGCCATGCCGCGGGACCTCGATGGTGACGGCCCGAAGGAGACTGCGACAGTGGGCTTCCTCGGTGTCGAGCCGGAGTCCCGCGAGGTGGTGACCAGGCACGGCCCGGTCTACACGATGGAGCGCATGGGCGAGATGACCGGGCACGCAGTGTCTTCCATCGTGCAGCTGCCCGCCCGGGTGTACAACGTCGCTCAGGCGATCTTCGGCCAGGGCGAGCGTGCCCAGGACGGACCCATGTCGGTCATCGGTGGATCCAGGCTCGCCGGCGAGGTCGCGGCATCTACCAAACCCGGCCTCGACATCGGCGGCAAGGCTGCGCTGCTCGGGCTGGTGGTCGGTTCGTTCAACCTCTTCATTGGGGTGTTCAACCTGATCCCGCTGCTGCCGCTGGACGGCGGTCACATCGCGGGCAGCGCTTTCGAAGGGGCCAGGCGCTGCCTGGCACGGCGGTTCAGCCGTCCTGACCCCGGTCACGTCAACGTCGCCCGGCAGCTGCCGGTCGCCTACCTGATCGGCTTCGCGATGCTGTCGATGAGCCTGGTGCTCATGGTCGGCGACATCGTCGTGCCGCTGAAGTCGGGGCTCTGACGGGACCCGCACCAGCCCTCGACGAGACCATCCACCGCCCAGTACCAGACCACACACCGACCAGAAGGGATGCAGACCCATGACCGACCACGACGAGACCCGGAAGAGTCCAGCAGGAGACCCGAACAAGACCAGTAAGAAGCCACAGAGCCTCGTCTCCCGGCTGCGGCAGATCTACGAGGACCGGCCGGTGGCTTTCGCCGTTGGCCTCATCGGCGTCTCGGCACTGCTGTTCCTGTGCGGCGGGATCCTCTCCGGTGACCTGCGCTTGCCCTTCAGCTCCGGCTGGTAGCCGGAGTATCCGGTCCGCGGGAGAAAGGAGTGACCAGAGAAAAAAGAGACCCCGCCGCCGGAGCTGATGCTCCTGACGGTGGGGTCTCTGCTGTAGTGCTGGTTCTCTGGTTCATGGACGGTCGGGCCTGCGGATCACTTTGACCGGCAGCACTGCTTCCATGGCCATGAATTTGAGGAAGGCCTTCACGCAATCGGGACAGAGGAAGAACCACGGCTGGATGTAGTGGAATTTCAATGTCCGCCATACGTGGGCGGCCGGGTCGTAGTTGTCTGAATTTTCATGGGCAACATCCGACTCCGTCTCAACTCCACAGCGATCACACGAGGTGAGAGTTACCTGCCTGCTTCCCATCAGGTTCCTTTCTGAATTTTTTCGACATGCGGCATGCTGATCAGTCGATGCCATGCTCGGCCGACAGGGCTGCGAGATCGTGGCTGAGATCTTCCATCGCGGCGATGGCAGCCATGGTGCACTGCTGGGTCGCAGGGCAGCAGAGCGAGCGGCGCAGACCTGCTCCGACGATCTCGACGGCCGGCATGTACTTGAAGAGCATGCGGTACATGCGCGAATCCTGGCCGTGGCCGAGCTGGTGCCGGATCGAACCGGCGTTGTCTTTCAGGTCGCTGGCCTTGATGAGCAGCGCCCGGGAACCGGAGTTGGCAAGCCGCGTGGGGTGCTCCTCATAGGAGGTGCTCCCGTTAGGGGTGGTCACCGCCCCAACGAGCACCGAGACGCGCCGACCGTACAGCCGCGCCAGGCAGCCCAGGGGATCTTCACCCGGCTGGCCGAAAGCAGCAAGCAGCTCTTTGCTGCAGTCCTCGACGACATCATGCAGCAGTGCTGCGGCAATCAGTTCAGCGTCGGTGACGCCCCAGCGCAGGAGGCGCAACGCCACGCGCAGCGGATGCTCGATGTACGGCACGCGAGGCATGTCTCCCCTGATGAAGCGGGTCTGCTTCCGGTGCAGGAACGAGGCCGTCGCAGCTGCGCGGGTCACGAGCTCCGTGTTCGTGGTGCCGGGCATGAGGTGTTGGATCTCCCGCTCGAGTTCGAACACGAGCATCGCAGGGTCCATTTGCTTGAGCGGGACACGCGTCGTGGTCAGGGTGGTCATGGCTCTTCCTTTGTTCGGGATGGTTCTCTTGCTGTTGCAAAACACCAGGCGCTGCCCCGCAGCGCGTGGACCCGCCTCAGAGACAGAGCGAGAGCCCCGGCCCCGCGCCGGAGCGCAGGAGCCGGGGCTCTGGTGGGATCAGGCAGGGCGACTGGTCATTGGTGCTGGCTGGGCTGGGTGTCGTTGTGACGGCCTAGCCGGGCAGCCCAGGTCTTCAGGCCCGGAAGTCCAGCAGCCCAGACAGCACCGGACAGGACCACGAGCACCACGCTCGCCGTCCAGTGGCCGGTCCAGGCGCTGGCTGCGATCGCGGGCAGCAGGGCGAGGACGTTCAGCACGATCCCCGTGACGAGGAGCGCCCTGCCGACACTCCGGAGGATCCGCTCGCGGCGGCCGGTGGTCTGCATCGTGTCAGGCATGGTGGTTCACGCTCCTTCGTCGTGGGATGTGTTCTCTCAGAGCTCGATCCGCTTGCCGCGGGCGAGCTCGGCAGCGGGGATGCTCAGCCGGTAACCGCCGACCGGGTAGCTGGGGTGGTCGCTGGCGACGACCGCGCAGTTCCACCAACCAGCGTGGCGCTTGCGAGGACGGGGTTCTTCCTCGCCCTCGGTGCGGGCCTCGCCGCGGTATTCGATGGGCACCACGACGACGCGGTGGCCTGAGCCCCGCTCGGTGGCGTGCCAGGGCAGCTCGATGAGCAGGTCCTGGGGCCACTGCTCGATGGTGACCGGCAGCTTGGACAGTTCGTGGTTGGCCGAGCCCTCGGGCGACTGCGCGAGGCGCTGGGCCTCCTGCTCGGCGGTCTCGATGAATCCGAGCTTCTCGAGGAAGGACATGGGGATCAGTACTCCCGGTTCGTGGGTCGTGAAGAAGAGTGGGTCGGCGATGCTTCAGTGCTGGACTGGCCGCGGACGAGGTCGGCCAGCGCCTGGGCGTAGGCCTCTTTGGCGCGCTCGACTGCAGCCTGCTCGTAGAGCGAGTGGATCTTCTCGCCGGCGGCGATGCGGTCCTCGACCTCGTCCATTGCCATGACGGCAGCCGCGAGCTGGACCCGGGCCTGGGCCTCGGCACGCCGCAGCTCCGGGTGAAAGGCCTTGCCCGTGGCGAGCCGGTGAACGGCGGCAACGCGTTGAGCTTCAGCGTCGAGGTCGGGCTCGGAAGTGGTGGCAGTGGACACGGTGATCCCCTCCTGTTTGATGAAGTCGTTTGTTCGATGCCGGACCTGGATCCGCTGCTCTGGTTCCTCAGCCCTCTGCCAGACGGCGGGCGGCCGCCTGGAAGTCCGCCAAGGTGATCTCGGCGCATTCTGCCCGTGTGCCGTCCACCGGGAACGCCGTGCCGCACCATCCGATGAAGTAGCGCTGGCACAGTTCGCGGTCGGCCTGGCGGGCCTGCTCGTCGTAGACGGGCGCGCTGACGACCAGCACATCAGAGCCGAAGTCGAACGGCAGCGCGTCCTGCATGGGTGCGGCGATGGTGCTCATGGCGGTTCTCCTCGGAATCCTGTGGGGCACGGCGCTGCACTGCAGGCCGTCCTTCCTCGATGACTCCTCCGTGACAGCTCCGCTGTCACCTCCACCGGCTGCATCTGGAAAAACGAAGAAGGAGAACAACAAGAAAGTTCCAAAGTTCCTCGCCGGGGCAGCGCCGGCGATCCCGGATCGACACATATCCCCCACACACATCCCCTGGGATAGGCTTTCGGCGAAGTTCAGAATTCAAAAGGGGAGGGACTCGTGGCGGGAAGCGCGGTCTATGGCAAGGGCTACCACGCAGGCAAGCAGGATGCCCGTACAGAGGACCTGATCGCCGCGGGGGTGTTGGCGGCTGCCGGTCTTGTCATTGCCGGGGGTGTCAAGGTCTACCGGAAAGCCAAGCAGGTCCACGCAACCCGGCTGGAACAGCGGATGAAGAACATCGACGACGGAGGCGACTCCGAAGACTCCGTCCAGCAGTAAGCCACGGACGCAGAAAAAAGAGACCCCACCGCGGGAGTACATGCTCCGGACGGTGGGGTCTAGGTCGGGAATGCGAGGACCGCCGGAACTGGGTGTCGCCAGTTTTCCCGGGAACCGGTCCGTGGGTAGAAGGCGAACAATCCCGTCGTTGACGGAACATGTCTTAGCCCAGATCGTTGCGCGGTACATCATCACATATGCTTCAGCCAAGCCCCAGAGGTTTCGAAAGGGTCCCGGCGCTAACTGCGGAGGAAATATGGCTCAAATTCTGGAAGTGGATCCAGCACAACTATCGGCCCTGGGCCAGGCGGTATCGTCGGCTGGAGTTAACCTGCTGCTGGCAAGTAATCACGGTGACATGGGAGGCGATCAGCTCAGTTCCCGGCTTCATCAGACTGGTTGGGGAATAAACCTGGCCACGAGTCTGGGAGCTTACAAGGAGGTGTGGGGTTCTGACGTCTCGCAGACGAAGCAGACGTGCTCCAACGCGGGGTCGTTTATGGAATCGTTTGCATCGGAAGTCTCCCAAATTGACGGCGCTGGTTCATCGAGCTTTCAGCGGTACTAATCATGGATTTCCGTCCGGATCCCCCATCCCAGCACGAAGTCCTTGGATCAGCTCAGCGGTACCGAGACGCGCAGAACGAGTTTAGGGCACAGGCCGATGTCCTTCGACAAATCGCGGGCCAAATTGGACACTCTTCCGTTTGGGCTGGGGTATCGGCCGAACATGTCAGCTCGACTCTCGGAACTATCGCGAACGCAACTGACGGTTTCGCTTCGGCATCAGGGTCAGTCGCTTCAACCCTCGAGGTTCTTGCTTACGCTGTAAGTCCGCTGATCGCCCAACGCCAGTCCGTTATCGCGCAACTTAAGCAACAAGCCAGGGAACCGGGCCTCGCAGCCACTCTAGTTTTCTCGAAGCTCAAGAGTGATCTCATCAGTCTTGAGTCCCGTATCCAGCGTTGCTTCGAGCAAGCCAGTGACGACGTGAGAGCCGCGGCCACGCACGCGGCCGCGTGGAGAACAGACATCAACGTCAATCCACAGGCCATGCGTCAGGCGATAGGCGAAGAGATCGGCAAGTCTTTCGCTTCGTTTGCCGGCGGAGTTGTCGAAGGCGTTTGGGAGCCGGTCGCCGGCACTTGGAACCTTGTGACCCATCCCGAGTCAGTTGTGAACCTCGTACGCGCCTTCCAAGCTGACAGTCCCGGAACACTAAAGAAAATGTGGGACGGGATCATCGATGCCGATACTTGGCAAAAAGACCCCGCCAGAGCCATGGGCAAAATTGCGCCGGGAATCATCGCGACAATACTCACCGCAGGCGAAGGCGGGGCCGCATTGGCTGCAGGAAGAACCACGGGGAAGATCGAAAAGGCTGCCTCCGAGGGCGGGAAGATGACCGCGAAGACCGCCGGGCGACAACTCGATACGATCCATCTTTCCTCGGGTGAATCTGGAAGCTGGAACAGGATCCTCAACAATCCAAAGCCTGACACAACGTATATCGTTGATAAAAAATTTAGCTACACCACTGATTCGATAGGCCGGGTCTCAGAGTCATCAGCAAGACTGGATACTTTGATCGCGAAAGACCGGAACATTTATCAACAGCGACTCGCCGGTGGAGTAGACCGACTCCCGGGTGACGATGGTGGCCACATCTATGGCACCCAGTTCGGGGGACCTGGGGAATCTATCAACATTACCGCAATGAGGAGTGATCTTAATCGCCTGGGCAACCGGGACTATTATGCCCTTGAACAGCAGTGGGCCAAATTCATAGGTGAGGGAAAATCAATCGACGTTGATATTAAGATGAATTATAGTAGCGACAGTAGCCTGAGACCATCGATCTACACTGTCACCTACAAGGTGGACAACGGTCCGGTCATGTCAAGAATCTTCAAAAACTAGGAACACCGATGAGCGAAAGCGTTACGGATTTAGAGCAGACCATTTGCCGATCTATAATTTCGGCGTATTCCGACACGGGCTGGGAAACTATTACCGTCTCGTACATTGAGGTTGGGAACGTATCCGAGGCGGTCAGCGAGTGTACTGTCGGAACGGGCACTCCTCAATATCGGCCTATACCCAGTGAAGCCCTCGAAGTGCTCCTTGCTTTGAAGAAAGCTTTGGCGACTGAAGCCCACGGAGCTTGGCTTTCCCTAAAGCTCAAAATTGATCGCCAACAAGGAGACTACAAGTTCTCTTATAATTACGATGAGAAGCCGAAATGGGACCTCGAGCCGATGCCCGAGAACTACTGGCTTGAGCTTCAGGAGTACCCCCGGCCCGCCAGTGAAATTCCCCCATGGTTTCCAAAGAGGGTGGATCAATAGCCGCACAGCTTAGTTACTCGTACAGGCTGTTGTCATTCTCCACCACCCTCGTGCGGGTCCTGCGCCTGGAGGAGCTGCTGCTGCTGGCGTGCTTGAGATGGTCAAGGAGCTCGGCTTCCTGAACGGCTGGCTCCTCTGTAAAGAACGGTTCTTTGCCAGCGTCAGGAGAGGGCGTATCGGCTTTCTGGTTGCGCTGGAAGTAGTCCCAGAGCCGATACTTGATGCGTTCGCGGGCGTTGGCGCGCAGCATGACTTCCTTCTCGGTCGCCAGAAACTCACTGACTATGCGGCTCTCCGTCTTGAACCGTTGAAGGCGCTCATCACGCTCCAGTTCCGCCTCTTCGACCGCAATCCAGCCGCGAATCCGAGCCGCCTCCTCGCGGGAAGCGATGGAGCTTGCGTACGCCGTTCGCTGAGTGATGGAGCGCGTAAACTTCATCATCACTGGAAGTAGCTCAAAGAGCAACAAAAACCAGCGGAAAAGCGAGTGAAAGAAGTCAGCACCTGCATCGTAGTTGCTGGAACCCTCCGACTTGTCGGTTAGTTGCGACAGTGCTTTCTTACGTTCCAGCAATCCGTCTTTGGCAGTAGGGGCTTGGGCTTCGAATTTCTTGCGAACATCCGAGTAGACGGTCGCGGGAACGGTTCCGTCACTCTTTGCCGGCGGGTTCGGGTTCAGGTAATCGTTGATGTCTTGAATCTTGGTGTTAAGTTCATCGATATGTGCCTTGGTGCTCGGAGCGTCACCCGTTAGACGGTCACGCTCGTCCAGCAGGTTCTGGTAATCGGTCGTTCGGCAATATGTCCACCCAAATCCGTTGAGATAACAGCTATAGAACTTGCCGTTCCGATCTGCGAGGGCCTGGATCCGCGCGTCCACGTCTGCGATTGCCTTCGTTGCCGTAGAACTGTCTGCGTTGGCCGCCCCAATTTGCTTCTGAAGGCTGTCGCGTTCATCGGTCTTGGTCTTTATCTGCTTGCCGATTTCAGTATCAATGGTGGTGTTGTATTGAGCGACTGCTGTCGCCTGGTTGACCTTGACCTGCTCGCTGATGGCGGAAGAAAAAACCACCATCATCAGGATGTCCGCGAAGAGCAGAGAGCCCACCACAACGAGGCCGAGACGGGGTGCCATTTTAAGGAGTTCCGCAGAGAGGTTGAGCAGCCAAGCGAAGACAGTTCGCCACCACGACTTCCTTCCCTTGACTTCGAACCCCGCCTTTTGATCGCTGACGATCCACCTGTCCAGGAATAAAATAACCAGGAAGTAGCCGCCGAACACCCATGACAGGACGTTAAAGTCGGGTGTCTTCATGTCCGTGAAAATGACCGTGGCAGTCGTCAGGCTCGCCGCGGCAACGGTGGCGGCTACGATGAGTGCCCAGCCGAGACCGACGAACCACCCGCGGTCCCCATAGGCACGTACAGTTCGGACGTCCCCGCCTGCGAGGTTGATGAAAAGGTCTGACGGCCGCCAACTCTGAGGTCCTATCGGACGTTGGAGAGGGTCATCCCGGATATCGCTCGAAGGCGGGACAGGACTCTCTTCCGGGTCCAGAGTCTCATCGTCAATCAGCCCAGAACTCATGATTCGTTCCTTTCTGAGCGGGCGTGGGGAACCCAGACAAACCTTTGTCCGGATTCATCCACAAGAATGCCTTGGCCTGGAAGATATTTAGACCTGGGCCTGTGCACCAACGGCTCTGAGTAGAGACTGCTGTTTTCGGCGACGACAAGACGTGGGTTTGGAGCGAGATAAAGGTGGATACTCTGTGCGCGCACAGAGTCGAAGCCGGCTACGGTCGAACGGTCCGGCTGCGATGAGCTCTTGATGGTGCACACGAAGATAATTCGCCGATACCTATGAAGTAGCTTTAGTCGTTCGCGAATTGTATCGTCTCCGTAGGTATCTTCCTCATCAAAGAGAAATACCGGCCTGCCATTGATGCATGCGGCCTCGGGGTATGAAGCGGCCAACCAGTTCTCGGCTTCCTGCAATTGCTCGTGTTCAATTGACGAGGCACCGGAGGGTGCCTCGTATTGAAGCGGCTCGGTTAGAAAGTAAGCTGATTCTCCCTCAATTTGTTTTCCGCAAAGTATCACTCTCTTAGAGGTTCGTTCATAAAGTTGGGCTGCAATAACCCTCAGAACGTTGGTCCTCCCGCTGCGTGCTCTACCGGAGATCAAAAGAGTGTGCTTCGTAAGATCGATAGATTCGATCTCCCCGAGAATGTCGTCACGACCTAAACCAATGGAGTTATTGTTTTCCCACCCCGGGTACGCCAGTTCAGACAGGCTTGGCTGCAACCAGGGCTTGAATTTCGACGATTTACTCAACACGGGGGTTGATTCCTCGTCGAGGAAATAAAGCTGGATCAGCTGGTCTTGGTCGTTCAAGCCGTATCCTGGAAGCCACTCGCTGCGTGGAACACGGTGTTCGTAAAAGTTCCGTCCAAGCCGTAACGTGACCCCGATGTCTGACTGGAAGACTTTGTCCGGCTGTTCAGAGCCGATGCTGATAGCCATGTGGATCCCTGCCGCCCGCCCATACCGGGTGAGGTCGATAAGACGTTCAAGCCAGAGTCCTGTTCGCTGATTCGACTCGAACAGCATCTGTAGACGGTCAAATCCATCGATTATCAGGAGCCGGGGTGAGACAGGGTCGTCGCCCGGTGTTTCCCCCGCCGACCAGAGCTGGTCAATAACCCTTGTCAGTGAAGCCGCGTCTCCGATGGACGTGACGTACCAGTTGGTGTGCTTGCGAAATTCTGCGAGCTTCGTAAGCTCAGTCTGCGCGTCGAGGACAAAGACCTCCCCTGCGGGATATTTCGCCAGCCATCCCTCTGCGAGCAACAACAGGCCATGCGTCTTCCCGGTACGAGGAGGTCCTTGCAGAACAAACATGCCGGCTTCCATGTCCACGTCCAGGGACTGGATGCACTGGTTCGCCGGATCGTCAACTGCACCAATAACGATCGAACCATCGCTGGAAGATTGACCGGCTATCCTTTCGCCGGACCTCCGGACGTCTGGATTGATTCGTCGGGGCTCCTCAAACAGTGATGCCGGCAGAACCGCAACGTCGCGCAGTTCTTGGAAGCTGGCTTCCCCTGATCCACTAATTTGTAGCGGGTGAGCTTCCTGATATGAATCTCTGATGGTCTTTACCACATGGTCTATTTCCGTCGGCCCGGACGTTGGCTTGCCGGTGGCGTCGGGATCCGTACTCAGGCCTTGTGAAGATGTACCCGCTCTCAGGGGGGCAAGAGTCACCCTTTTACCGCCAGCCCGGCCGGGCGCGTTGTACTCCCTACTCACGATTGGCGACTGGAACTCGACGAGGCTGGACCCGCCAGTACTGAGCAGTGCACGACCAGGAAGACTTCGTGGAATTTGCGCCGCGTCGGGAGCATCAATAATTACGCGGGAGTCCTCGTCGCTGAGTGTAGCGAGCGCGACTTTAGCCCTTATGTTCGCCCTCGTGTCATCGCGGATGACCTTCGTTGATGGGCGCTGTGTAGCGAGAATTACATGTATGCCAAGCGATCGCCCACGTTGAGCGATGTCCTCGACGGCTTCAAGCACGCTGTAGTCAGCACCCCGTTTGCCTTCGGTCTCTCGAACAAGGGTGTGAAATTCATCAAAGACCACAACAAGCCGTGGCAGCTGTTTGGCCCCCGGTCGGGTAGCAATATTGGCGCGATACTCCTCAAACTCCTTGGCATCACCGGCCTCGAGAAAGGCCGATAGCCGTCGGCGAATTTCGGCTTGAAGGAACTTGATGGCCCGATCGATATTTGCGCCTTCCAAGTCACTGATAAAACCGATTGTATGAGGAACTTTGGCGACTTTCCGGAAGGTTTGTCCGCCCTTGTAGTCGACAAGGAACAGAGAAACTTCATCGGGATTGTATTCGAGGGTGAGACCAAGAACGAACGACCGAAGGAATTCACTCTTACCAGAACCCGTGGTCCCACCTATCAGCATGTGGGGTCCATCTTCGACGAGATCGATGACGAGATCCTTGTCCGTTGAGGCCCGTCCAAGCCTGGCAACGAGCTCTTTCGAGGCCGAGCGGGAGACTATGTCACCATCCTCGTTTGCGATTTCCCAGTGAACGGCCTCAATGTTCCAGACGGTGGACGCCCTGACCGATGGTGGAATGCTCGCACTTGCACCGGAAGCTCGAGGATCATACAGAGGTGCAAGACTAAGCGCTGTTCGATCGGGCGAATGAGTATGCTGTACGGGCTCAAAGTCGTCTATTGTCGCGCTGGGCAGCGTCAATGAGGCTCTGGGCTCAGGCTGTCCAGCAAGTGAGAGGGCATGGTCCGCCGGAATCTCCAGAAACGCGTCGATGAATTGAGGGATTCCGTCGCGGCTGGACCCGATCCATAAAACATGAAACAGGCCTGGCGTGAGCGAGAGGATCTCCTCTAAGAGGGCCACATCAACTTCCGCGCTTTCATGCAAAATGAAGAGAACATGATGTCTTGCAGTCACCTCGCGCCGCAGGAGATCCTCCCTGCTCTTCAGGACTTTAAGAACCTCACGAAGGAAAACTGTTGAGGACGTTCTTCCGAGGACCATCCGATTGAGTGGGAGGAATATGGAAGGCGCGGTTACTTGTGGCAACCATTTCATCCAGTCATACGAAGAGCCTAGCTCCCCTTCCGGAATAAAAGTGGCAATAGCGAGCTCGGTCGGTGAATGGCTGCAAACCAACTGCAGAAGGACGTCTATGGTGCTGTTCTTGACCGATTGAGCGGGACCGACGATCGCCAGGTTGTGGCTTTTCAGATCGACCAGGACTGGCGTGTCATCGGCTACCCACGACGCCAGATGATCACCCTCGCGGGTTCGCTTTCCATCCTTGAGCACTGATTCCAGTTCAATCTCATCAAGCTCAACGCCCGCTTCAAGCTCGATGGTTTGATGGCTGCGAAAGCTTCCATTCCCGACAACAACGTGCATGAAGCTTCTGTCCCGGTGAGAACGCCCCCAGGTAGATGCACGGCGTCTGTAGGTTTGTGCCTTGAGCCATTCAGAATCAGGCCCAAGTTCCCGGAGTATGTCTTCCTCCTGTCCAGTTAACCGCGTCTGTTCAGAAAGCGACTTCCGGCTCTGTTCGAGCCATACATCGAGGTTTTTTTGATAGACCCTCTCCTGATGCCGTAGGTTGCGGCGGTACGAGACAATCATTGGGACAGCCAGTGGAGCAGCCAGAATCAGGGAAAGCGGCTTATCTGTAACCGCAAATAAAATTGCCCCTACACCGATGGGGGTTACTAAGTTCTCGAACTGAAAGTCGGGATTCCTGGGCTTCTCGGGCCGGCGGGAGATTTTTCTGTATCTTTCCCTCAGCGTCGGAGTCTTTGGCACTGTGGTACGCGCCTTCGGCTCGAGCCGCACCTTCCCCAAGGGTGCCTTCCCAATCAGGGAGGCACCGGAGGCTATCACCCACTCTGCACGGACAGGATCGACTTCATCATTTAGGTCGGTGAATGCAAGGCGGACCCCCGGGGTGAGCCTGACAATAGAACTTGATGGACGCTCACCACCGACCAGCATCCTTGGCATCAATCCATCACTGAACGTGACTTCCGCGGCATTACCCCGCCGCTGGATGACCATGCGCTCCCGCCCGAACTGACCATCGTCGACGACAACCTGAGCATCAGAATCCAAGGCCGAAAACACGACAGGATCGCCCTCGCAAAGGAGAGTGACACGGCCTTTTCTCGTACCGGCCTCGTCCACGACATAGATCTCGTCAGCCTTAAGGTCACTCCCCCGCCCCCGCAGAGGCATCGGGAGCTGGCCCGCATCCGCAACGATCTCAAGGACGTCACCATCAATAAGATCATGGACATCTACGGGCGTCGCATGATCAAGGTAACCGTGCACCGCGGTTTGCACGCCTCGTGCGTCACCGTACCTCACAAGTTCTCGGCGGAGAATATAGTCTCCAGGTCCTACGATGCCTTGAGCCTCGAGACCGTCCGTGAGGTCCCGAACAGTGGACTCAGGTCCAAACTTAACTATGAAATCTGCATGTGCAGCCCCAGATTTGCCAGGAATCGAGAACCGCAGTTTAATCTCACGCTCACCCTGCAAACTACACCCAGTCCCTAAGGGCAGCGGCAGCGGGGCTCAATGGAATCATCATCTGATCATCCGAAGTTGGTTCCATCGACGTACTCGAAGTTGTCGGCGATGTTCTTGACTTCCCTGCCGAGTTCCTCGAGTGCCTGATGAACATTAAGCTGCGCTTGCTTCCATCGGTCGATAGCCGCTTGGTAGCTCTGAGACGCATTACTTGACCAAACTGCCGAAGGGTCAAAGCGGGCGGCCAAAGAATTTACTTCAGAAAATCCGTTTTGGGAAGCATTATCAATTGCTTGACCAATAGCCCGCACGGAATCAACGTCAATACGTATGGAGCCCACAGTTTCTCCTAGCTGCTAAACCCGCCAATCCGCGCATGCTGCGCGTGATGCTAAAGCTAGCGGATGGTTCTGTCATGTCAAGGAACTGGCTAATGTTACGGAGGTGTCAGGTTAGGTGATTCCTTTCCATGAGTAAGCAGCAGTGACGCTTTGATATGGCCTGCGTAGGCCATTGCTTCCTTTGATGCCGGGCCCTGTGCTGCCGCCCGCCTTTCGCCGATGACTCCTCCATGTGGCTCGGCTGTCACCTCCCTCGGCCGCACCGAATAGACGACCATGGACACCACTGGTACGACGACTGGCCCGCGACTCGGATCTGCACCACCTGGGAGGATTTTCATGCCGCGTGCTGGCAGCACTATGGTCAAGGAATGTCGACTCAAAGCACGCGGATCATCCTCGATACAAACTTGTGGTCCACGTTGGATGATGGGTCACTTCCCCGGCTGGAGACTCTCCTCGAAGAACTGGACCTGCAGGTACAGGTCTTGCCCAGCACACTGCTGGAGATCGTCGGCATCGGGCGCGAGGATGTCCGCAAGAGATTGGTGGCTGGCCTTGCCAGGGGTCCCAGAAGAACGCGGGTTCGTACTGAGGCGGATCTGTTCGCTGAGGAAGTCGTCGAGCTCATCAGACGCACTCATCCGGAATGGCTGCGCCGGATTCCTGACCGTGCCGAGGCGGAACGACTCCGGACCTTCTGGTTGAAGAAGATCTGGAGGCAGGCCTTAGAGGACTCGACGGCTCTGCATGAGCATCATGGGGCCCAGGCCCCCGTGAGGGATCACATCGTCGCAGGACAGAAGCAGAACAGCAAGGAGATGAGGGAAGAGAAGTTCAAGCCGGGCGACCTCACCGAGCTACACGGAAAGGACGACCCCGAGTCGGACAGCCCCCCCCTTCTCGGGGAGCTGCCTGGATGGAACGGCTCACCCAGGGCCCTGTGGCGACTAAGGCTCGCGCACTTGACCTGGCACCAGCTGGGGGTCGTCGGCCCTCGAGCCCGCATCACGGGCGAGGACCGCACCATGACCGACTGGATCGAGCCTTGGGTTGACCTCGGGAAGCTGCGCTCCAGCCCGGAGAGCTTCGTGCACATGTGGTTGGATGAGGCCAACGTTGTCGACGTTCCCCGGAATTGGTTGAACTGGGCAGTCGATTTCGTGCAGCTGACAGCCAAGCCCGGCTCTGGTAATCCGGGCGACGCTCAGCAGGCGTCCTATTTGGTCGGCTGTGACCTGTTCCTGACCTCGGACAGGCGCTTTGTCCGGGTCCTGGAACGGGTTCGCGAGGACGCTCCATTTTCCTTTGCCGAAACGGTCCTGGTGGATGGCAACCGTCGGACAGATACGCCTACGGCAGAACGGATTGAGCAGGTCCTGTCTCACATGGCCCAGGCAAGGGAACGTCATTGACGCTCGGCGCGCTGTTCGGTTGATTAGGCGCAAACGGAGCCCTTCGGGGTCCCCGACACCTTCACCCTCCGGTCGTGCGTGCCTGAAGTAATGGAGCGGGAAAAAGAGAGCCCCGACGAAGAGCGCGATCGCCCATTCCCGTCGGGGCTCAAGGTGGTGATCGTCGGGCGCAGCGCCGGCTGGGCCGTCGCGGGTCTTCAGGCAGCCGCCCGCTGTGTGGCGAAATGCCGGTGTACAGCGTCGCGGGCGGCGGGGCACTCGTCGTGGGGATCCAGGTAAGCAGCATCGAACCGGGCAGCCGTGGTGATGCCCTGGTGCCTGAGCAGTTCCAAGAGGTCCGGCAGGTCCTGTGCACGGCCGGAGAACTCCGCGGTGTCCGCGGCGATGATCTTGGCGCGGGTCAGCGTGGGGACACTGGCCAGCTGAAGCCTGATGCACTCGTACGCTGTGTCGTCGTCGATCCAGCGCGCCTGGTATATCGAGGCCACCAGCTCAGCGTCGTCGCCGTCCATCACGTTGTCGTTGTTGATCCAGTCGCGCTCCAGGTTCAGTTCGTCGGCCACCTCATGGATTGCCGCCATGACCTCTGGCGCGAAATCACCGGTGACGCTGTCGATGTCGACGGTGAATGCCCGGTCTGCAGCACGGATGCCGTACTTCATGAGCGCGAAGCCGCCGATCGCACGGATCTGCACCGGGGCGTTCAGCCCCAGGCGCTTCAGCTTTCCGTCGAGCACCTCGAGCGCCCGCTCCAGCTGGGCCAGGCTGCACTTGTGGTCGTCGTGGCTCATCGTGCTGCTCCTTCTGGTCAGGAAGGAGCGGGTGTCTCCTTCGAGTCCAGATCCGGATCGGCTGTGCCGATCTGACGAGCCGCCAGGAAAGAGACGAGCCCGGCACCAGGGGCTCTCCCCCGTGCCGGGCTCTGTTCAGGCTCAGTGCACGCGTTCGATGCGCGTGGATCCGGACCCGTCCTGCAGGCCGGTGGCGCAGTCGTACCAGAAGCCGTTGGGCAGGCGGACCAGCGTGTGCGCCTCGCGTCCCGGCCAGTTGCCGGCAGCTGCGATCGCGGGTACCGCCCGGCGGTCCATCACGCTGCTCACCCCCAGCTCCTCCACGACCTGTGGGTCGCGGACGTACTTCGTGGTGGAGCCATTGCGGGGATCGCACGGGACCTGCTTCATCCAGGCGGGGTGGTCGAGGACCCTCTTGACGAGGACCTTGTCGCCGACCTGGAGTTCGTCCAGCTCAGAGGGTGCTGTAGGGATGGGCATGTGGTTCTCCTGGTTCGTAGTCTGTAAGTGCAGCAGCTCAGCCGCCGCCGATGGAGGAGCACTGTGAGTGCGCACCGGCGTGCAGAGCCACGGCGTTGTCAGCCGCCGTGCGGTACTCGGGGATCCGCTGGGGCTCCGGCTCGCCCTTGGGGAACCAGGGCATGGCGTAGCCGTCGGTGACCTGCTGTCGCGCGGCATCGTTGTGGGCCGGTGTGATGACGTAGGCGAGAGAACGGCCATAACGGTCAGTTCTGTCTGCCCCGGGGTCGAACTCGATGGTCACTGGCATGCCCTGCGGCAGGATGCCGCCAAGATGATCAGTAGCGGCTCTCGCGCCGCACTCGGGCTCGGCATCCTTGTGATAGTTCATTTCGGGCGCGTCGATGCCAAGGAGCCTGACTGTGTGCTCGGGGATCCCGATATGTTTGTCGGTCGCCTCGAGCAGGCCGGCCACCGGCAGCACGGCGACGGTGTCGCCGTCGATGACGCGGATGACTTTGGTCTCCACGCTCGCCGGTGCGCCCGAGGACACCTGTGCCGGGTCCTGGGCTGCCGCAGTGCTGGTGGACGGCGTACCCGGGACGCCGGGGGCCATCGGCAGGTCCTCGCAGCCGGTCAGCATGACGATACAGAGCACGGCGGCGATGAGGCTGCCGAAGACAGATCCGGAGGGGGTGCGCTTCATGGTGGAGTTCCTTGCTGGAGTGGGCGGTAGGCGTTCTGGCCGGGGCGGCAGGCATGCTTCTCCACGGGCACGCCCGAGCCAGGGGTCACGCGAGAGACAGCGATCAGTTGCCCACGGCGACGGATCCGGAGTCGATGGGCTCGACGACCATGACGTCATCGGGCTCGCCCGCGAGCTCAGCAGCGAGCCGGCTCAGTGACTGGGCGTGGTCGAGCCTGGTACCGGCCCAGACACGCCGGCCAGCGTCGAAGTGCTCTGCGGCTTTCCTGGTCTCCTGTTCGGCACCGAGCGAGGCGATGTGTGCGAGCTTGCGGCGCACGTCCGGGCTGAGCTCGCGGATCAATGCGCTGCGTCCCTTGTGCGTCATGCCGAGCAGCATGCCGTTGCTGATGGGTCCGGTGTACATGGCGGTTTCCTTGCTGGTCAGGGTTGTTCCGGTCCGCGGGCGACGAGCACGAGGCGCGAGCCGCGGACGAGGTGGGCCTCACCGCCGACGGTGAGGACGTGGACAGTGCTGCCCACCGAGGGCCGCACCTGCTCGACGACGGCTGTGCCGCCATCCAGATCGGGGTTCAGGTCGCGCAGCGCGACCCGGTCGCCCCGGCGCAGCATCCGGGCGCTCTTGCCGCCGAGGATGCGGTGGCGCTCGGTCGAGCGCAACAGAGCCTCCTGGACCGCAGGACCGCCGTCTTTGACGATGTCGAGGAAGGCGGGGGTGATGGTGTCGGTCATGGCAGTGCCCTCCTGGCTGGTGCAGCTGGTGCAGCTGATGGATCGCGCGGGCCTGTACGACCCTGGGTCTGTGGCGCTCACGGGGATCGAACCCGTGACCTCTCGTGCGTCGCCCTGCAGCGGGCCTGTAGCCTGGGTCTGCCCGACCAGGGAGTGATGCGGAATCGAACCGCGGGCAGTCAGAACGCCGAGTGCTCTGCCGCTGAGCTAGAGCGCCGTGGGCCGGTTCCGGGAAGGAGCCGGCGAGGGGTTGTGAGGAAAGGGACGAGGAGCCGTTCGCCACTCACTTCCAGGTCGGTGCCCGCAGGGAGCCCGGAGCCGTGCAGCCGTCGCACGGCCTGGCCGCTGGCGCGAGGTGGTGCTCGACGAGATGGGACAGGAACCGGACTCCGACCTCGACGTCCGTCGTGAACGACTCGTCATCGGCCGTGCCGACGATCTGCGCGGAGGCGACCGTCGAGTCGATGTCCAGGTCGATGACCAGCTGCAGGGCCAGGCCCGGCGCGGGGCCGATCAGCTCGACGAGCACCTGGTAGTCCGGCTCGCACGAGTGCGAGACCCAGCCGACGTGGCGCTCGAGCTCGTGGGCGTCGTCGGCGGCGTTCAGCTCCTGGCAGACCGCTGCGACGGCGGACAGGAAGCCGGTGAGGGTGTGGTCGTGGTTGCGGTGATGACGGTGCTGCACGGAGGTCGACATGGCCCCTCCTCGGTCGATGGGCGGTGATTAGCGGATCTCGGAGTAGCCGCACTCCGGGCAGGTGTGGGTGCAGGCGCAACCGCTCCGGCCGGCCCGTTCGCGGGCCGTGGCGGGGGCGTCGGACTCCATCGGCGCGCCATCGTTGGGGCAGCTGAGACCAGACATGGCGGACCTCCAGTGAAGTGTGGCAGGACGGGGACGTTGTCCTTCGTCGTCAGATCCGGATCGGCTGTGCCGATCCCCTCCACGCCCGGCCAGGAACGAAACCTGAACGAAAAGACAGCGCCCCGCCACGCCGCTGCTGCCGGGAGGGCAGGGCAGGGCGCGCGGGGCGCTGGTGGGGCCGGAGCCACGGAGGGATCGAACCGCTCTGTACGGAAGCTCTCAGCGCCGGATCCCGACGGCGACCTTGCACTGCTTGGTGAGGACCAGGAACTGGAAGAAGGCGACGGCAGCCGACTCACCGAGGAAGTAGTGCACTTCTTCGATCGTCATCCCACTGGGGTCGAAGTCGACGATCTGGGGATATGCCTCGGCGAGGATCCGCGCCGCCGCGGGAAGCCCGGCAGCCCGATGGACCTCGGCGGCGGGCTCGAGCTGCTGGACCAGGCTCATTCCGGGTCCTCCAGGTCCATCCGCCCGGTGACGGTGCGGAAGCGCTCCACGGGGCGGGTACCACCGTGATCGGCGACGAAGACCTGGCTGGCGTGAAGGCGCAGCTTCTGGATGACGGCAGTGACGACGTCGTCGACCATGGCCTCGACATCCGGTCCGGGGTGGTCGGTGATCACCGAGCCGACGACGGCGGTGAGCCCTGCGTGCAGGGCCTGGTCGTGATCGGTGGCCTCGACGGTCGCGTCGGCGACGATCTGCATGGCGGAACTCCTTCTCTTGGCTGATGACGTTGGGGGCAGGGCAGGGCGGCGGCCAGCGAAAGCAGATCCCCGTCCGAGCAGCGCGAGGCTCCTCGGACGGGGACTGTCGGCGTGCGTGACCCGCCTATTCGGTTGTTATTCAGTTGTGGGTTGTGCTGGGTGCGGTCCGCGCTTCTCAGGAGAAGGGCAGCTCCTCGCTGTGGACGGCGCTGGCGACGGCCGGCTGCGGTGCGGCAGCGGCTGCGACGGGAGCCGGAGCCGGCTGGGTCTGCAGGGCCTGGTTCTGCGCCTCGGCGGCAGCGACGCGCTCGTTCACGCGGGCCTGGGTCACCGAGCGGGGCTCGAGGAACGTGATGTCCTCGACGACTGCCTTGAGCTCGAAGACCTCGACGCCGTTCTTGGTGTAGCGGTCCTGGCGCAGCTTGAGGTTCACGGCCACGAGGTCACCCTTGTGGATGCTCGCGAACGGGCCGATGCCGTTGGTGGTCGCGCGCACGAAAGCCTCGACCGGCACAGCGTCAGCGCCGCGGTTGCCCTGGCTGTCGGTGTAGTTGTGGTCGGCCATCAGGGTGAACGCGACCTTCTTGGAGCCGTCCTGGTTGTTGAAGACGACCGGGTCCTTGGTCAGGCGGCCGATGACGGTGGCGGAGTTGCGGGGGTTCGACATGAGTGTTTCTCCTCGTTGTGCACGAAACGCGCGGGCAGTGTCCCTGCTCCGCGCGCGATGGTGAGTTGAAGTGTTCGGTTGTCTCTCAGACCCCCATCCGGATCAGCTGTGCTGATCAGACGATGATCTTTCGAATGAAGACTCGGATCAGCTGTGCTGATCGAGCGCTCCTCAGTGCTCCTTCCGGATCAACTGCGTTGATCCCAGATGCCCTTGCATCACGGGTCCCGCATCAGCTGCGCTGATCGAACCCGGTACGCCCGGCCCCAGGCCAGCCCGGTGCTGCTCCCAGATCCCAGAGTTCGGCCTCGATCTGATCGGCCGCGGCCACGTCTCCGCTCTCGCAGGCCCGCCGGTAGTCCTCCTCCAGGTACGCGATCTGCCCGTCCCGGTTCGGGAACCGTCGCCGGAACAGCAACCAGCCCAGCCACGCGAGGCAGATCATGAAGGCAAGAGTGGTGATGAGGACTCCGGTGCTCTCGATGATGTTGTCCATGGCGTTTCTCCTGTCTGCTTCAGATCCGCAGCCGCCGGCGGACCAGGTCCATGAGCGTCGGGTCGGGTGTATGTCCCTGGGCCTGCTGCAGCTGCAGCCAGGCGAGGACGTTCTGCGTGTCCTGGGCCTCGAGCTGGCGGCGCTCGACCTCCAGCTGTTCCTCGCCGAGGGCGAGCATCCGCCCCTGGAGCTGTTCGATCTTCTCGAGGTGGCCGGTGTTCACTTTCAGGACGCTCAGCGCATGGGTGTCCGCGGCCATCAGAGCGTCACCTCGACCTCGTGGGCGGTGGAGGCGAACGGGCCGACGGTCACGGAGCGCATAATGCGGACGAGCCCCGCATCCTGCAGGCGCTCGGCCAGGCCAGCGTGTTCCGACCAGTCCTTGATGAACACCCGCCCCGGGCCGACTACGAGGCCATATGCCTCGAGGTTCACCGAGATGCGCTCGGGGGCCTCGTCGGTCAGGAGTATGAGGCTGCGCTGGGCGTCGGCGTGCTGCAGGGTGCCCGTGAGCTCGATGACGCCGAAGTCGACGGCGACGCTGTGCTTGATGAGGGGCGGTGCGATGGTCTGGTCCATGGTTCTTCTCGCTTTCGATGCCTGCACGGGCAGGTGAATGGTTGTTGACCCCGAGTCGCCGTGGCTTCGTTGCCGGGCTGCGGCGGGAACGGTGTGTCCGGCGCTTCTCGCGACGGCCCGGGGCTGTTCGTGGTGCGGCGGTTGGCCGCATGAAGTCTCGACCCAGCCGCGCAGGAGGCCAGGGGCCGGAAGGGGTCTCTTTAGATTCCCCGGCGGGCCCAGTCATAGACCTCGGCGGGACCGCGACGGGACCTCGCGGAGCCCTGGCCCTGCCCCTGGATGAGACGAAGGGCCGGGCGGGCGGTGGGTACAGGAATGGGAACGAGTGAGCTGTCTGCCTCCTCGGCCTGCGGCTGCTGTGCTGCCGCCTTGTCTGTATGTCTGCGCCGGAGCGCAGCCTCGGCCTCGGCGTAGAGGCAGATGAGCCCGAGCACAAAGACGGCGAGGAGCACGATGAGGGCCCAGCTCTGCAGTGGTGTCATGGGCATGAGCGGGACGCTCCTTTATTGGTCGATGGTTCAGTCGATGAGTCCCCCGACGCAGCTGCGCTGCGTCGCTGTATCCCTGCCCCGGGTCAGGAGGCCCGGCGGGCAACGGTGTGCCCACAGGCGAGGTACGCGATGCCGTAGAGCGGGGCCGGGCCCCAGGCGGCCTTCCAGTCCGCGGGCAGCGGCAGCGGCTCCGTCATGCGCAGGACGACGTCCTGCGGCATGCCAGGGATGCCGCCCTCGACGTCGGGCACCGGATCGTCCCCGGGGGTGCAGCCGCCGCACCACTCCTGTTCGGGCAGGAGCGCAGCGGCGGCCTGCAGTTGGATCTGCTGTGCGATGGCGTCCGACGGCGGTGCGTCGTCGATGACGTCATGGAGGGGGCGGGCGATCGTCATGATGGAGTCCTTGGTCTGTGTGCGGTCAGTGGGATGAGCGGGATGGCAGCCACCCGCGCCAGGGCCGCCGGCTCAGCCCACGGCGAGCTGCGTGGCCCGCGACCAGCTGCCCATCCGGAACCGGATGGTGGCTGCCGGCGGGACATGGGTCCGGCAGATGCCGTCGGTGCCGCCGGTGCGCCAGGCCTCGTAGGCGAGCACGGCGATGGAGCCGGTCTTGATCCAGCACTCGCGCAGGGCGTCGAGGATCATCTCCTCGGTCCACTTCGTGGTCGCGCTCTGGAAGTGCAGCGGCTGCTCGGTGGTGTTCAGGCCCGCTCTCTCCAGGGCTGCATTCCAGGAGCCGAACCGGCGCTCCAGCAGCGGCGCGGATGGTTCGTCGTCGTGTCTGCGGCGGATGTAGTCGTTGCGCGGGAGGCTGTCCCGGTCCGCAACGCAGCGCAGGAGCGCGTCGACCATCTGCTGTTCGGTGTAGGTCTGGACAGACCCTTGGAAGGTTTGGGCCGGCTCTGCGGGGTCGAATGCCGTGCAGGCGTAGCCGTTTCCGGCCAGCGCGTGGGAAATTGTGTGCTCCGAAATCCAGTGATCGTCCGTGTGCGGATCGGGGTTCTCGCACTGGACGCCGCCGCTCTCGTGGTGCTGGCACGGCAGGTGCTCCTGCACCTGCGGGTCCGCGATCTGGCAGCGCGGCATCAGGTCCGTCGGCACAGTCGTCCGGGCGCGGCATGCCGTCCCGACCCGGCCCACCAGGGACCGGGTGACGCGCTCGGGACGCGTCGAGCACCCGTCCGGATCAACTCCGTTGATCCCTCCCAGCCCAGCTGCCCCCTGGCGATACCCGGCATCGCCAGGGCCTGGCGCAGACCTTCTGTCAGCCGTCTTTGGTGTCGCTCTTCGCGCATCAACCGATAGACCATTCGATTGGCCTATCGGATAAGATGTACTGGAAGACCAGTCGGATGCGGGCTCTGTGCCATCCGGCGCAGACATCGACCCGACATGAGAGGCCATGGCGATGAAGACCCCGATGACGAGGAAGGCGGCATTGTCCGCCGCCGCACTGGCGGTGCTGGGCAGCCTGTTCGCCGGATGCTCCGCCGGCTCAGAGACGGCGCAGCCGTCGCCGAGCCCGAGCACCAGCGCGGCGAAGGTGACCAGCGAGGACCTCGGCAAGGCGCTGGACCGGCTCGTGTTCCAGGGCACCGGGGCCAAGAGCACCGACGGCGGCGCGTGCCTGGTCCGCGCCGTCCAAGATAAGAAGCTCTCGGACGCCGCGCAGGCCTACATCGTGGGCAAGGGCAGCGACGACATCGCCGCGGTGGCAAATGGCCTGCGCGAGGTCAGCGCGATGGACGCCGCGATCATGCTCTCCCCCGAGCTGCGCGACAAGTTCGACGCTTGCGTCGACGCGGTGATCCCGCCGACCCCTGCCCCGGGTGCCACGACCAGCAAGGACGGCAAGGATCAGGTCTACGCGCCGCCGAAGCAGGGACAGGAGCTCCCCCAGGCCCGGCAGCCGGATCTCACGCCGAAGTTCCCGGTGCCGCAGGGCACGAGCATCAACTCCTCGTCGCAGCTGACCGCGGGGCTCGTTTCGACGTTCTCCTCCTATGCGCTGAACGAGGATCAGAAGAAGACCTACGCAGCCTCGGGCGCTTGCCTGGCGGGCGTCGTCTTCCAGGCGGGGTTCTCGCAGGAGACGCTGCGCTTCCTCGCCGGCGGCGCACCAATAGGGGCCGGATCGATCTCGGACTTCCTGCCCAAGGACGAGGACAAGAAGATCTGGAAGTCGAAAGACTTCACTTCGGCGCTCGTGGACTGCACGGCCAGTGCGACAACGAAGGGCAGGAAGGCCTGACGGGCATCAAAACCTGCGCCAGGCTGGTCGGAAAACAATGCACCCCGGGAAGCTGATGCTTCCCGGGGTGATCTCTTTTCGTTGGGTCAGCCGGATCAGCACGATGCCGGGAAATGTCCGCCCGCCGCAGTCCTCAGTGCGTTGGCAAACCGGATATTGACGGGGTCAGTGGTGTCGAACCAGTCCACGGCGGCGAGATCCTGGACGTTCATCACGAAGAGCTGTTGCCAGTTCTGCCCCAGTACCTCAGTGTCCGCCGGGTTGGCATAGCAGAGGGCGTCACCCTTGATCGGAACTGGTTCACCGCCGAAGAAGTCCAGCGTCGACCACAGGCGGTGCCGGCCGTTCTGCAGTGGTTCGAACCAGGGATCCATGCGCACGGGTTCATCCATGCTGAACCACTTTTGGACGATCTTCTTCTCCTGGGCGGTCAGGTCCTCAGTGTCGATCCGGACCAGTCCGTGGGCTCCGTCGTCTTCTTCGTCCCGCTCCCACTCGCCGGCGGCCAGTGCCTGGGAGACCCGGATGACAGCTTGTGTCACGAGGCCCCAGCGAATCTGCTCGCGATCGTCCCAGCGTTGACGCCCGTCCTCGACATCGGGATCGACGGGTACGAATTTACGGATCTGCCCGGCGTCGGCGCGCCACCAGAATTCGGGCTCGGAAATAAAAATGTCAGTCATGATCCCCCTCGTGCTGTGCTGGCCCGACGGAAATGGCCGTCGGTGATGTTTCAGCTTTGCATGCACGTATGACATAGAGGCCCACGCCACGGTGAGAACGATTGACTGGTCTTGGGTCTCATTTCAGGCGCATAATTTGGCTACTTGCGTCGCTCAACATAAGGCGTGATTCCTCAACACGGGCGTGGACTTCCTTGGAAATCTCACGGCGACGTCTGTTCCACTATCTGAGGAGTAGCTATGCCTGACAGGTCCGAGCACGTTCTATCTGACATCCTCGCCCCGGGGCTTCACGTCGTCGTTGTCGGCACGGCAGTCGGGAATGTGAGCGCCCGGGAGGGGCACTATTACTCCAATATTCAGAACTCGTTTTGGCGGCGACTGTTCCTTGCTGGGCTCACTGACGTCATCCTTCGCCCGAAGGATGAACTGAAACTCCTCGAGTACGGGGTTGGTGTAACAGACCTGAACAAGACGGTGGCTCAAGGGAACAACAGAGGCCTCGCCTACGACCATCAGGGATTCCTGGATCGTGTACTACCTTTGACTCCGGCATGGGTGGTCTTCAATGGGGCGGAGCACGCCAAGAAGCACGCGCGCTTCAACGGGCATAGGTGCGGCGGTTTTGGGCTACAGGAATGGAAGCTGGGCCAGAGCCGCGTTTATGTGGCCCCTGGCAGCTCTCCTCGAGTCTCGGATGCGCGGTTGTGCAAGAACAGCGCGGGTGGGACGCATGCAGCCATCGACTATTGGCTGGAGATGGGTCAGCTTGTCACCAGCGATGTGCGGGTTGGAGAAACTGATCGGCAGCAGTGAATCCGCAGCCGCTCGATCGACCGACATCTGGTTCCGAGAATTCATGCTCTCGATGGCCCGGGCAGCTTTGTCGCTTCCTGGGTCGATTAGGCCTCCCGGTCCGCGACGCGGATGACGATTGCCCGGGAGCCTTCCGGGATTTTTGCTTTCGCCGCAGCCATGGCGGTGTCATAGTCGGGGCCCGTCGCGCTGACGCGCATCATTTCGCCCTGGGCATCTTCAATGGTCAATTCAACCTCCATAGCTCTGAGCATAGAGCCCTGCTCGGCCGTCCTCTGTCCGTTGGAGAAGAGAAAGTTGTCAAGTAACAGCATGCGCAGTGAGTAGCCTGCCTAAGCTGTGAAATGAGAGTCTCTGATCGGCGCGCCATCAACGGTGTCGGACTACGGTCGGCAACTTGAATCGGACCGGAGTGAGACTGGGATGGCCGGTAAAGGATAGACTGCCCGAGTGCCCGATCATGATCAAGAAGGCCCGTGCGATCGGGCGCAGCCGCTCAATCCATCACGTCTTCCGCAGCCCAAGGACAAGTCAGTCCAGTCTGAGCCCAGTGAAGTGCGCAACCCTGAGGCCGCCGGAGCCTGCGAGCAGGATATGAGCCAGGGCCCGACCCGCTGGCAGCGGATCAAGGAGCATCCGGCTTTCAAGACAGGTCTCGCCGTTGGCGCTCTTGCGGCTGCTGGCGCGGTCACGTTGTTGACACTGAGGTCGCCCGAAGCATTCAAGCAGGTCAGCGCGGCGGTCTGGGAGAAAATCCCTGAGTTCACGGAGGCGGCTTTCGAGGGCATCGGCGGGGAGGCCAGCAGAAAGTCTCCGACCGAGCATAATGTCAGCGGGCACCAGCGCGTGCAGCACTACGGTCCCGGCGGCACCGAGACAAAGTTCGTCCAGGTATCGCCTTACTCGCGTGGAGGTAGTACCTAACAGGCGCATGCGATACTGACCGTGTCGAAAATTGCGGTTGTGCTTGTCGTCAGCGGTTTGTGTCATATCAGAAACGGCTTCGGCGGGACGTATTGGGACGGTAGGGCCTTTGGGTATCTTTGATTTCCTGGCGAAGAAGGAAAAAAGCTGGGACGAGATCGATGTCTACGAGGGTGAAACGCCCCCGTGCCCCAACTGTGGGACGCCCCTGGTGAAAAAGTTTGTTTACTCCGAGATGTACTGCCTTGAGTGTCGCTACGGTCTAGATGACGATGACGATGACGACAGCGAGGCGCTGAGTGTTTACGATGCAGCTCAGATCTGGGCCTCACACGGTAAGGATGAGGATTACATGTTCGGGTATTCCTCGGAGGAACTCGAAGCCGCGCTTTAATGTGGCAGGTCGCTGCTCGAGTTTGCTGCCGGCGCGGGTGCTGTTGAGGTCCTGCGCTTCCCTTACCCCGCTATGCCACAGCGACCGGCAGCTCGTCCCAGTGGGTCGTGCAGCGCTTCGAGAGCATGGCGCGCTTCATCTCCCACGCCGGCGGGGTCTTCATGCCGCCCAGGCCCACACCCACAGCCTGCGCGCCGAGCTTTCTCGTGATCTCGTCAAGTACCTTCCCTACTCCCCGATCTTCGAATTCGGATTGGAACACAGGTAAGAACTGCACGCCGTCACCCGCGCGCAGTCCCGTGAGCACAACTCCTGCACGGGCGTAGCGGATACCGGCGGTCGGAAACAGATCAGGCAGGATCGCACTGGCAGCTTTCGTAAGCGCGATCGGGTCATCGGTCGGCATGGCCAGCGGAACAGCCCGGTGGGCTGAATGCGGGACGGTTCCTTCGTCGGCCCAGCCGGTCGAAGCCCACACCGAGAGCACGCCGGCGACGGACCCCTGGGCCCGAAGACGTGCTGAGACCCGCTGGGCGTAGATCGACAGAACCTGGTGCATCTCGTCAGGGTCCGTAAGCTTGCGCGAGAAGCTCCTGGAATAGATCAGCTGGTCCTTGGCAGCCGGCGGCTGGGTCTCCAGCTCGATGCATTTTTGCCCGCGCAGCTCCAGGATGGTTCTTTCCATGACGACGGAGAACCGTTTGCGGAGCCATTTGGCATCAGCGTCGCGCAGTTCTCTGGCCGTGTGGATGCCGAGCGCAGCCAGGCGCGTGCCGTTACGCCCGGCGACGCCCCAGAGGTCAGTCACATGGAGGGAGTCAAGGATCCGGTCAAGCTGCTCCTCCGAAAACCGCCGGAGATCGAGAACTCCATTGAACCCGGGGTTTTTCTTGATGCCGAGAGCCGCTACCTTGGCGAGGGTCTTCGTGGGACCGATCGCGACGCGGACAGGAATTCCGGTCAGCTGGAGGACAGTCCGTCGGATCTCCTGTCCCCGTGATTCGAGTTCTTCAGGAGCGCCCCGCAGCTTCAGCCAGCTTTCGTCGATCGAATACACTTCCTGCCACGCACTGAAGCGGCCCAGAATGGTGGCAACCCGTGCACTCAGCGAGCCATAGAGCTCATAGTTCGATGACCTGGCTTCGACGCCCTTGGCCTGGCACCAGCCGCGGATCTTGAACCACGGCTTGCCCATGATGTCAGGATCGAGCTCCTTCACCAGCGGGCACGCGGCAACCACACAGCCGTCATTGTTCGAGAGGACAAGGGTCGGCCGGTCATGCAGCGTGGGGTCGAAGACGCGCTCCGCGTTGGCGTAAAAGGAGACGCAGTCTACGAGAGCGATTTGATCGGGTGCTGGGGTGAGAGTCGTCATTGCCACGGCCGGAGACTATAGGCGGGGTCTGACACCACGTTTGGTTTTCGCAGGAGACAGAATCCATGTGACCACGCCCCAGACTGACATCGCGGTGTGTTCGTGGAGAACGATGTCCGCATAGTCAAGGTTCTCTGCCACGAGAACGGTACGTCCCTGGATGACGTCCAGCCGCTTGACGGTGTATTCGCCGTCAACGACGGCGATCACGATCTTGCCCGGAACGGGATCGATCCCCCGGTCCACGAGCAGCAGGTCGCCGTCATTGATTCCCGCTCCGGTCATGGAATGGCCGGCTGCACGCCAGACAAATGTACAGGTTGGGTCCCGGACCAGGTGCTGGACAAGATCAAGGTCCCCGGACCAATATCCCTCTGCAGGGCTGGGGAAGCCGCAGGCGACGGCTTCCGGCGCAAACGGGAGTATCAGCGGCTCGTCGAGCGCCAACGGTTCTGGCTGCGAGGCCTGCATGTCCACTTCCTTTTCGAACATATGTTCGATGGAATCGTACGCCCGGGCGGGAACGGCACGCAACGTGGAGCAAATGACGGGCGGACCGGACGGGCCTGGGCCCTGGGACTGCAGGCAGGAATAAAGGCCCCGGTGCGCTTCATGCGCGTCGGGGCCTTCTCTTTTCCGCACGAACGGGAGGTGCGAACCAACGTTCAGCGGCCCCGGACTTGGGGTCGAGGAACCGAGGCAGCCTGGGACACGCGATCAGGCGCTGACCGGGTGACGCAGATGACCCTACCTCTCTGCCCGACCTCTCCGCAAAGGTCTATCACAAGTCATTGCGCAATCATTCGTGACAGACAATCGAATGACGTTAGAATGGACTCGTACATCAGTCGAATATGACAGGAGAGGCCAGACATGACCGTCGTCGACGAGCCGAGGGCTGCGCCTCCCGCTGCGCGGGCTGCGACCAGGTCCGGTGGACCGAGCACCGACCAGAACGGCAGCGACCGCAGGGAGCGGGTCTTTACCCGCCTGTCCTCGGACGAGAAGCAGCGGGCGGAGTACTGGGCGCAGCGGCGCGGCTACCCCTCCGCCAACGAGTATTACGCCGAGGCGATCGCCGAGAAGATCCGGCGCGAGAATCTCGACTTCGACATCCCTGATCTGCTCACCGCACGCATCAACCAGGTCGTCGACGAGCTCAAGGCGCTTTCGACGAACAACGCCAACCTCGAGCGGGTCGTGACCATGGGCTTCGATTCCCTGCTCGGGCTGACCAGGGGCGACAACTATCTGCTGGACGAGGAGAACGGGGAGCTGACGTGAGCCAGGGGCTGAACGGGATCATGCCGTCCACCGACGAGCTGATGGACGTCGACACGTCCTTCCTCGATGCGTACCGGACCGGCGGGAGCGAGGGCCTGAAGCGGGCCCAGGAACGGGCACAGCCGGCGGAGCCGGAGCAGGACTCGCCGGAGAAGGATGAGGCCCCCCAGCAGAGCGCCGAGGACCTCGACCGGGACACCGGTGCTGGCCAGCGGGGAGGATCGGGAGCAGGCAGCGCCACTCCCCCGGCCCAGAGCGACGCCGTCGCCGTGGACACAGCAGCGACGCCGCAGGTGCACGACGACGCAGACGCCGAAGCGCACCCCGCGGCCCTCCCGGTGTCGCCGCCGGAAGATGCCAACCTCCTCCCGCCCGTCCCGCTCCAGCACACCGACCATCAGGAGGCCGTGCAGTCTGCGGCGGCCAGGGGCGGCTCCGGCGGAGGGGACGAGGGCAGCGAGTCGTTGCCACAGAGCGGCTTCCGGCTCGACGGCGTGAAGAGCCAGCCTGCCGTCCGGGCCCTGCCCGAGGCCATCGTCGGCGCGCTGCGGGAGCAGCTGCGCTCAGCGGCCGTCCGTGAGCTCGGTGTCGGCGACACGGCAGCCCGCGAGTTCGCCGAGCGGTTGAGCCAGGCAAGCCTGGTCACGGCCTTTCTGCTGGCCCAGCTCGACCTTGGACTGGCGACTGATGCCGCCACCTGGCGCGCGGCGCAGCTGTTCCGCGCCCGTGATCCGCTGCTGGGCAGCATCGCGGCGCGCATGGAAGCCCTGGAGCGGAGGGGCCATGAGCAGACCCAGGGCCTGGCCGCGCTTCACGGGCAGCTGGGTGAGGTAAAGGAGACCAGCGCGGCGATCGAGCAGGCAGTCGCGTACTCGATCGCGGACCGCACGAGCAACTTCCTGCGCGGCTCGCACAATGTCCACGAGGCTCCGATCACGCACAAAGACGCGGTCTTCGTCCGGGATCGGGTGCGGGAGGCGACGAAGAAGCAGGCGAAGCTTGAGCGCGAGCGGGAAGGGCGGCCGATCCGGTGAGCACCGCCACGCACAGGAGTACAGCGACCGACGCCGAGCGGTTCTGGGAGAAGGTCGACAAGGAGGCGGGCCAGGAAGAAGGTGGAGGAGGGCCGCGACGACCGGCCCGGCAACGCAGAAATGAAGGAAACCGGGCGTCAGCCCCATGATTTGACATAGGTCTTTTCGGATTTGTCGTTGGTCCTGGAGTGCGTCTTCGCGAACCGTAAGAAAGCTTGTGACGGGACAATTTGTCGAATTGGTCAACTTTGCCCGACGATCAGGGCATGGAAACTGCTGCCGGGTCCGACCCAAACTTCAGCCGCGTCGCAGCAATCGCGCTCGACACAAACATCTTCGCCGAAGCACCCGGCATGGAAACACTGAGGTCCCTTTGTTCCCGCGCTGATAAGCACGGACGCATTGAAATCTGGGTAACGGACACCGCTATCTGGGAATGGGGCCAGCACCTGCACGCCCACTACGTAACACTTCGGGCCGCGACAAAAAAGCTTCACAGTGCCGGGTTTTCGGTCGAGGTCCCGGACGAAAAGACAGCCAAAGACATCGCGCTGGACCTTCGCGGGGTCATCACATCCTTGGGGTCCAGCATTCGTGTCCTCAGTACCGCAGATTTTGCCCATGAAGCTCTTCGTGACCAGATCCTGCTGGAAGGACCGGCCAAACGAAAGAGTGAGGTAAAAACCGGCGCAGCCGACAGCGCTCACCTCCGCGCGTACATCCATGAGGGGCGAAGCCGGGACCTGGAGTATGTGGTTGTCTCGGCAGACAAGGACACCCGCACCGCCTACCAGCAGTGGCTCGGGGCAGAAGGTCCCCACATCTTCAACGATCTTAGGAGGGCCACAGAAAAGATATTCGGTTCAGTTCCAAGTGATGCCGACGGGCTCAGCCTGGCTCTGCGGCTTGCCTACGAGGGTAATGTTCTGTTGCGGGACGTCACGATCAGCGAAGGGCATATGGGTGACTGGGCGGATCTGGTACCCGACGATTTTTCCTCCCTTTCGTTCGACGTCGATGCCGCCTCTGCCAAACTGGTCGGTCTCAACCACACCAAGCAGGACGCCACTGCATTGACGTTCACGGCCTTCTATCTTGCAGAGGTGAGGATCGCAGGCCTTCTGGAATCTCCGTGGAGCCGTGGAAACACCAGGACGCAGGAAGCAACTCTCCCAAGGGCCCTTCTGCGAGCGGATATCTCCCTTCCCGCTGGCTCCACGTCAGCTGAGGACGCGCTGGTGACAAACTGCTATCTCAATGCAGGTGGAAGTGGCTGGAGTGAGCAAAGTGACGCGCTGGAGAGCGTCATGGATTCTCTGACTCTGGTTCCAGGGGTCACCGTCGAACTGGATGGCCTGGCGTCTTGGCCGGAACAGCGAAGGAACCAATCCTCCAATTTGGTGGTAGACGTTGCCGGGGCTCCCCTGGATCTCACAATTTACGGCAGCTACCTCGGCAACTGGGAGTTGGCGGCTTCGTATGGCGAGTGGAAGCTCATGCTGAAATGCGACGACCTTGGGGTTGGTTTTGCCGATCCAGAAGGCGACGGCATCCCCGAGTACTACGACATCACTGCATTCGGCAGCGAAGCGTGGTCAGGGAACGCGGAGTTCGCAATCAATGAAATGCTGTTTGAGGCCCGACGCGCAGAGTTGGCAGGCAGTGCCAACGATGCTGAAAATGAATTGCCGTAAACCGTTTCCAATGAAGGCGAGACTCGATTTCGTCATCTGCCGCTGCCATTGAGCTCGGTCAGCACATCCGGGTATCAGGTGCCCAGGGATGATTTCCCAGGCTCTGGTGCAGCTCGGGCTGTACCGTGCTCCTCGAGGCGGGGGGATGGCGAACCGGCCGGTCCTGAAGACCTACCGTGCCCGCCTGGGCGTCGCACTGCCGATTGGCGGCCAAGCGCCGCTTTGCAGCCGAAACGATCAGCCCGTTGCCATCAGGCAACGGGCTGATTTTCATTCCAGAGGATGCAAGGAGGCCCACGGCCTGGCCGCTACGACCGGACGGTGAGCCGGCCTTCCTTCATGTCGTCGCGCAGCTGCGACAGCATGTACCAGTGCGCGCCCTTGGGCTTAAGTGAGATGTAGTGCTCGTGCTGCTTGCCATCATGCTCCCAATCCAGGACCATCTCCGGACGGCGCAGCAGGCCCTGGTATTCGTCGACGTCGGCGCGGATCTCCACGCGCACACGTTCGTCCGCAGGCGGCACCAGCAGCACCGCGACGTCGCCCTCGTAGCTCAGTGAGACCTCCTGGGCGAGGAGCCGCCGTACGTCGGCCGTGCAGATCTCTCCGCGGGCGACGTCGAAGACGTTCTTGCCGTGCGTGGCGCTCTCCCAGGCGTCGATGCACTCGATCAGCATCGAGCACCCCTGGGCGATACGGATGACGTCCGCCTCATCCGGCGGCCAGCTGCCCTCCTGCATCTCGATGAGCATGCTGCTGAAGTCCTGTGGTGTGCGCAGGAAAGCGTGGTCGAGGGCCATGGGATTCGTGCTCCTGGGTCGGGCGTGAGCGGGTGGCGACTCTATAGACGTTACCTCGATCCGGGGTCGCCGTGAATGATCCGGGCCCTCTCTGACCGGCGTGCCGGCGCGGGTCTCGCGGCTCCCATTCGACTCGCTGTGCGGCTCGCACCGACTCGCCATTCGACTCATTCTGTCGATAGACTTGTGACTGATTTATGAGTCGACTGGATTATGAGTCACCGACGAAAGGGAGTCATGATGGTTGTCGGGATCCTCACCGAGAAGCCGAGCGCGGCGCGGCACTTCGCTGCAGCCCTCGGCGGCATGAACGGCACGTACAACGGGGAGCAGTTCGTCATCGCCCACGCCCGGGGGCACCTGTACGAGTTCGTCGATCCGCACCGGATGGTGGGGGATCCGGACGTGGCCGGGAAGTACCGGACCTGGGACCTGGGCAACCTGCCCTGGGACCCTCAGCAGCTGGACTGGAGCCTGGAGGTGATCAAGAACGCGAGCTCTGTCGCCCAGGACGTGAAGCGGACCCTGGGCAAGTGCGACGAGATCGTGATCGCCACCGACGTCGACCCCACGGGCGAGGGCGGCATGATCGCGGTCAATGCCTTCCTCGAGTTGGGGCTGAAGCCGGGCAAGTGGTCGCGCATGTACTTCAGTGATGAGGCTCCGGCCTCGCTGCAGAAGGCCTTCGCCGCGCGCAAGGCCATTCCGTCGCTCCTGGACTTCGACGAGTACCGCAAGGCGCGCTACCGCTCACAGTTCGACCTGCTCTCGATGCAGTTCACCCGCATCGCCACGAACATGGCCCGCCAGTCCGGGCAGGACACGGTGCTGCGCCAGGGCCGGCTGAAGTCGGCGATGATCAAGCTCGTCGGCGACCAGCTGAAGGCGTATAACGACTACGTCAAGAAGCCGTTCTTCCAGAACCGGTTCCGTGACGAGAACGACGTGATGTACACGAACCCGGAGGAGCCGCGGTTCGACCAGAAGGACCAGGTGCCGAACCAGTACGGCCCCTCCCCCGTCCTGCTCGACGGCAAGGCGACGAAACAGACCCCGCCACCGAAGCTGCTGGACCTGGCCGCACTCTCGTCAATCCTGGTCGGCAAGGGAATCAAGGCCCAGCTGGTGCTCTCGACCTACCAGTCCATGTACGAGGCCCAGGTCGTGAGCTACCCGCGCACCGAGGACAAGACGATCACGCCTGAGCAGTTCAACGAGCTTGCGCCTCTGGTGGACAAGATCGCCGGCGTGGTCGGGGTGGATCGCAAGCATCTGACGCACCGCGAGCCGCGCAAGACCCACGTGAAGCCGCAGGGGGCGCACGGTGCGAACCGTCCCGGCCCGAAGGTGCCGTCCTCGCTGGACGACGTCGAGCAGCGTTTCGGCAAGGCCGGCCGCCTGATCTACGAGACCCTGGGCAAGAACTACCTGGCGATGATTGCCGAGGACTACGTCTACGAGCAGCAGAAGGGCCACGTCAAGGACTATCCGGACTTCGTGGGCATCGCCAACGTGCCCATGTCGGCGGGCTGGAAGGCGGTGTTCGATCCGGACGCCGGCGACGACACCGCCGAGGGCGACGAGAACGAATCGGCCAAGGGCCTGGGCACCAACGCTGAGCCCTTCGTCTTCGGGGGTGCGAACAAGCGCCCCGAGCACCCGAGCATGAAGTGGCTCATGAAGCAGCTGGAGAAGCGCGACGTGGGCACGGGTGCCACCCGGACCTCGACGTACTCCGAGGTGACCTCGACGAAGACGAAGTACCCGCTGCTGTTGGAGAAGGGCCGCAAGCTCATCCTCGCCGAGGCCGGGGACATGAGCTGGCGGCTGCTTCCGGGCACCCGGATCGGCGACCTGGCGCTGACCGAGAAGGTCTATGCCGATATGAAGGAGATTGCCGCGGGCACGGGCCCGAGCGCAGAGGAGCGCCTCGCGGTCGTGGCCGACTGGGTGCGCGAAGACATCGCGACCATGCAGAAGAACGCCGCGACGATGCGCTCCGCACTGGGGCTCAAGGAGGAGGCCGTCACCCGGAAGGAGCGGGCGCAGGGCACCTGGGTCAAGACGGGCAAGGATGTGGTGTTCGCGCGTGAGTGGGGCGGCCACCGCTTCACCGACGACGAGGTCGCCCGGCTGCTGGCCGGGGAGACGATCGAGTTTTCGGCGAAGAGCACCACGGGCAAGGCCTATGAGGTCTTCGGCGAGCTTGGCGAGGGCACCTTCAAGGGCCGGAAGTTCGTCGGGTTCCAGAAGCTCGGCTTCGGCCGGCGCGACGCCAGCGGCAACGCGCTGCCGCCGGCGTCCTGGTGCCACTACACCTTTACGCCCGAGGAGATCGACCGCCTCATGGCTGGCGAGGGCGTCGAGTCCAGCGACTTCGTCTCAAAGAAGGGCAACCGCTTCCAGTGCAAGGTCTTCTTCCGGGAGGAGAAGAAGGGTGAGGGTAAGAAGATCGTGCCTGACTTCGAGGCCTCCCTGGACTCCCCGCCGAAGAGCTGGTGCGGGGTTGCCTTCACCGACGACCAGCTCGCGGCACTGACCGCGGGCAAGACGATCAAGGGTACGGGCTTCACCTCGAACAAGGGAAAGAAGTTCGACGCCGAGCTTCAGTGGAGGAACGAGGGCGGCAAGAAGAAGCTCGTCCCCTCCTTTGGCTGAGGTTGCGCGGACTCGTTTCTGACTGATTATTCGGATGCCAGTCCGATAGACTGCCCGTCCACGTACATCAGCACGCCACGGCACCGCCCGACGGCACCGGATCGCACGTCCGAGTCGCTGGGCGGTGCCATTCTTGCGTCAGTCGCGCTCGATTCGATAGGCCTATCTAAGGTAGAGTTGTCATGTATCCCTCATCTATGAGGGCATTCGGACAGGCGCAGACAAATCAGTGGTGGCAGCAGGGAGAGATTCATGGCGAAGATGTCGTACAAGGTGCCGACGAGCCTCAACAGGTCGTTCCTCGACCACGAGATCACCCTCAGCAAGGGCGGCTGGGCGGCCAAGCCCTCCCCCATCAAGCAGCTGTTCTTCTTCGGCGGCGGCGCGCTGGCGCTGCTGTGGGCGGTGACGCAGACCTTCGTGGCGAGCTCGGGTCCGGTATTCATCACGCTCTTCGTCATCTGGGGCCTGGCACTGATCGTCTACTTCGGCGGCATGACCAAGACCAAGGAGCTGCGGGCGATGAACGTGCCCGCCCTGCTGGCATACGCCCCGTCCCGGGCACGCAACGTCTTCACCCGCCGCAGCTCGGACCCGAGCGACTTCTACTCGATCGTCGGTATCGACGGCATCGAGGAGGACGGCCGGATCCACTTCTCGGACGGCGGTGAGGGGCAGGTCTACCTGGTCGTCGGTTCAGCGTCGTACCTGCTCTTCGACGAGGACCGCATCGGCATCCTGGACCGGGTCGACGCCTTCTGGCGCAAGATCGACACGAACTGCGAGTGGGCTTTCGTCACCACAAAGGAGCCGCAGCGGATCTACCACCAGGTGGCCTCGCTCGAGCACCGCAACCACGCCCTCGCGGTCCGCGACCCTGACCTGATCGAGCTGCAGAACGAGCAGTATGACATCCTCACGCAGCACGTCGGTGGCAAGTTCACCTCGATCCACCAGTACCTGCTGCTCAAGGGCAAGAGCGCTGACGCTCTGCGCCGGGCGCACATGGTGCTGCAGTCCGAGGTCGAGGGGTCCGCGCTGATGATCAAGGAGGCTACGGTCCTCGACCGCGAGGAGACCGAGCCCATGCTGCGGGTCTTCTACCAGGGCATCGAGGACGACCTGCACTCTCTCAAGGCCTCACTGAACTGACCGGGCCGAGCTGGACGAACAAAGGAAGGACGAAGGGTGACATGGCGCTGATGACGAAGGCCCGCGCGCAGCTGGGCATTCCGGGGAAGAAGCCCCGGGGCGGGGACGCGACGGCCGTGCCGGGCGTGGATGAACTGGAGGCCGCTCTCGACGGCCCCGCGCCGGCGGTCGCCGCTGAGCCGGCCGAGGTGGCCGAGCCGAAGAAGAACTGGTGGCAGCGCCGCCAGGAGATGAAGAAGCTGGCGGGGCGGTTCGACTCGTATCCGCACCTGCTGGCGCTCAAGCCTCGGGAGAAGTACGCCTTCCGCTCCGACTACTTCGAGGTCGACGGTTCCGTGGCGTGCGTGCTCGCGTTCTTCCACGACGACGCCGCGCACGACAACTTCGCCGCGTTCTGGGGCATCGACCGGATCCCGGACGGGCTCGACGAGCGCGTCACCGCGGTCGTCCTGGAGCAGGTGCGCCGGATGGACGAGAAGTGGGTGGATTCGTTCACCAAGCAGTCGGAGAAGCTCGACCGCCTTGACGCGAACGAGCAGGAGGAGACCGGCACGACCTCCTCCAAGCGCAAGGCCGCCAAGATCTCCTCCGATCTGGAGGTCACCATCGGCGAGATCCAGGACGGCGCGAGCTACCTGTCGGTGCACAACCGCCTGTTTCTCAAGGCTCCGGACCTCGAGACGCTGGACGACTCGGTCGACCGCGTCACGCGCCTGTACATCGACCGCTTCGGCACGCTGAAGGCTGCGGCGTACGCCGGCGAGCAGCGCCAGGAACTCTCGGGCCTGTTCAAGAACAACGAGAAGAAGCGCGGCAAGGGCTTCCACTTCACCTCGACCGAGCTCGCGGGTTCGTACTCGCTGGTGACTAACGGCCTGAACGACCGGGGCGGCGAGTACGTCGGCTACATGGTAGGCGACGTCAACAACTCGGCCGTACTCATGGACGTGAACCGGTACGAGCACCACGTTGTCGTGGCAGACGCGACCCTGAGCGAGTACCTGGACCGCCAGCGTGTGTCGAACATGTGGTGCTCGAAGATCTCGCAGGCCTGCATGCTCGGCAACGGCTCGGTGGTCCACCTCGTGCTGGACGGGGCGGACCTGGACAAGCTCGGCCCGAACTTCGAGCGGCTGACCTCGCGCGTGGACCTGAACCGCGGTGACGTCAATCCCTTCGAGCTGTTCGGCGACGAGGACGACGAACTGACGGTCTTCGCCGCGCAGATGGAGAAGCTCAAGCTGATGTTTGAGCAGCTCTACGAGACCACGGACGGGGCCATCGGCTCGATCATCCGCTCTGCGCTGGAGGACACGGCGACCGACTTCTACGTCGAGCAGGGCATGTGGCGGCACAACGCCAAGGACCAGCGGCACCGCCTGCGCGTGGTCAACATCCCGCACCAGCAGGTGCCGCGGCTGCAGATGTTCGTCTCGTACCTCGACACCGCGCACAAGGCCCTGCTGAACTCAAGCAAGACCGACCCCGACCAGCTGCGCGCGTACAACGTGCTGCGCGGCATCGCGAACACGATGCTCAGCACGAACGGCGACCTGTTCAACAACCACACGGCATCAGCCGTGGACGGGGTCCGGGATGCCCGGCGCGTGGTCTACGACTTCTCGCGGCTGATGCGCCGCGGCAAGGGCGTGGCCATGGCCCAGCTGGTCAACATCGTCGGCTTCGCCGTCGGCAAGCTCGGGCGCGGGGACACCGTGGTGATCCACGGCACCGAGCAGATTGACGACCGCGTCAAGAAGTACCTGCGCGACCAGTTCGACCACATGCACGAGCGCGGCGGCCGCGTGGTCTACAGCTACAACGACGTCGACAAGATGCTCGCGGACTCGGACTTCAACAAGTTCGACGCCGCGGACTACACGCTCTTCGGGCCGATGCGCGACCGCACGGTGGCGGAGTACCAGAAGCAGCTGCACCAGCAGATCCCGCCGGACCTCGCCCAGCTCATCACGACCAAGGGCGAGAACCTTACCTACCTGCGCCGGGACGTGTCGAACGTGGTCTTCCACCTCGACCTCGCGCTGGGGATCAACCCCTTCCGCGAGGCCCAGCGCAGGCAGGTTCGCCTGGAGGCCGCCAAGGCCGACGAAGCGGCCCGGATGGACCAACTGATGAAGGACAAGCCGGCACCCGGCGCGAAGCTCACCAGCGCCCGCCAGAGCGTCGAGTCCGAGGAGGACCGCTCCGAGGACCAGGTGGGGCGGGCCGACCGCAGGAAGGCCATGAAGAAGGCCGGGACGACCCCGCGGAAGCTGGGTAAGTCATGACGGCCATCACGGACACGACAGACAGGAAGGGAAAGATGAACGGGACCATCACGCTCGCGGCGCGGGCCCGGGCCGCGGCGACTGCCCGGGGCGGGCTGGTGCGCGTCCTGCCTCTGTCGCTGCTCGTGGCACTGGTTGTGCCGCTGCTGATGACGGTGTTCGCGCCATCGGCGCACGCTGCCGACGACGAGGACCGCGACAATTACTCGCTGTACCAGCTGGCGTCGAATGCCTCGACGTACTTCAGTCAGGAGAACTCTCCCGAAGGCAAGGACAAGCCCGAGGATCGGATGAACGAGGACTGGCGGGCGATCACCGCCGACCCGGCGACGGGCGGCGACATGCTCGGCTACGCCGACTCCGAATTCAGCCTCTTCAACGTAGTCGGTTGGCTCTTCGCCGAGGCGACGGGCTCCACGCAGACCATCGGGTACGACACGCTGAATGCGACAGCCAGCGGCAGCGGAAAGAACGTCTACTCCGGCATGGTGGACTACGCCCACTTCGGCGCGGCCAACGCCGACCTCGGCCTGGACACGATGTCCTCGGGCATCGGTGGACAGATCCTGTCGCTCATCGGCGGCGGCGCGATCTGGCTGCTCTACGCGATGGCGCTGGCCGTGGGCACGCTGTTCTATCTCATCATCCAGCTGCTGAAAGTGCTGAACCCGTTCATGTGGTTCTACCAGGCGGTCGCAGGCGTCGCGGACTCCGGCGGCAATACGAACAGCGCGCACCAGCAGGACCTCGCCGACGGGATGACCGATGGCCAGGCAGGCGGCGGTGCCCTGGCGGGCCTGCAGCACTGGATCGCAAGCTGGTACGGCCTGCTGCAGTCCATCGCCTGGGAGGCGCTGGTCCCGCTCTTCATCGGGTTCCTGATTATTGGCCTGGTGCTGTTCAAGAAGATGGACCGCGGCTCGGCGATCAAGAAGCTCGTCGTGCGCGTCGTCTTCATTGGCGTGGGCCTTCCGCTGATGGGTTCGATGTACACCGGCGTCCTGGACAAGTTCGATGACTCGCTGCTGGGCCAGCACGCCGGCCCGACCCGCGTGGTGCTCTCCACGTACGTGGACTTCGAGGCCTGGATGATGAACGACCGCCTCGGCGTTCCTGATGAGGCCGTTATCGCCTGGGACAACGGCCAGGCCAGCAACAACGCGATGATGTCGGTGCGCACGACGGCACTGGCGATCAACAAGCAGGCGCACGGTTCGACCTTCCGCGACATCAGCGTGGGCCCCGGTGCGACCAATGCCGAGACGGCCTGGAAGAACAGCCTGGTCGGCATGGAGGGCAGCCCGGCGGGTGACTTCAACGCCGTGGGCGAGACCTTCGGCATGCTCAACAGCTACATCTCGGGCCAAATTACATCGGCGTCGGACTTCGAGTCGGGCATCAAGAGCGCGATCACCAACCTGCCGGTCAACAGCGACGTGAAGAAGGAGTGGTTCATCGACAAGAAGTCCTACGGTGACAGCGACAACTTCGGCGGGCACGGCGAGTCGGACTACATCCCGACCAACCACCCGGTGCTGGCGGTCGGCGGCAAGGGCCTGACCTCCTCGAATCCGGGCGGGAACACGACGAGCTTCTCGACCCAGGGCACCAAGCACGGCTGCGGGTTCTCGGTCTGGGCGGACAACGCCCCGGTCTCCTGCAACATGTCGGCGCTGTCGGCGTACAACTACCTGAACACCGGCTTCGGCCCCGACTCGATGACGATGTACAGCTCGAACAACGTCACCAGCGGCCTGACCCGCGAGGACCACATGGCGGTCAGCCAGGTCGGCACGGGCCCGGCGAAGTTCATGTACTGGCAGAACGCCGGCGTCGTGTTGGGCAGCATGGTCCTGCTCGGCTTCTGGTACGCCATCGGCATGCTGGTGGGCGCGGTCAAGCGCACCTTCAGCCTCGTGGCCGCGGTGCCGTTCGCCACGCTGGGCGCGACCGCCGCGATCAGCAAGGTGATCGTCTACTCCGTCGCACTGATCCTCGAGGTGCTGGTGACGCTGTTCATCTACCAGTTCGTCTCGGAGCTGCTGATCTCCATCCCGGACATCATCTCCGGACCGGTGTCGGCCTGGATGTCCCAGGACGGCCTGTGGGGCTCAGGCATGCTCGGCGGGATCATCGTGGTCATCCTGACCCTGGTTTCCTCGCTGCTGATCATCGGCATCACCTTGGCGCTCCTGCGGGTGCGCAAGGTCGTGCTGCAGGCGATGGACGAGGTGTTCACCAAGCTCGTGGACAAGTTCCTCGAGACCAACACCGCACCGAAGCCGGACAAGAGCGGCATGCTCCCCGCGCTGGCTGCGGGAGCCGGGGCCGGAGCGGGCATGGCCATGGGTAACAAGCTCGCCTCCGGCGTCGGCGGCAAGCTCGGCGGCAGCGGGGCCACGAAGCCCGGCGGCACCCCCGGTGGCAGCAAGGGCTCGTCGACCAACGCCGGCGGCCTGAACGGTGAGCAGAAGTCGCTTGCTGCCGGGAAGGGCGCACTGGCCCTGGCCGCCGGTCCGAACGACGGTCCGGAAGCCGGCCCCGGTCCGGTTCCCGGCGGTGGTGGTGACAGCGGCGGCCGCGGCCCGTCCGCTGGTGGTCCCGAGGGTCCCGGCGACAAGGGCGGTCCTCTGCAGCTCGCGGGCGGCAAGGCGGGGAGCTCCCGCTCCGACAAGGAGACTGCTCAGACCCTGAGCGGCAAGGGCGGCCTGTCGAACCTCGGCTACAGCACCGGCCAGGGTCCCTCCTCGCGGGGCGGCCAGGCCACCGGCGGCCAGACGAGCTTCGGGCTCGGCGGCGCGCAGGGTGCTCCTGGTACCGGGCAGCCGGGCCATGGCCAGGGTCAGGGCCAGAAGCGGGACGGGCTCACGGGCGGCACCGATAGCGGTGCACACACCAGCCGTGGCCGCAAGGCGGACGCCGGCCAGTCGGCACCGACGCAGTTCGGCACCGGACAGCAGGCGGCTCCTGCCTCCTCGGGCCAGGGCCCGCGCTTCACCGCTGGCACCGTCGGGCCCGCGCAGGTGAACCCCGTCGTCGCAGCGGTCCCGGGGATTCCGGGCACCCGGGCGACGCGGGCCGCCGAAGGCCAGCAGCCGCAGGCCAACGCGGGTTCCGGCTCCCGTGCTGTGCAGGCAGGACCGGGTATCCCGCAGGCCAGCGGCAGCCAGCGCCGCAGCCCGCAGGCTCCGGTCCAGGCTCCGACCGGCCAGGGCAGTGTCCACCGGGCTCCGGTCCAGCCCCGCACAGGCGCTCCGGCGCAGGCGCAGGGCCAGTCCGGTCAGCGTCCGCAGGCCCCGGCTCCTGCTCCTGCTCCTACCCAGCCCCGTGTCGGTGGCCGGGTTACCGGAGGCGCTCAGGGCAGCCAGGGTGTCCAGCCGATTCCACGCAGCGGACGTCGATCGGCACCGCCGGCTCAGGCTCCGAAGGCTTCGGCTCCCACCCCGGCTCCGAAGGCTCCGGCCCCGAAGCCGTCGCAGCAGGCTCCGGCCCAGCCGCGGCGGACGGCGGATCCGGCTCCGAAGCGCTCGGACGGTCCCGTGTCGCGGAGCAAGCCGGCTGAGGACCCGAAGAACTGATCGTTGGTGATGAGGGCGGCGCACTCCGACAAGGGGTGCGCCGCCCTTTGCCTTCCACGGGGGAAAGGATGGAACGGATGAATCTGCGAGGCAAGGCGCGCGACGAGTTTCCGCCGGGCTGGTGGCACTCGGGGCGCTGGTGGCTCGAGGGAGCGCGCGAGCTGGCGGTGAACTGCCTGGCCGCGTTGGCTGCTGTGTTCTTCCTGCGCGAGGCGCTGCGGCTGGTCCGCGATCGCGACAGCCCCGCTGATCTGGCGCGCCGGCGGGTGCCGACGGAGGGTTGGGTGGCCGGGCTCCTGCTCGGGTGCATGGCTTTGGGTAGTTCAACGGCCCTCGCGGCCGTGGCAGCACAGACGGGCTCCTCTGAACGGGGACTGGTCCAGCGGCGGTCTTCATCGCCATCTTGTGGTGGCTGGCCAACGTGGTCGTTTCAGTAACCGCGCTTGCGATGCTGGCCAGGTCGCGGGTCCGGCACCGGGACACCTGGGCCGAGATCGATTTCGTCGAGACACATGCGCCAAAGTACGGACGGCCGCCGGAGACGATCGAGGAGTACCGGGCGCTGCGCTTGAAGGGCGGACGGCTGTAGGGCTCATACGGGACTGCCAGCCAGTCAGACACAAGAAGACCCCGTGGACGTGATGTCCACGGGGTCTTCCTTTTCCGTCGGGCGGCAGTCGTACTGCAGCACCGGCCTCAATCCCTCCGGGGGCCCTTGTCGAAGATCCGCGAGATGCGGTCGATTCCCTCGGCGCTGAAGATGTCCGAGACGGCACTGGCGGTCCCGCTGCGCGGCAGCTCCGAGCGCAGGGTGAGCTTGGTGTACCCCCTGGTCGGCCGGGACTCGATGACGTAGACGATCTCGTGCGAGACGAAGGCCGAAGTGGCCGAGTCCGGCTTCTTCTGGTGGGTAAGCACCCGGAAGCCGGCCCGCGTGCCGATGTAGTCGAAGAAACGTGTGAGTTTCTCCTCCTCGAGCTGCCGCCGCTCCCCCGCGTTGCGGCCGGAGACTTCGATCAGCTGGATGTGCGTGCAGTCCACATCGTCCGTCGGCCGGCGGATGTCGTCGAAATCCCAGGTGGCTCTTGCCGTGCGCAGCTGCTCGTCGCTGGGGTACGCCACCCGCCCCTTGTAGTACCTGATCGGTCCGATGAGCGTCATGCCCGAGCTCCTGCATCCTGTCTGGCGCACGGGCGCGTCCCGGGAGAGAAAAGGCAGAGCCCCGCGGACGCGTGGTCCACGGGGCTCCGGTACTGCAGGTCGATCGGGGCAGTCAAGGGGTCAGCCTCCTCAGCCGCAGTACTTGGTCTTGACGGCCTTGCCCTGCTCGCTGTCGACTGGCACGAGCACGACGTCGTTGACGCCGTTGGAGAAGACGAACTCCATGGTCGACTTGTCCTTGCCGAAGCTGATCGAGCCGGTCTCGGTAGTGCTGCGGCCAGCCTCGGTCCAGTCCACGGAGGACTTGGACTCGTTGATCTTGCCGGTGCCGCGGACGGTGTAGGCGTCCTTGAGCTCGCCCTTCGCCGCGGCCGCCTTCGGGTCGTCGAGGACGGAGTTGATGGAGTGGCAGGCGAGGTCCTGGCGGCTGGCGGTGTCGAAGTAGGTGATCTGGTCACCGTCCACGACGACGATGTCGCCGTTCTGTCCTTCCGAGGTGGCGAAGTACCGCCCGTCCCCGCCGGAGCTGCTGCAGCCGCTGAGCACGAGCGCGGCGCATGCCAGGGCTGCAGCGGTCGCGGCCAGCTTCGTCCGCGTCACGTGTGCGGTCCTGGTGATGTCCATGGTCTTCTCGTCCTTCTGGTCGGTCCTGTCGTCCTGGCTCTGTGTCCAGGCAATGAGTGTTCGGAAGGTCCAGCGTCTCGGCTCCACAGTTCAGAACTGTCTCCCCGAGCCCCCGCTCCCAGGCCACGCCCGGGAGCCGAAGCTGGACTATCCACGCCCGCCTGGACGGACGATCTGCTCAGCCGGGGCTGAGCAGGATTTCCACTCCTATACCTGTTTTCTCTACCAGTATGGCAGACCACGTACCACGTGTACCACCTTGCACATGTCAGTCAGGAGATGACAGGGACAACTCCAGACACAGGGAGCAGCACGCGGATCCCTGTGCGGAGAACGCCTGCAGGACCCCGGCGTTGTGTCCGGTGTGCCACTCGGACCCGTCGGGGCCGGGGGTTACACCGCACACGGGAACGAGGTGGCCGGGGGCGGAGTAGAGGTGGTGGACGGCGCGGGGGGCAGAAGCAGCTGGCATGTCCCCATTGTCGGACACTGCGCGGTGTTGTGCCGACAGGCAGCGGACCAGGCTCAGTCTGTTCGGGGCGATGTCGGAGCCCTTTCGTAGCGTGGTGCCCATGGGATCGAACAACAGGACCAAAGGTGTCCCGGGAGTGGTTCGGCCGGCCGGTGCGCGGTCATCTTTGCGGGTCATCTATTCGAATATGTGTTCTAAGGTTGAGGTATGTCCTCCGAAGAGTTCGCCGCCGCGCTGCAGGCGCAGTATGCGCGGCGGGCCGGCCCGATCGGGCTGACCACGGAAGAGCTCGACTTCGAACACTTCCCGGCCAGGAACGGGTATCCCGGAATTCCCGTCAAGGCCTGGATCCGGTTCCCGAACTGCGCAGAACTGGTGGACGCCGAGGTCTTCGCATGGACAGCGAAAGCGGTCGAAGTGACGTGGAAGGACGGGCCGGTGACGTACCGGACCTGGGTGTGGAGTTCGGCGGTTACCCGCCGGGAAGAAATGATGAACAGGAATCTTGGAGAGCGGACCCGTGGCAGCAACAGCATCAAATAGCAAACCTCTGGACGCTCCGGTGGAGGTCCGCTTCACCGCGAAGGGGGTCCCTCTGGCCGTCAGGCATGACGGCAGGATCTGGGCTGTGGCCGCGGAACCTGTGCACTGGTTCACCCGCGCCGACTGGTGGAACACCGCCAAGCGGGCACCGGTGGGTTGCGGCGACCTGGTCAGCATCGAACACTGGCAGGTCCAGGTCCGATTGACGTCCACTTCGGCGCTGCGAACCTTCGAGCTGCGCCTCGACCCTTTGTCCGAGCAGTGGCTGCTGGCCGGGATCAGCAACATCGGGGCCGCCGCGGCCTGAGCCCGCTCCATCTCGTCGACTCATCCCTGAGTGTGACGATTCGACTCGTATCCGATTCCATTCGATTGATCCTCTGACTCATTAGTTGATAGAGTGCCGATAGGCATTCAAAGCACAGCTATCTGAGGCAGGCAGTCATGGCAGGACAGGTCACCACCGCTGAACGCGGTGTGGCTTTGTCTGCATCTGCCTCCCCGCGCAGGCCAGTGCAGATCTCGGCGGCAGCTGCGGCCGCGATCGCCGTCCGCCCGATCCCGGTGGAGGCCATCAAGGCCGGAGCTGCCGTGGCGGCCTCGGTGGCCATCCGGCGGGCGGAGGCAGCTGAGGCTGCCAGGCCTGCGCGCTTGGGTCGCCGTCGGGCCGCCTAGTCCCCGAGGGTCAGCTCCAGGACTGGCGTGAGCCCTTGACCCCGTGCTTGTTGCGGCGGTGGCTGGGCAGCCCGGGCAAAGGGAATTCCTGGCCGCACTCAGGACACGGCACTGGCTGCGGGTGCGCGTAGTTCATGTGGTGGCGCAGGTTGTTCCGGTAGCGGAACGTCCGGGGTTCTTCGCACTTGGGGCATTGGTAGCTGCCGTTCGAGGGCATGAGCGAGTACCCGCCCCCGCGGCGCGGCTCCTGGTCGTCAGCTTCGCCGAGATACCAGAAGCCGATCCGGCTCAGGTTCGTGCCCTGGGAGCCGAACATCCCCTTGACCGACCCGCGCTTTCCGTCGTCGGCGTAGACCACGACCTTGCGGAGGAAGGCCCTGATGATCGACTTCTGCTCCGTCTCGGAGAGCTCGAGGAACTCGGCCCCGCTGATGTCGGGGATCGCCCTCGGTCGCCCCTCGGTCTTCTCCGAGATCCGCATCTCGATCTGGCCCTTGAGGGCCTCCTCCTCACCGATGCGGTTCAGGAGTGCCGACATCGCGCTGGCCGGCGCGGTGTTGATCTGGGCCCGCAGGATCAGGATGGAGTCCCCCAGGGCATCAGCCTGTTCGTGGAGCTCGGACAACTCCGAGCTCGCGCTCCCTTCCGCGGCCTGGTTCAGCCTCTCGGCCTGCAGCTCCATCACCTCGGGGCTGTCGAGCGATCCGGCGACGACGTCGCGGATGAAGCGCTCCAGGGCTTCCCTGTTGATTGCAACGCCGGGGCAGTCAGCGCCGCGCATCCGTCCGTTGCACACGTACGATCCCGACTCACCCATCGACCTGTTGCTGGTCATCTTGGTGCCGCAGCCGGCGCAGTAGACGAGGCCGACCAGGGGAAGGCCTCCGGCGCGGGCCCGGGTCCGCTTGAGCGGTTGGGGCTTCATCAGCAGGCGCAGGGTTTCCCACTCGGCCTCCGTGCAGACCGCCTCATGACTCTTGACCGGACGCCCATCCTTGTCGATGACGATCTTGCGCGTGTCGCGGAAGTCCGGACCTGGGCCGGCGCTGCGTCCATCGGCCTTGGCCGTGAGGGAGTTGTATCCGGCCAGGAGCGGATGGCGCAGTAGCGAGGCGACGGCGCGGTATTGGAATGGCCGGCCCTCGCGGTTGGTCAGGCCCTTCTGGTTGAGCTCCCGGACGATCTCGGCGACGGAGAGTCCGTCGAGCCGCCATTCGACGATGCGGCGGACGGTCTTGCTCTCTTCCGGGTGCAGCTTCAGCGTCTTCACGCCGTCGGTGTTGCGCTGCTCGGGCCGCATCCAGCCGTACGGGGCAGGGCCGTTCCAGCCGCCCTTCTGGCGGATGTTCTCGGCGGTGCGCTTCAGCCGCTTGCTCGTGGTCGCCGCCTCGGTCTCCGCCAGGCCGCCGAGGACGGAGATCAGCAGGATGGTGTCGGGCGATCGAGGGGCGAACACGCGGTCATGGGTGTAGATCGTGACGTTGTGGCGGTTGCAGGTGTCGACGATGCGGGCGGTGTCCATCAACCGACGTGCCAGCCGGTCAAGGTCCCGGACGTAGAGCGCCTTGACGTCGCCTTCGGCGAGGACCCCTTCGAGGCGGTCGCGCTCTGGGCGGTGACGGTCGCGGTAGGCACTGACGACTTCTTCGAAGATGTCCTGTTTGGCGACTGTGTGGTGGTGCTTCCGGCTTTCCGCCATGATCCAGGCGCGCTGGTCGACGAGCGACGCGTTGCCCTCGGTGGGATCTTTGGATCTGCGGATATAGGCAACGGCTCGCACCCGTAAAGCATACATTTTTAAGGGTGGTGACCATCGTGGTCTGTGTATCGGTGTGATGATGGCCTCTGCAAGTGCTGCATTCCGCAAGGCTCGGCTTGGCCGACCACGTGGGGTGGACTCGTCAGCCGGCCAAAATATCGCGAAGCGTAGAACGTGCGCCTCGGAACATGGAAGGCATTCTTGTTCCTAACTATCAGCGAGTTTCATCGTTCCTTTGCAGGTCGGGTACCCGGCGCAGCCGAAGAACCGGCCGTAGCGCCCTTTGCGTTCCTTCATCGTGTGTTTCTTGCATTTCGGGCAGACCACTGGGGTGATGTCGTCGCCTGTCGCGGATCGGATCTTGACGACACGATCTCCGACCAGCTCGAGGAGGAACGCTGATTCCCTACCGGCGCGCGTGACCAGGAGCGCTGAGCGCTTGGCACGGGTCAGTGCGACATAGAACAGGCGTCGTTCTTCTGCGTGTGGGTAGGAGTCAGGGGCGGACATGGCCAGTTGCAGGAGAGCATCATCCTCGACAATGCTGGGGAATCCGTTCCTCTCAAGGCCGAGCACAACGACGTAGTCTGCCTCCTTTCCTTTCGAGGCGTGCACGGTGTTGAACTCGATGGTCAGGTTGGCGTATCTGGCTTCCAGCGCCGAGGTGACATCGTCCTTGGACCGGGAGTACCGGCCGAGCAGCAGCACAGTGGCTGGCTCAGTGAGCTCTGAGTCAAGGGTTGTCAGGTGCTGCCGGACGGCCGATCCGTAGTGGCTGCGCTCCCGTACACTGACGGCGCATAGGGTCTCGCCAGCCTCCGGCGCTGAAGATCGGACGTTCTTGGAGATTTGATTGGGGTTTTTCATCACGAACCCACCCGCGACATCGCACAGGGACTGCGGGGACCGGAAGGTGCGGTCCAGCCAGATGGTGGACGCTGTCCCGAACCAATTATCGAAGCGGGTCATCACACTGAGGTCTGAGCCCGCGAACCTGTTGATCGACTGCCAGTCGTCGCCGACCGCGTAAAGGTAGTTTCCAGGAGTCTTCATCAGCGCCCTCACCAGCGCCGCACGGGCAGAGCTGGTGTCCTGCATCTCGTCGACCATGACGAGCCGGTAAGGGCTCATCCAACGGCCCGACTCGACGTGATCGGTTGCGAGATTCAGCATGTCCTCGAAATCGATCTGGCCCGCGGCTCGGAGCTGACGGTCCCATTCGGCGAGGATGACGCCGTACAGGCGTGTGAAGAGCCTGGCCCGCAAGGTTCGGCCGGCCCGCTGCGTCAGCACGTCAGGGGTGAGGCGGTTGCCCTTCGCGTGGGCCATGAACGACCGCATCAGCGTCATCATGGCTGGTTCGGTGATCGGAGGCTCCCCTACCGCCTCCCGGTAGGGGTCTTCCTCGAGTTGGATTCCGTGTCGGCGGAGCTCCTGTTCGAGGTGCTCGAACCCGGACCCGTCCCGGATGGTTGCCGAGGTTGTCTCGATAAGTCTTGTGCTGTATCGAGTGTGGGTCTGACGCCGCCACGCCATACTCTCGGCATACCCGTCAAAATTTGGCGGCGGGTTGCCGTCTGAACCGAGCGCCCAGTGCTCATGCCAGACGTCGATGTCCGGATAGTAGAAGTCCGGCTGATACTGACGGTGGTGCGCGTCCGCAACGTCGTGCGCGTAGGGTCGCTCGTATTCGTATCGGACGCCGTTGAGGAAGAGCCAGTTGGCGATCATCACCTCTTCCTGGCTCTTGACGACCTCTCCAGCGAGAGTGCCGAAGCCGTTAATACCTTTGTTCCTGTCCCACGTCTCAGGCTCGTCTTCGTCCCCGAGGTCCGGCAGTTGCCTGCCGAACACGAGCCGGAAAAGGTCCCAGTCACGCCGGAAGGCCGGGTCCCGGTCACGGAGCCCATCAACGATCGCCGCGAGCCGCCCGATCCCGTTGCCATTGGTGATGTCATCGGGGACTGAAGGTTTTCGACCGGTGGCTTCACCGACGACTCGCAGTCCGAAGGCGTGAAAAGTGCTCGAGGCTACCGACGCACCGTCATCGCCGAGGCGGGAGACAATCCGCTCCGAGAGCTCACCGGCTGCCTTTTTGTTGAAAGAGGGAAGTCATCGAGGAGCTTTTCGACTTCTTCGGCCACGATGGCTCGTTGATATTTGAGTTCCTTGATTTGCCCAGCCACGCGGGGGATGACCAGTTCGACGGCTTCGGTGCCGATGACAGTGACCGTCTGCTCGCCCAGTGCCGCGAAGATCGCGTCGACCAGATTCACTGGATCCTTCCGGCTGTGGTTTCGGGCCCAGCGCAGCACATTGGCCCGCCCGGCAGCTCGCAGCCCGGTACGGCCCGCAGTACTTGATCAACAGCTCTCAGGACCAGGGACCGTGTCAGCACAGTTCCCGGGAAGACACGCTCCAGGGCGGGGAAAATCTGCAACAGCAGGGACCGCAAACGGTTGATCGCCCTGGTGCACTCGTGGGTCAGATCCGCGTCGAATCCGGAGAGTACCTTCAGCGCCGCGAGCACCTCGCTGTCCCGGTCAAGCGAGCGCAGCGTATGCGGCATGGCATGTGCGGTCTCGGCAATGATGAACGCATCCCGCGCGTCTTCTCCGAACTATGAAATTGCATGGAAATCGTCCATATCAGGGGCCGTTTCGGGGGTCCGGTGGGTTGATGTTGGTGCAGCCGGCAGCTTGGGTGAAGGTGGGCATGCCTAGTTGGGTCGTGTTGCGGCGCTCGGTAATCTGGTCCATTTCGGCAAGTTTGGCCCGGGCCCCTGCGAGGCTGACTTTGAGGCCTTCGGCTTCTCCGAGCCAGCGGTGGGACTCGGCTTCGGCGATGCGCTCAATGAGGTTGTCGCGGATCTGCGCCAGGCGGGGTCTGGCTGCGGGCTCGGGCCGCAGCCAGAGGGCAGCGCAGGCAGCTGTGCTCGTGGATGCAGGGCGTGTCGTAGGAGCGGCCGCAGTCGCCGACGGAAACCTTGCGGTGTTCGAAGTGGCCGATGAACTCGGCCCATTCGGCATCGGTGGGGGTGCGGTATTCCTGGCTGGGGCGTAGCGCGCGGCGGCGGGCGATGAATTCACGGTGGCCGTTGATGACTTCTTCGGGGTAGACGGCCTTGTAACCCATGGTGGTATTGATGTCGCGGTGTCCGGCGACGAGCTGGGCTATGTGGGGTGGCATGCCGTGCATGATCGCATCGGTGATGAAGATCCGGCGGAAGTCGTGGAAGGTGTAGCGCATCGGGGCGCCGCCGCCGTCCTTGATGCCGAGTTCTTCCAGGGCGTGGTCGAGGTATTTGCGTAGCGCGGTTTCTGAAACTGCCCGGTTGTCCAGGCGCCGCCGCCATTGGAACAACAGGGGCAAGGGCTGGTTGTAGACTCGTTCGTTTTTGTCGTAGGACACTATCGGCGGGACATGGGGTTGCCCGGCGCGGATTCGGGAGACGATCTGGGAGAGTACGTCGGCGAGTTCGGGTGAGATGACCAGTATTCGTTCGGCGTCGGTCTTGGAAGGGGCGATCTGCAGCAGCGGAACGAGTGCTCCGGTGTCGGGGAGCCGGTACTGGATCAGGCTGTGGTGTGAGAGCTCGCCGAGTTCTTCGATGCGGATGCCCGTGTGGCGCAGCACCTCGACCATGGCCCAGGTCCAGAAACCGCGGTGCTCTTCGAACGTCAGGTCGCGGCGTGGTCCGCCCTCGGGGACTTCGGCCCAGACCCGGCCGGTGGTCTCGGTTTTCATGGCCGTTCTGCGCAGCGTTTGGCCTGCAGCGGTAAACAGTTCACCCGCGGCGGTGCGTTCGGCGGCCGCCAGCAGGTCACTTGTGCGTGCCCATTCGGCCTGCACCCATGAGATCAGTGCCGGGAGCACCGGCAGCCGTTCGCTGGCGCGTTGGTCCGTGCGTGATTTACGGGTCAACCGGTCTTTTTTGTGGGAGACATCCGTGGCGCTGACCGGGCAACGCACCGCCCACTCACCCCACCGTGCAGGGTCGTCATCGGCCCATTCCGCCAGGTCCAGGTAGAAGGCGCGCACGGCCGAGAAGGCGCTGCGCCCATCCAGCCGTGCCGACGTCCTGTGGAGCTGCTCCCCGTTGGCCGACGTGCTGGTGCGGGCACGGGTCATGACCCGCTTTTTCCAGGACGCGGCGACCTCACGGGAGAACATCAGTGAATCGATCCCTGGCTGGTGGGCTTCCAGGTCCGCCCAGAACAATTTTCCCAACAGGTAGGCGGTGCGTTGCAATGACGAGAAATCCATCGCCATCTGGCGTTCCCGTAGGTAGTCCACGAGCACGTCCCGGACCGGCCGGCACTTGATCTTGTAGCGGTCGATCAGCTGCTCGCACGTCGGTTGCCCGTTACCGGAGAACATTTCAATGGCGGCGGGAGCATCCTCGCCCAAGACACCATGCTGGCGCAGCAGCTGGTAGAACAACGGGCTGCGGGCGTTGGTCTGGGACCCGGGGCCGATACTGGTGACGGTCGCGAGCAGCTCCACGCAGTCTCCGACCCGCACAGCCGAGACCGGCCCTCCCTTGGCGGCCATGATGATCGCGATCCGTGTCAGGGCCTGTTGTCTGGTTTGCGACTCCAGGTGCGCTTCGGTGCAGGCCTGGTTCAGGGCGGCGAACGCCGTGCTGTCGCGGGTGCGGGCCATCTCGGTGGCCAACGCCCGGCGCGCCGGGGCGAAACGCAACAGCCAGTCAAGGCCCGGACGGATCACATCGGCGCATATCAGCACCATCAGGCCGATGCTCAGATGGGGTGCGGGCTCGCCAGGGGCGTTCCGCCACCGGCCCACGGACTCGCCAATGAACAAGTCCCGCCAGTCGCCGGCAGCCTCCGCGCCGCTGGCGTCCCACCGTTGCTGCCAGTTCCCGCCGGGGAAATCGGCCAGCCAGCCCAGCACCGCCAACACTCCCGCCCCTCGGATCCGCTGGCTGTTCGGATTCTCCAAGCTGAACGGCGCCGCGAGCACGCGGGCCAGCACTGCAGAACGATCCTCACAGGTCGAAGGCCACGACGGGTCAACCCCGCGCGCGGGGAACCCGGCCATCAGCTGCGCCCCGGTTTGCCCCACCACAGGGGCCGCCGCACCACTGACCACAGGCGGAGCGAGTAATTGTTCGCTGAGGCGAGTTCTAGTCATGGCTGGTTCCCTCCGAAGAGGATCTGCAGGCTCTCGGGCCGGTAACCGGGTGCAGGCGTGGGCGCCGGGTCACGCAGGAGCTGCCGGGCATGAAAGGCAAGCACTCCGGCAATCACATCCTCCGTTACCGGGTTCAAATACCGCTGCGTGGTCGACAAAAATGCATGACCCAGGACCCATTGCACGTCGGTCAACGGCATCTTCGGATCCTGGGCCATCCGGTAAGCGGCCGTATGCCGAAGGTCATGCAGCGACCAGTCCGTGCCCAGCGAGGCATACGCCCGATCGAACATCGCCCGCGCCGCATCATAGGTCAAGGCCCGGAACGGGCGCCGCAACGTCCACACAACGGTTCATCCCGGCCCGGCGGAACCAGACCCGACACTTGTGTTTGATACAGACGCAACCAGACGAACGCGTCCGGCGCGGCAGGCAACGGCTGCAACACTCCGGTGCCCTTGCGCAGCACGGTGATCAATTGCTGCCCGGGATCAACATCGGCCACCGTGGCCCCCAACAGCTCCGAAGCCCGGGCACCGGTCGAGACCCAGAACGCGACCAGCGCCCGGTCGCGATGCGACCCCAGCTGGGCGAACAGCTTGTCGAATTGATCATCGGGGATCGCCCGTGGAGCCCGAGTCACGACCTTGGGCCGATAGCGGCCGCGGCGCTGCCCGGAAAACGGTTCCATCGGGTTGTGATGCGCCCCTGCCCGGCTGCCTCCACGGGCACGGGCCAAGGGAAACGGGTTGAGCATCGGCCCGGTGCCCGCTTCCAAGTGGAAGTCGTAGAAGCCACGCAGCACGCTCTCACAATGCGCCACCGTTACCGCGGCATACCGGTCGCCGTCCGGGGCCTTACCCGGCCCCGGATTCTCCCTGACCGCCCCGGGCGTCGCGTCGGAACCCGGCCCGCCGCCATCGGGGTAACGCCAATGCGGTCGCACCGGCTTGAGCGCCACCTGCAGCCAACGGCAGAAATCACGTGCTTCGACCTGGGTTGCCTGATCCCACACCATCCCAAGGGCCGAGAGGAAACGAAACCAACGCAACAAGTCCATGCCATATGACCGCAGCGTCGTCGCCGGCCGCCCGCAGGCCACCAGCTCGGCGAAGAAGGCAGCCGCCGGCCCTATCGTCGCCCCGGCGCCGTCAACCAGCCGATACGGTTCAAACGGATTGCCGGTGGTCTTCAGCGCACCCGACGGCGGCACCACCAAATCGGACAGTACCCGCGGAACTTGCTCTTCGTTGACCATGAGAACAGAACCTAGCCGATGCAAACCTGCGCCGCCTGCGGTTCCCCCGGGAGGGCCCGACTAGTTCGGTTAACACGTCCGTCTTGGACTTTCCCGGGTACAGGTCAGCGGCTTTGCGCATCGCCAGGCCGGGCAGATAGGCAACAGTGCAGCCGCAGTCTCGGGCCACGGCTATCGGCAGTGCGCCGATAGTATTGGGCTGGTCCACGATCACCAGCACCCGGCCGTGCTGCTGCAGACCGGTGAAGAGCTCGCGCAGCCGCGCCTCGTCCTGAGGCAATGGCTTATCGAAGAGCCGTTCCCCGGCGGCGTTCAAAGCCGCGGCGTGATGCTCGGACTTGCCAACATCAAGCCCGCAGTAGACCCCGTACCCTTCGTCCATCCGGCGCTCCTTTGCACCACTGTCTGGCCGCAGTCACGACACCCGATGCTGGCACCCACGTTACAAAGAGACCTGGCCCCATCGGACGGAGCCGGCCGTGTCCCTATCAGCAGTCAACGCGTGCCTCCGAACCCGGCGACAACACCCCCCCGGATCATCCAATGACAGGGCAAGAAAGTCATACCGGGTTCAGCGACCAATCCCGGCCTTCGGGGACGGAATAAATGTAACGGGTGGAACAGCGACCGCCCCGTCAATGAACCGTAAGGCACAATGCGGGTGACGGCCTCGTCTTCGTCCTTACAGGGCCGGTGGGTGTCGCAGACGTACCCTTCAGCGGGCCTGCGGCAACCGCCGCACTGAGAGGCTGGTGCTGACAGAAAATGTCAGCACGGAGGCGAGAATGACCAGCAATGCGGGTGTCCAGGAAGCGGAAACATTGTGGATGAAACCCACCAACGGCGGAGCCATGGCGGCAAAGCAGCAGCCTAATCCCTGAACCGTGGTAGACATCCGGCCTGCGGTGACTTGGTCGGGCGCGACACGGGTGACGGCGGTGAAGATCACGGTGAAGCCACCGCACTGGGCGATGCCTCCGCTGAGGGACCACAGCCGCCAGAACTGGGGCGCCAGCAACAGGCCGGCCGGAACGGCCGTCTACATCATGCCCGAGGCGACCGTCAGGGAAGTTGCACACAAGTACCTGGCCGCCTCCCAGGCCGCCCACGATGGCCAGGATCTGGAAAACGGAGGAAGCGCCGCCCGTTTCGTTAGCAGTCATTCCCAGCTCGTCGTGCAGGTAGCTGGACAGCCACGCTGTCAGTGCGAAATAGGAAAATGCCTGCCCGGCAAAGCCTGCCGTCAACCCCGCAGTAATCCACCCGGTCCCGCGCACCGGCAGCCGTCCGGCCTCACCACCGTTCTCAGCCGAGGCCAGGAACGCGCTCCTTGGTCCCACCGACAGTGTCCAGAAGGCAACTGCCGCCAGGGCCAGCGGGCGGCCGCCGGTGTTGAGCCACTCGCGACCCACTAGTTCGGAGGCCCGGACGCGGTAGGGGGCGCGGACGGACGCCGCGGTAGCGGCGGATTCGGTCGTCATGCGGTTGCTCCTGACTTCTGTCGGTTG
>NZ_JBFBLA010000012.1:0-168769 GCF_040702485.1 Arthrobacter sp. NPDC080031
CCGACGCGCCGGGAAGCTGCGAGAATCGACATCCCACCACACACCAAGTCCACAAACTCGTTGCGGGCACTCTGAGGAAATGACCTGACCATAGAGCGCTCCATCAATCAGAGCGTTGCTACGACCATATGACTTTGCCCCCCGCTAAGCGACAACAACTGCGAGTTAGTTGGGTTGGGGGAGGTGAAACCGGCTCAGGCTGCCCAGCCGCGTGCCACGGCATCCAACGATGCGGCGTAGATCCCTTCCCGGTCGGTCCCGGCGTCGTCCATGTTCGCCAATTCCAGGCTCACCAGCCCGTGGACCTGTCCCCAGATGGACATCGCGATCGTCGTGGCCTCGGCGTCTCGAAGGGTCCCCGTTTTCTGCGCGGAGGTCACCGCTTCCATGAGGGGACGCATGGCTTCCGAGGCGACTGCCGGCGTCGGGCTGCAGTCCACGTAGGTGGAAAGCGCGCCGCCAAACATGAGCCTGTACAAGGCCGGATGTTCCAGTGCCCAGGAGCGGTAGGCGAGGCCCAGGCCTCGGAGCCCCTCGCTTTCGGCGAGGCGTTGCGACTCGCCGAACGAGCGGAATCCGTCGTCGACGGCGGCCGTCAGCAACTGGGCCTTGCCGCCGAAAAGTGAGTAGATCGCAGTGGTCGAGGTCTGGGCGGCGGCGGCAACGTCCCGGAGCGTGAGTCGCGCGGGACCATCCCGGTCCACGAGTTCGGCCGTTGCCTGAAGAAGCCGCTCCCGGACGAGCTGGTCATGAACGATGGGTCTTGCCATGCCTTCAAGTGTTTCATAACATTGTTTCATAACAGCGTTATGAAACACGAAGAGCGGAACTCGAGCTATCGTGCCCAGACCGAAGGATTCACATGGCACAGGAAATCTTCCCCGGACGCTTCACGGCGGATACCGGGCGCGAGTCGGTGACCGTATTCCTTATCGGAATGCGGGCCAACCGTTGGTGGAAGATCGGCAAAGTGGCGCGCGTCGCCTCGGCGATGCCCACCATGCTCCGTCATCTTGCTGCACATCCGGAGTCCGGGATGCTCGGCTGCGAACAGTGGTTCGGGCGCACCACCATGTTGCTCAGCTATTGGGAGAGCCCAGAGCATCTAAGGCGTTTCGCGGCCGACAGGGATTCGCCTCACGTGGGGCCGTGGCGGCGTTTCATGAAGGAAGTCGCGGGAAGCGGAGACATTGGCGTGTGGCACGAAACCTATCAGGTGCCGGCGTCGGGAATTGAGGTGGTCTACAACGGCATGCCGCAGTTTGGCCTTGCCAGAGCCACCTCGCATGTCCCGGTCGGGCCGGGCACCAACACCGCCAAGCAGCGCATGGGCTCCTCTTCCGCGCCGCGAGAGTAGCCCCCGCACCGCCCAACTGACTCGCACTTAATGTCGTTCTGAGCCTTCAAAACGACAACAAATGCGAGCTAGTTGGGTGGGTGGGCGCGGGCGGGCTACGCGACCGCGGCGGCTTCCTTGGGTGCCTTTAGGGTCCTTCGCAGCTGCGGCGACGCGTCGATCCTGGCTTGGGCATCGCGCAGTGCCAGCACCGCCGTCTCGAGCTGGGCCGGCGCGAGGGTGTACGGGACACGCATGAAGTGCTCGAAAGCGCCCCCGACGCCGAAGCGCGGCCCGGCCGCCAGCCGCACGCCGAAGTCCGGGGCGACGACCGTGAGCGCCGTACTCGACGGCGTGGGCAACCTGCACCATGCCGTGAGTCCGCCGCGCGGACGTTCCACATGCCAAGCCGGCAGGTGCTCGGCCAGTAGACCAAGGAGCGCTTCCCGGTTCCGCCGCAGCTCCGCGAGCCTGGCGTCCAGAGGCTCGGTGAAGGCCCGGAGCAGTCGAGCCGCAGCCAATTGCTCGACGACGGGCCCGCCCAGATCCATGGTGGTCCGGGTCTGCACGAAGCGGCTGATCAGCTCCTCTTCAGCGCGGATCCATCCGGTCCTGAGCCCGGCCCAATGTGACTTGCTGAGCGAACCGATGGTCACCACCGCCGGACTGAACGCCGCGAGCGGCGAGGTGCTGACGTAGTCGAGGTTCAGCTCCCGCAGCGTTTCATCCACCACCAGGACAGTGCCCGTCCCTGCGGCCTCGCGGACCAGGCGGCGCCGCTGAAGGTTGGACATGATCCGCCCGGTGGGGTTGTGGAAGTCCGGCACGAGGTAGGCCATTGCCGGGCGTTGGTGCCGCATCGTGGCCACCATGGCGTCGATATCCCAGCCGCCCGAAGCCGGCTCCGCGCTATCGCCTGACGCCGGCTCCGCGGCAGGCGGCATCGGCACCGGAACCGTGCGGGAGCCGGAAGTGCGGATTGCGTCGAGCGCGTTGGGGTAGCTGGGATGCTCCACGAGGACCTTCTGTTGCCGCCCGGCGAGGGTCTTCAAGATGATGTTCAGTGCGTGCTGGGCCCCCGAAGTCACGAGTATCTGCGCGGCCGTCGTGGGAATGCCGGCCGCCGTATAGCGGTCCGCGATGGCTTCCCGGAGGGGCGGGAGGCCGACCGCGTCGTAGCCAAAACCGGGCAGCAGGGCCGGAAGGTCAATCAACGCATCAGCGAATGCGCGGTGCACCACCTCGCCCGTGGCCGGGAGTGAAGCGTAGGCGAGGTCAAGAATCCCCTCCGGGATGGCCAGTCCCGGTCCGCTCACGGGAACCGTCCGGTGCGGAATGCCCGTCCTGCCCCTGCTGCCCTGGCCGCCGCTGAGGAATCCTTGCTCGCGCAGGCTGGCGTACGCGGCGGTGACCGTGGTCCGGCTGACCCCCAGGGAGGCGGCAAGCGCCCGCTCGCTGGGCAGTGCGACGTCGAGCGGGATACGCCCGTCCATCACCAAAAGGCGCACGACGTCGGCAAGCTCGCGATAGGCGGGAGCGTGGCCAGTGTTCCACGGGCCAAGGAGACGCACCATGGCTGTGGGGTTCAGGGATCCGGGCATAAGACCAGTATTGCAAACTGGCTATGGAAAGCAATGCCAGTTTTCGGGAGCATGGTTTCATGATGACCCGCAGAATCACCCAGCTCCTGATCGGCCTCGCAATGTACGGGATCTCCCTGGCCATGTTCATCCGGGCCGGCCTTGGCCTCGACCCCTGGGATGTCTTCCATCAGGGCGTCGCGGGGAAGATCGGGTGGAGCATCGGCACCGTCGTGGTGGTTGTCAGCTTCCTGGTCCTTCTCCTCTGGATCCCGCTGCGGCAGATGCCCGGCGTCGGAACCCTCGCCAACGCCGTGCTGGTGGGTGTCTTCGCGGACATCGGGCTGGCGCTGATCCCCGCGTTCTCACACCTGGGTGGCCAGATCGCCATGCTCGCCGGCGCCGTAGTCCTCAACGGGATCGCCTCGGCGTGCTACATCGGCGCACGTCTTGGACCGGGTGCCCGCGACGGACTCATGACAGGACTTGCCCGCCGCACGGGCTGGTCCGTGCGCTTGTCCCGCACGTTGATCGAGGTTGTTGTGCTCGGTGTGGGTTGGCTGTTGGGTGGATCTGTCGGCGCGGGAACCGTGGTCTACGCCTTGGCCATTGGACCGGTCGTGCAACTGTTGCTGCCCCTGTTCACGGTTCCGGTAAAGGCTCCCAAGGCTGCCCCCGAAGCGGTGCCCGCCGCTCCGTGATGGGGATTCGTCCTGGCGACGCGCGAATTTCCCTACGCACTCGAATTCCGGTTTCGCTGGGGATTTCCCGCGTCGCCGGGGAATGGGGCGGGATCAGCGGGCGGGCTGGCACTTCGGGCAGAAGTAGATCGTCCGGTCTTCCAACCCCGACGCCGGTCCCAGCAGCCCGCGCCGAATGGGCGTTCCGCAGCGAAGGCACGGCTGGTGCTCGCGGCCGTACACCCAATAGCCTGAGCGGGGAATCCCTCGGACTCCAGGGAACGCGGTGCCACGTGTGATCCTTCGCCCGGGTCCTAAGTTGGCTTCGAGCAGGACTTTGGCCTCCCCGAGCATCCCCGCGAGGTCCGGCACAGCCGATACCGGCGCTGCGGGATGCACCCCAGCCAGGAAACACGCCTCGCAACGGTAAATATTGCCGATGCCAGCGAGGTTCCGCTGGTCCAACAGTGCGACGCCGATCGGTGTGTCCGGGGCGGCCCGCAGCCGACGAACGGCCTCTTCTGCGTCCCAACCCGGCCCGAGCACATCCGGCCCAAGGTGCCCTACTACGCGGGACTCGTCCGGGGTCGGGATTACTTCCAGGATTCCCAAGGAGAAGCCGACGACGTCGGCCGTCGCTGTGCGGAGGACGCACCTGGCCGTGTGGCCCGGTTTCCTCCAGCGGCCGCCGGGGGCATAGACCTGCCAGCTTCCCTCCATTTTCAAGTGCGAATGGATGGTCAAGGCGCGCCGGGGCCGTCCGGCCGCCGCCGAACCCGCCGCGTCCGGCGAAGCGACGGGCTCCAGCAAGCGCATGAGCAAGTGCTTTCCGCGCGGCACCACCTCGGACACGGTCCATCCGGCCAAGTTCAGCGTGGCAAACCTTGGCACGCGGAAGTCCGAGGAGACCAGCGTCTGCCCGGCAAGGGCACGGTGCAGCTCCGCGGCAGCCCGCCAGATCGAGTCGCCCTCAGGCACGGATCCTCAAACCCTTCGGCGTGGAATACGCCCCGGCAGCCGCCAGGGCAAAGGCCACGGGGGTGTCCAGGAGGTCATGACCGTTGACCTTTTCCATGATCAATTTGTCGACGGCTCCCCGGCGCACCACGCCTACGAGGGCCGCAGCGGCAGCCGCCAGGACGGCGTCGTCATCGCTGAAAGTGAGCAAGGTCTTCCCGCCGCGTTCGACATACAAAACCAAGGCGCCGTCGACCATCACCACCAGGGCCCCCGCTTTCCGCCCCGGACGGTGACCCGATCCGGCGTCGACTGCCAACGCGGGCCAAGGGAGGGCCGCGCCGTACGGGTTGGCGGGATCCGTTGAGGCCAGGGCCAACGCGACAGGCTCGGCCTTGGCGAGTTGGGCATCCTCCGTGAAGGAACGCAATCGGTCTACGGTCGCCGGCACGGCAAACTGGGCGGCTCCGAGGTGCTCGATGAAGTAGCCGCGGCGGCATCGCCCGGCTTCTTCGAGGCGCGCGAGGACCTTGTACATCAGCCCGAATCCGCCCACGATGTTCTCCACCATGACGGAGCCGCGGGTTACTACGCCGTACCTGTCGAGAAGGAGTTCGGCGGTTCCGCGCGCGTGGATAGTGGGGTCGAGCTCAGGAGCCGGCAATGCCGACCAGCGTCCAACGGCGAGCGGGGGAGTCGGAGCTGTTCCGGTGACCGAGCCGTAGCGTCCGCCCGTCAGCCCGGGCGAACCCATCAAGCCCGTTCCGTGCGAGCGGCCGAGCCTGCTCATGCGCAGGGACCTGGCCCGGGGTGGCCGGGCTGGCTGCTTGTGTGCCGTGCGGCCGCCCGCAATCATGGCGCGGATCGGGGCGAAGGTGTCGCCCGTGATGCGCCCGGCCCAGACGAGGTCCCACAGGGCGGCCACCACGGCGTCGTCGCTGAGGACTGCATCCATGCCCCCGGCGACCTCGGTGAGTTGCCGGAAGAAATAGGCGCCGCCCCCCTGCAGGTATTCCAGAAGGCGGAGCTGCGCATCGCCGGGCTCGTAATCAGGGTCCGGGTTGAGCGTCAGTTCCGCGGCCTCGGCCACATGGAGGCTGATCCATCCGTCGTTCCCGGGCAACGACCCGGCTCCGGACCACAAGACTTCGCCTGCGGCCATGAGCTCGTCCAACATGGCTGGCTGGTAGTCGGAGATACGGCTGGCCAGCACCAACGGCTCCCAGGCCGACGCCGGAACAGGCACGCCGGAGAGTTGATCGATCGCGGTCATGATGCCGTCCAGTCCGCGCAGCGCCGGGGCACCCCTGCCTCCAGAAGAACCAGGGCGGCCGGCAGCGGGAACGGACACGTTTTGCCAGGCGGGCAGGAACCGGCCATACGCAGCGGCGTCCACAGGCTCCACTTCCGCGCGAAGCGCGGCCAGCGAACGACGCCGGAGCTTGCGCAGCACTTCGGAATCGCACCATTCGCTGCCAAATGGGACTCCGTGGAGCGGGACGGCCGGCGCCTCCAACAACTCCGCAGCCGCATCGGGAACCGTGTCCGGTGCACTTGGGTGCGGCCGGAACTCGCCTTCAACTACGCGGCCGTCCGCCGCCAGGCGTTTCAGCGCGGTGCCCACGACGGCGACACCCAGCCCCAGCCTCGCAGCAGCTTCCTCGGCCGTGAACGGTCCGTGGGTTCGTGCATAACGGGAGACCAGATCCCCGAGCGGATCGTGGACGGGCTCGATGAAGGCGAGCGGCACTCCCATGGGCAGCGGAACGCCGATGGCATCCCGGAGCCGGGCCGCATCCTCGATGGCCGCAAATCGTTCAACGCCGCTGAGGGTCACGGTGAGGGCGCGATTGGCCTTGAGCAATGCGGCCAGATGCGATGCGGCCGCCGGATGCAACGCCGCCGGATCCGGGGAAGCATCCGGGGAGGCTTCCACTCCTTCGGGCTGCAAACGGGCAGCCACTTCTTCAACACTCAGGGGGCCCAACAGGCGCAGCAAGTCCGCGACGCCTTCCATGCCGCGGACCTGGCGGTCCGGTGCCAGGCGCTGGAGCTCGAGCTCGGTGGCCTCGATGACCTTCGCGTCCAGGAGTTCGCGCAGTTCCACCCTGCCGAGGAGCTCGTTCAGGAGCGTGGAGTCGAGGGCCAAAGCGGCGGCCCTGCGTTCGGCGAGCGGGGAATCGCCTTCGTACAAGTACTGGGCCACGTATCCAAACAGCAGCGACTTTGCGAAGGGTGAGGGCTGCTGCGTGGTGGTCTGCACCAAGCGCAGTTCCCGGCGCTCGATCGAAGCGGCAATGTCTTTCAGTGCCGGAAGGTCGTAAACGTCCTGCAGGCATTCGCGCACAGTTTCGAGCACGATGGGGAAGGAAGGGTATTTCTTGGCGACGTCCAGCAATTGCGCCGAGCGTTGCCGTTGCTGCCAAAGCGGCTGCCTCTTCGCAGGATTCTGCCGCGGCAACAACAGGGCGCGGGCCGCACACTCGCGGAAGCGGGAGGCGAACAGGGCACTGCCGCCAACCTCCGCCGTCACGATCTGCTCAAGCTCATCCGGATCGAACAGGAAAAGCTCGGCCCCGGGAGGTTCGTCCTCCATCATCGGCACCCGCAGCACGATGCCGTCGTCGGCGGCCATGGCGGAACCGTCCAGCCCGTAGCGCTGCTGGAGCCGCTGCCCGACGGCGAGGGCCCACGGTGCGTGGACCGGCATGCCGAAGTGGCTGTGCAGGACCACCCGCCAGTCGCCGAGTTCGTCATGGAACCGTTCGACCACGAGCGTCCGGTCATTCGGGACCACTTCCGTGGCCTGCTTCTGTTCGCCCAGATACTGGAGCAGGTTGCCGGCGGCGTAGTCGTCCAGCCCGCTCGCCTTGCAACGTTCCAGTGCTGGACCTTGATCCGAAGCGGAGAGCTCACGCACGAATGCTCCGAGTGCGCGGCCGAGATCCACCGGCCGGCCCAAGGAATCGCCCTTCCAGAAAGGGAGTTTTCCGGGTTGGCCGAAGGCAGGCGAGACAAGGACACGGTCGTGCGTGATGTCCTCGATTTTCCAGCTGGTGGCACCCAAAGCGAAGATGTCCCCGACGCGTGATTCGTAGACCATTTCTTCGTCGAGCTCGCCGACGCGTCGGCCGCCTTTGGCAGCGCGCGACGCCGGACTGGGCTCCTGTCCGGACGCCCCACCGCTCTGGCCGGAGCCAGAACCGGAACCAGAGGCAGCGCCCGAACCGGAGACTTCGGTGCCGATGATGTAGACGCCGAAGAGCCCCCGATCGGGGATGGTTCCGCCCGAGGTCACGGCAAGGCGCTGTGCTCCCGGGCGGCCTTCGATGGTGCCGGCGTTCCGGTCCCAGATGATGCGCGGCCGGAGTTCGGCGAATTCGTCCGACGGATACCTGCCGGCCAGGAGGTCCAAGGTGGCTTCGAAAGCGGAACGGGGCAGCGTCGCGAAGGGGGCCGAGCGGCGGACGGTGGCGAACCACTCCTCGACATCGATGCTTCCCAGTGCGGTGGCCGCGACCGTTTGTTGGGCGAGGATGTCCAGGGGGTTGGCAGGGACGTGGAGGCGTTCGATCTTTCCGCTCAGCATCCGTTCCACGGTGATGGCGGTGTGGACGAGGTCCGCCCGGTGCTTGGGGAAGAGTACGCCTTCGGAAATCTCACCCACCTGGTGGCCGGCGCGGCCCACCCGTTGCAATCCGCTGGCCACCGACGGCGGCGACTCGACCTGGATTACCAGGTCCACGGCTCCCATGTCGATGCCGAGTTCCAGGGAGGACGTGGCTACGACGCACCGCAGCCGGCCGGACTTGAGGTCGTCCTCGATGAGTGCCCGCTGGTCCTTGGACACTGAACCGTGGTGCGCGCGGGCCAGGACCGGGTCGGCCCCGCTCGTGCTTCCGGCTTGGGCCATCATGTGCGCCGGTGTCGCCGTCGAGGACGGCAGCCCCGAGGGTGTCGACCCTGCGGATGGCCCTCCGAAATCCGGCAGCCCGGAGTCTGCGACGGCTGAAAACACCTCCACCGCCATGAGTTGGCGCTCCGCGTAGATCTCGTTCAGCCGCGCAGTGAGTCGCTCAGCGAGACGCCGGGAGTTGGCGAACACAATGGTGGATTGCTTTGACAGCACAAGATCAACGATCTTCTCCTCGACATGCGGCCAGATGGATGCTTGCGGCTGGAGCCCGGAGGCTGGCCCGGAGTCGAAGGCGCCGGCCGCTCCCGCGAGGTCCGACATGTCCTCCACAGGAACGCTGACGCTGAGGTTCCAGTTTTTGTGCGACGGCGGTGCGACGATCTCCACGGGTGCTGAGCCAGCGAGGAACTGTGCGACGAGCTCGCGCGGCTCCACGGTGGCCGAGAGGCCGATCCGTTGGGCGGGTTTCGGCAGCAATGCATCAAGCCGTTCCAGCGACACCGCGAGGTGCGCGCCACGCTTGGTACCTGCAACCGCGTGGACCTCGTCGACGATCACGGTGTCCACCTCGCTGAGCGTTTCCCGGGCTTTGGACGTCAGCATGAGGAACAAGGACTCAGGCGTGGTGATGAGGATGTCCGGCGGGTGGCTGAGCAGCGCTCGGCGGTCCGCCGTCGTCGTATCTCCTGAGCGGACGCCGACGCTCACAAGCGGTGCTGGCAACCCGAGGCGTTTTGCGGTCTGCGTGATGCCGATCAGCGGGGAACGGAGGTTCCGTTCGACGTCGACGCCGAGTGCTTTGAGGGGTGAGATGTACAGCACTCGGGTCTTGCGCTTGGGGGCTTTGGCACGGGCGCGGCCGCTTGTTTCCTCAAGCCCTGGAAGGGCGTCGGCCGAAACATGCGGGGACACCGACAAGAGCCGGTCCAGCGCCCACAGGAATGCTGCGAGCGTCTTGCCGGAACCGGTGGGTGCAACCACCAGGGCGTGCGATCCGGAAGAAATGGCTTTCCACGCACCGTCCTGGGCAGGTGTGGGCGCGGAGAAAGCACCGAGGAACCACTCGCGCGTGGCACGGCTGAATCGGTCCATGGCCGTATTGCCAGGACCGCCGTTCCCTGGACCCTGTTGAGGCTCCTGCTCCTGCATTCCTCCATCATGCCTCACGGCACTGACACAATAAGGAACACCGCAAGACAAGGATCAGGGACTAAGCCCCCCCGCCGCCCTACCCCGCCTGGAACGCCTGGACGCTCAGGAGGTTGATATTGGTGTTGCTGCAGGCCGTGCGCTGCTGCGGGATAAACAGCGAGGCAGTGTCCTCGGGCGGGTAGACCCGGAAGCCGGCGGCAGGAACCTGGGTGCATTCGGGGTAGTTGCCGGCTTGGGTGTAGCGGAGCTGGGCGAAACCGGCCTTCCCCGGAGCGAGAACCACTTGTGTCACAGGCTGGGAGTCGTCGCGCGTGGCAGCCGCGCCGATCGGATCGCCCGTGGCTCCGGACGTGAGCGAGACGCCCGGGAAGCCATTCAGGACGCATGGTTCCGTGCCGGAGTTCGTGAGGATGAGTTTCATGTAGACGCTGCCGGCCGCGCCACCGCCTGCGGAGTCGAGGGAAGCTGTCAGCGAACCAGCCTTGCAGAGAGCGACGCCGGATGCCGTCGTCCCTGTGCTTGTTGGGGTGGAACCACCGCTTGAGGTCGGAGTCCCCGAGGTCGAGGTCGAAGCCGAGGTCGAGGCCGACGGTGACGACGAGGCCGAAGCCGTGTCGCTGGGCACGGCTGAGCCCGAGGGCTGGGCCTGGCTTTGGAAACAACCGGAGAGCAGGAATACCGAGGCTGCTGCCATCGTGAGCAGGAGACCGTTCTTGACTCGCATATTCGTCATGCGCACAGCTTTTCGTCGTCATTTGCCGGAGTCAACTGCGGCGCGGCAGCGGCGCCGGATTGGCGTCCGGATCGTAATGTTCCGGACGCCGACCCGCGGAACCGTTACTTGGACACTGAAGCCTTCGCGGAACGGCTGCGGAAGAAGGCCGCGCCACCCAGCCCCAGCCCTGCCACACCGGCGATCAGCCCGGCCCAGCTGCGCGCCTGTGATCCGTCGTCGGTCACGGAAGCTGCCTGCTCAGTGGAGATTGAAGCAGCCATGTGACCATCGCCCGCAGCAGCACCCGCGGCTGTGACTGCCACTGACGGAGCCGGAGCCTTCAGCGAGTGCGGGTCCTGGCCATCCTTCGGGATTTCAGCCCAGTTTGTCTGCCCTTGCTCGCAGTTCTGGAGCGTGGGGAAGTAAAGGGTCTTGCCAGCCGCGTCGGGCAGCTTCACGGACAGGACCAGCGCGTCGCGCAAGTGCGGGTCCAGCGGGGCCTTGGCCGTGTAGACGATCTGGCTGGTGCGTTTGGTGATCGATGTGCCGTCGGCCAGCTTCTTGGGCTCGGGCAGCGTCTGCGTCACCTTCTCGACGGTCCAGTTCGGGTTCACCGTGGGCGTGGCGTCCGTCAGTTCCTCGGGCAGGTTGATGGTCAGCTTGGTGGTGCCCGAGGTGTCGCAGCCGTGCGGGACGCCGAACGTCAGCAGGGCGTACGAGTTGGCCGTGGTCTTGTCCGGGTTGATGGAGACGTGGGCAGATGCGCCTGCGAGCCCGGCCATCATTAGTGCGGCGGTGCCGCCGACGATTCCGGTAGCGGAGAGGGCACGGCGGAGTGAGGACTTGGTCATTGTTGTTGCCTTTCAACGGGCGCGCGAAAGCGCGCCAAAGTGCGGGGATGTGCCCGTCACCAGTAGAAGGCGGTGCCGGGCGGAGTCAGGAGGGTACGACGACGGCGGGCGGGCCGCGTCTGCTGTCTTGCCTGAGGTTCCGCCATGGGCGGGGGATGAACACGGCAGGTCCGCTGAACGCAACGGCTGAGCTGCCGGCGTCGGGCCTGAAGATCAGGCGGAGGAGCTGCAGGAGGGGACGGAGCCAGGCCTCGAGCTGCCATAGCGCCTGCTCGCCCTTGGCAAGGAGCAATGCCGATGCGGCCGTGGCGAGGGCGTGCCCGGCCAGCATCAACCAGCTGAGGGGAGTGTCGACCTCGTGAAAATGCACTGTTTCAGCGCCCAGCGGCGGGGAGAGGTGCTCGGCCGCCAAATGGTGTGCCGGCGACCCCGGAGCCGGAACGGTGAGCGGACCGAACGCGGTGAAGGCTTCGTGCAGGACCAGCTGGCCGGCTCCCAGAAGTGCGGCAATGACCGGGAACCCGAGCCTGAACCGGGTGGCAAGAGTTGTGACGAGCCCGGTCAAGGCGAGGACGGCCAGCAGGACGGGCGCGACGGGAAGCACGCCGCCGGAGAGGACGTGGGCCCCTGCCGCGAGGGCAACAATGGCGACTGCAAGGGCGCTCGAACGCATGGCATGGAAGGGCGTCCGGGCATGCGATGCGCGCACGGGTTCCTCCCTCGGTAGCGTTCAAGCGGTGGTTGACCGTCGAGTTTCCGGCTGGTCAACCCGGTCATTCTACCGGTGGTTCGTGGCTGGTTGCCTGTCGGATGGGTCGTGTGACGCGCTTCCGCTAGCCACCGTGGACCGGGCCCGGTTCGAAGTCGTCTTCCATGGGCGGGAATCACGCAGTGATCGCCGGACCACCTTCCGACGGCTTGCCTGCCGGGCCTTTGCTCGCTGACCCCTCACCTGCTGACCCCTCACCCGCGGGGTCCGGCGCGGCTTCCGAAAAGCTGCGTGCCGCGCGCGAACCCGCGATCGTGCTTGCCCCGATGCTGATGAGGGCACCGAGGATCATGGCGGCGGCTTCACCCGGTTCCAGCAAATGCAATTGGGAGCCGATGGTCGCGGCTGCAACCGGCACTCCCAATTGGGACGAGGCCAGCACAGCGAGCGGCAGGGGTTGGCCGAGGGCCCGGAGGCTTCCATGCACCAGCAGCGTTCCAAAACCAAGGCAGATCCCGAGGAGAATCATTCTCGGGCTGCCCGCGAGCGTCCGCAGGTCAAGCGATGCGCCCAGCCAGACGAAGAACACCGGCCCCAGGAAACCATCGCTCACGGCGAAGAGTTGGTGCGCCAGCCGACGTGGTTCGCCCACCGCGGAGACCACCAGGCCGAAGGAGAACCCGGCCAGCATGATCGAGACGTGGCCCAGGACCGCGAGGCCGGAAAGCGCGAAGAGCAAGGCCAGTTGGATCCGCAGTTCCAACGCGAACTTCCGGTCCTCGGAAATGTCATGCAACCGTCCGCGGTTGCCGCTGTTCTCCAGCCAGCGAAGCACAAAGAACAAGACCAACGCGCAAGCCGCGACGACGGCAGCCCCCACCGCCGCCCGGCCAGCGTTAGGCGGGTCGACGGCTAGCGGAAGCGCCACAATGCATGCGATGTCAGCGATAGCCACTTGCGCCGTCGTCGTCAGGACCTTCGGCCCTGTCAGCCGGAGCGAGTCGACGATCGGCAAGACCAGTGCTGCGGAGGAGGAAGCGAGCAGAACGACGTAGAGAGGAGCATGTCCAGTACCGAAGGCAAAAGCGATGACGACTCCGACGACGGCGGCCAGCACCGCGGCGATGCCGGCGCGCAGGGCGCCGCTACCCAGGGCGGGACGGATGGCTTTGTCCCGCACGGGAACATGCGTTCCGGCGACGAACATGATGAGGGCGAACCCGACGTCGGCCACAAAGCTGAATGTGGGATCCGACGAGTCCACCAGGCCCAGCCCCGTGCGTCCGATGACGATGCCCGCCAGCAACTGTCCCAGCACAACGGGAAGGTGCCATTTCCGGGGGAGCGCCAGAAGCGGCCCGAGGAGCGCGACTGCGGCGATCAGCGCAAGCTGAAAGAACGACACGTTCCTCCTTCTCCGGGCATGGCGGTTGGTCTGCGGTGGTTACCGGGGCGCATCAGCCAGTTTCAGGGGGATGTCCGTGTTCTCGTCGGTGTAGTAGCTTGCGCACACGCGGTGATAGCCATCGGCCACCTGCGCGGCCATGCCCGTGGCCAGATCTCCGCGCACCATCAGGATGGGCGAGAGCTTCTTGCCCTCCTTGATCTTCTTCAGGTCCGAGGCAACGTGGGCGTTATCTTCCGGGAGCAACGCCAACCGGGCTGCCCGGAGGATGTCCTTGGCCTTGCGGTGCTGGATGGGCGCGGACCTGAGGGCGGCGACAACCGAGGCCACCACGTGGTCGGATTCCAGCAGGGAAAGGTAGTCTGCGGCGTTCGGATAGTCCTGGTCCTCGGGCTCCAACAACCAGCGGACTTCGCCCTTGTTCTCGTCAGGCATGCGTTGTACTCCTTGGCCAGCGGTATCGGCTTGCAAACGTTGGCGGCGCCGGACGGGGGACCTTGGAGAGGTCTGTGCCGGGACGTCGTCGTCGCAGTTCCAGGGCGAGGCTTTCTTGGCCGCGTGCCATCGCCCAACGGTGGTTCGCGGCGAAAGCGGGCTTGAGGAGCCAGCTTAGCCGCCGGAGCAGCGGTTTGGACGCGCTGACCCGCCAGTCATAGGTGACCACAGTTTCCGGGCCGTCCTGTTCGAAAGTCCAGCGCCCGGTTCCACGCAGGTCACCGCTCGCCGCGATCGCGAAGCCTCGCTCCGTGATGGGTTCGGTGACCGTGAACCTCCAGCGCAGGGTGTACGGCAGCCAACCTTTCGTGTGCAGGGAGAAGGCTTTTCCCGTACCGTCGGCATTTCCAGGATCCAGCGGAACAACCCTCAGATACACCGAAGGCCACCAGCGGGGCAGTGTTCCGGCGTCGCCCAGAATATCCATGACCTCATGCGGGGTCCCCGCGACGCGCCAGACGGTGAGGAACTCGTAGTCGGCCTTGCTCTTGGAAGTGCCGCCCATTGCTGCCTCCAGGGCGCGGATGGATAGTGGACTCACAGTACTCATGCCGTTGCACACGGTCAACGGCCCGGCTTCGGAGTGCCCGCGGGCCGGTTACTCCCGGACGGTCACAGTCAGCCGTTGGATGTCGTTGTTTCCCATGCCTTGGTAGTTCCACTCCGGCGTGTCTGGCTGGGTCTGCCCGGTGGAATCCGTTGCACGGCATGCCAATTCGTGGGAACCGGGTGTTGCGATCCACGTGAATGTCCATCCGCGCCACGCATGCCTGCCGGTCGGGGCTTGAAGTTGGGCCTGCTCCCAGGCCCCGTCCACGCAGACTTCCACGCTGTCTACGGTTCCCCTCCCGGACCAGGCCCGGCCGCTCAGCTGGACCGGTCCCGCGTCCACGGTGCGTTGCCGGGTGAAGAAATCGGGAACGCCGGGAGGAACCATGAGGGAACGGACTTTGATCCGCTGGACGGGCTCGCCGGGATCGTTTGCATCTTGGGTATAGCGGTAGGAGTGGAGCTGTTGGTAACCGTCGAAGCTGTGGACTATTGCCTGGATGGATTGCAGCCATTTGACGCTCGTCATCCCGTACCAGCCCGGCACCAGCAGCCGGACGGGATAGCCATGCTGCGGTGGTAGCGGCTGGCCGTTGACCTCATAGGCGAGCAGGACGTCGTCGGACATTGCTTCCGCGGGCGACAGGCTGCGTGCGTACTGATGCTCCACACCGCCCTGGATCCCGCGGTCCGCGCCCGTGAAGACGAGCTCGACGGCGTCGGGCGAGACGCCGGCGTCGAGCAGCAACGGAGCGAGCGGGGTCCCGGTCCACTCGGCGGTGCCCACTCCGCCCTGGTCCCATGGCTGGCTCACCGGCCGCGGTTCCAGCCGCGAGCGGCCGTTGCCTGCACACTCCATCGTGACTGCGTGGGTGCGGCGCTCGCGGTGCTGGAGGTCAGGCAGGGTGTACTCGTGCGGATGGTCCACGAGACCGCCGATATTCAGCCGCCACGAAACGGGATCGATCTGCGGAACGTCGAAATGGACCAGAAGATAGTGCATGCCCAGCGGTGTGACGGGCCATCGGAGCATCTCCAACGGCATGGCATGGTTGCGCGAAGCTAGTTGCAGTTCTTCGCGGGTAATCGGACCGGTTGTTGGAGTGGCCGGTGCGGTTGGTTCTGTCGGAGCAGCAGGGGCGGTGGGGGCCGGGGTGGCAACAGCGGCGCCTTCCGCTGTGCGGCGGGTGTTGACGCTCATGCTCCCAGTATGGGCGCCCGGGACTGCTTTTGGGGAAAGTATTCTTCTTTGAGTTGGTGTTCGGTGCTCGCGCTCCTGGACTGAGACAGATGAAAGAAGGAGAGCCTCCATGAAGATCCGAGCACCGCGAGTCGACGTGAGTGGCGTTCTACTTGTCTGGGCCCTGATATTCGGGCTTTGGCAACCATTTGTCTGGTGGCGCGGGATTATCGCTGCGGTATGTTTGATCGTCGCGGTGTGGGGTTTTGTTGCTTGGTACCGGCGTCGTTCCAGGCAAGCGCGTTAGCGCATTTACTTGCAGGGCGGCTGGCGGGTTACCTGTTTTTGACGATCTTCGATGGTGGGGAGTGGAGATGGTTCAGTCCCGGAAGCTGATTCTGATTGGCTATTGGTGGTTCACGCAAGTCGTGGTCCCTGATCTCCGGTTCGATGGGGTTATGCCACACAAAGCAGGCCCTCAAATTGGAGAATATTAGCCATTAGCTAATATTGATCACTCTATTAGCCATTACGCACAAGAGTCAGATAGAGAACTGCGATCGCCGACAGCGTCCAGCTCGCAAGGCTACCGACGAGAAACTCCTCCGCCTTGGAGCCTGAGCCGCGGTCTTCCGAAATTTCCGGGAAGCGAACGATTCCCTTCGCTGCTGCTAATGCGGCGATAATCTGTGGGGCGCCCGCGAAAGCGAGGACCACGATGAGCAGGCGCTCAATTGGCCCGATGAGGCGGCCCCCCTTAAGTGAAGAGCCAGGTTTAGTCTTTTCGCCGGGACGTATGCTGGCTACTCTGCTGCTTCGGATATACAGCTCCCACTTGCTGAGCTGTTCCGCTCCGGCTGGGTCCGCCTTGCCTCTGTCGGCGCTTCCTTGGGCTGCGTCTTCTTGGTGAGCACGACCGAGAGCTGCAAGTGTGACCAAATTGGCACTCTGAACCAGGAAGATGGCTACCGCCCCTGCACTGATAACGGTTTCAAGGGAGATGGACGATGCGGATTTCAGAGCGATCAACGAATAGGCATCAACAAGGAATCCTGCTGCTACTCCAGCGGTCCGGTCGTAAGCGGTGATTCCAAAAACAAGGACGAACAGCACGATGACCGGCCAAAGCCGGGGAGTGGCGAAACTCGGACTGACGTCAGTGGACCGTGCTGGTGGTTTTGAGGGAGACATGGCCAGCGTCCAGCCAAAGGCAAGCGCCGCGCATACGAGAACGGCTGCTGCGCACATACCGAACCCAGTAATCACTAGCACCGATATGGCCGCAAGGAACACCAGCCGGGCTATGAGAGAACGACCCAGGCGAACAGTGCGCACGAGATCCACCAGGCCAACCATAAGGAGAAGGGTGGGCCCGATCATTGCAATTGACCTTTCCGCAGTTCCTGATGCGCAGCCAAGAGCGCCGCTCCCCCCGAACGTCGAAGACTTTGCGACACCGCAGATTGCGTAACCCCCTCCTGACGCGCAAGTTCTGTTTGCGAGTATCCGAGCAGCGCGCCCGCAGTCAGTCGGCGATCACGTGGGCGCATCGAACTGATCGATGCGTCCCGGAGAAGCAGGAAGCCCTTGACGAGCGCCACTGTCCCCGATTCGCCTTCATTCGACACGAACCAGGAGCGTAGGTAAGGTTCGGTCCCATGCTCGCGGCGATGTGTTTCCTCGATTGCCTCTCGCGCGTTCCACCAAGCTGACCCGTCCTGAATGGTGCCGGGAGCCGATTCATCGACGTCGACCGTTTCGCCGCGCCCCAGGCCGAATCTGCAGTCCACGCCTTCGGGAAGCGCGAGGCGTACCAACGAGGTCGTTAGAAGTGCGTCGCCAAGGGTGAAGAATATGGCTTGGAACTCGTCTCCCACAGTAGGCCAGAGCGAACGGCGCATGGGGCGGTCATGGGATGCCCACTCGAAAGCTTCCCGGATGGAACGCTGCGCGCCAAGACGGTCCTTGAGCTCTCGAGATTTCACAATGTCCACTATGAGTGCAACCACTGACTCCGGCATGTAATAAGCATATAGCTTATTTCGAAGGAAATATAAGTTCGAGGACGCGCCCTCCTTTTGATCCTTTAAGGACGCCTCGCGGCGTCCTCACCCGCCGGATCGATGCCGAACACCCCCGCTCACATAGCCCAGTGGTAGTTTGCGGTTATGGCAAATGCCCTCGCGTGGTTCTCACAGTCCGGTGTGGTGCAAGGACTGATTCTCGGTGCCGTGCTGGCATTTTTGACGGCGATCCTCATAATGAATGCCGTAGGCAGGGCCATCACGACGACTGTCAACGGTTGGAGCGCCATCCGGAAATGCGGCCAGCCCGGCAATGGAGTCCTCGTGCGGGCCGCCTGCGCCAAAGCCCTTCCCGTCGTGAATGTGTTTGAAGAGGCCGCGTACTGGACCGCCACTGTGGATGGCTCAGGGCAAACGCTGAGCGGCGCGCATGGATACGTCCTGCATTTTCCTCCCGGGAAACTTCCCCCGACTGACGCCTTCTGGTCGCTCACTCCGACCGACACCGTCGGGTACATGGTGGGCAATCCGACTAACCGCCACAGCATCGGTGACCGTTCCACTCTCGCAGAGAACGCCGACGGTTCTATCGATATCTATCTCCAACATGAGGCGCCGGGCGGGCACGAGCAGAACTGGCTGCCAATTCCTTCCGGGAAGTTCATGCTGATGTTCCGCGTGTATCTGCCTGGCGCGGCGATTCTCGACGGCACGTACCAATTGCCGCGCATTGTCAGGGCGCATTGAAATGAACCGTCTCATCTTGAAATACGGACGTCCCCTTACGGCTGTCATTCTGGCGGTTTTCGCCTGGGTCATCTACCGGCGGATCGCCAACGGGGACGGGATCATTCCACTCGTCATAGCAGCAGTCATCGTCTGGGCGCTCGGCGCACCCGCGTTCATCTACTTCTGGCCGCGGCTCACGGTCAATGGATACAAGAGGGCGATCCTCAAGCATGGGTTCGGTGAAGGCCCGATCCCCGTCAACACGCTGTACGCCGTGCCCGGCACCTCTTCCCCGTCGACGTCGCGCGGGAGTCTTATGGCAACCGGAGCTGACGATTTGCTCTACATCGGCGGCTGGCTCGATGTGAGCAAGGGGCCTCAAGTCCTGCACGTACCGGACATGGCCGGGCGCTACTTCAGCGTGCAGTTCACCGACCCGTCGAAAAGCACAAACTTTGCGTACGTCGGCAAACGCACGACGGGAACCAAGGCCGGCGATTATGTACTCAGCGGGCCCGGTTGGAAGGGCACTGTGCCGGACGGGATGACGCAGATTTCTTCGCCAAGCCATTCCGCGCTCGTCATTGGCCGTGTCTTCGTCGAAAGCGACAGTGATCTTCCGACCGCTTACGCGCTTGCGAAGCAAATACAGCTCGCGCCGCTGAAACAGTAGCGGTCGACGGGACCAGTTCGGACGTACGACGGCGAACGGCTCGCCGCCGAGGTGGGGTTATCGCCGAAAGGTGACGTGGATGATGCCGCTTTCGGCGGTCTCTGACGTGACGGTGTATCCGCTTTCCAGCCCCCGGAGATCGTCCCAAAGCCGTATCCCACTACCGAGCAGGATCGGGGTGATTCCGACGTGCAGCCGATCGACAAGTCCGGCCCTGAGGTAGTCGCGCACCACGGTGGGACCCCCTCCGATACGTACGTCCATTTCACCCGCTGCGTTCAGCGCCTGTTCAAGCACTTCTTCCGGGCTGGCACTTACGAAGTTGAAGGTCGTGCCACCGGCCATAGTGAGGGCAGGGCGGGGCGTGTGAGTCAGGACGAACACCGGGACGCGGAAGGGAGGCTCCTCGCCCCACCAGCCCTTCCAGTCGGGGTCATCGGGGAAGTTATGGAACCCGAACATGCCGGCACCCATGATCTCCGCTCCGACCCCTTCGAAGTAGGCTGCTGCGTATCTGTCATCGACGCCGGTCGTTCCTTCTCCACTGGTGTCGTGCAAGACCCGCTCACGGAACGTGCGGGTGGACGTATACGCATCAACCAGGCGGCCCCAATCCGACCCGAACGGATTCTCCGGAGTTGCGTCGGTGGTCGTGGCGAAACCATCCAGCGAGATATTCAGGTCAACTCGAACAGCCATGGTGAAAGTCCCCTCAGATCAGTGGTTGCGTTACGCAACCACCTTACTGGCGGTGAGATCGTCATCACGGAGGAATTTCTGGAAGAATTCATCGTTTCTGAGGGCGCGGAATCTTCGATACCCGAGGTATCCAGCAGCGCACGGCGTCGCGGTATTGCCGGAATTCCTCGCCGAACCGTTCCTCCATGTCAGATTCCTCGAGCGGCCTGACAATGTAATTCCACACCAGCGAACCCACGACGGCGTAGGCCACCACCAGCCATGACTGCAGGATGACACCAACTGCTGCGCCTTGAAGAATGCCCGCGGCCGCCATTGGATTGCGGATCCAGCGATACGGACCTGCGATGACCAGATGGTTGGGCATTGCCGATGGCAGCGGCGTGCCGTCTCCCAACGTCGACATCACTATTGCCGCCGAGATGCCAAGGGCGCTGGCGAGTACCAGAACCGCGACCCCGACCGGAGTTGCAAACAACGGAAACGGCAGGGCTACCGCCCAGCGCTGTTCGAGAGCCGCTATCACAAACGGAACCATCGCCAGGAAGAACCCCCAGAAGAGGACAATTTGCCCGAAGGTTGAAGCCACGTGGGTTGCGGCGGTCGCCCGGGGGATTGCGGGACGGAATGCGAACGGACCGCGGATGATCCACGCGGTCGGTACGCGCCCTAGCAAAACAAGGCAGAGCGCGAGCAGCGAACCTGCCGTCGCAGCGCCCATGGTGAGTACGCCCCACCCCGCTTCGGTTGTGACCAAACAGCTCCGCCCCGCCGCCTCAAGGGCGTCACCGGCTCAACCCAAACATCAGTAGTCCTGTCGAAGGAAATTCTGGCCTCAGCCTACCGAATTCGAACGCTGCGTCCGTGTAGGGGTATGACCGACGCGCGAGTAGTTAACCCTCCGATCCCCACAAAATCTCCTCCCGGCTACAATGAGAAATATGCCGGACATTGAGCGTTGGCCCACCGGCCGGTTGTTGTCTACAGCGGCGCGGCTAGTTGAACACGCTTGGGATGAGAATCTCAGATCCATCGGCCTTACCCACGCCGGTGTGATTGCCCTTGAGGTCCTTTCAGCCACCGGCCCCATCACCCAGACCATGCTTGCGCAGATCGTGCGCGTGCAGGCCCAGACAATGGGTCAGACCCTCAGCAGGCTCGAAACCCACGGCCACATCAGTCGCCGTCGAAGTTCCGAGGACCGCAGGGTGCACGTCGTTTCTCTGACTGACGCCGGCAGGGAAGCGCTGGAGAGGGCGGTCGAATCGGAGCAACAGGTTCTCGCCCAAGTGTCCATCGATACGTCGATGTTCAGGCAGGAATTAAAAGTGGTCGTGCGCGAACTGGCAGGCCAACAGGCGCCCGGGCGTGTCGCTGCCGGCGTCCCTTATACCGGCGGGCGCGAAGACTAGTCCGAAACCGTCACTCGGGCTTCTCATCGAGGAGGCCCCAACGGGTCTTGGAAACGTCGACGGCGGACTGATCACCGCGCGTGGGCCCCTCACCGCGCGCTGCCAACTCGTCCAGGACCGCGTCGTACCAAGACTTGACCCCGAACTCAGGTTTCCCGACGTCGAGCAGCCTGAAGAGGGCATCAGCCAAGAAGTTGAGTTCGGCAACGGACAACTTCGCGAGCCCCTGCACCGGATCCAGCTCGCCTTCCAAGCATGAGGCCAGTAGCGCGTTCACAGCGCAGCTCCAAGCTTGGGGGTAGCCGCACAAGAAGACTTGGAATCGATGGGGGTCCGGCGGGTCATGGGGTTACTCCATGGAAAGAGTTCCGAGGGCCGGCTGCATAACCCACCTTGATGATATCGACGCTGTGAGGCGCGCCGCAAGCACGCCGCGCCGCGCCCGCGAAGCTGCCGTCAACGCAGACCAGGTGGCGCGTTCAAGGGATATAGGACAAACGTGTGTATGGGGTCAGGCGCTGGTGCCAAGCGAAGAAACGGCCGCGGGTGAGTAGCCTACCGGTGTCTGGGCTGCCGCCGTGGGATTCTGCTGGATCATTCTCTTCGCCGAATGTGCCGGTCCCGTGATTCCGCGGGCCCGGAATTTGTCCATTCGAGTGATTGAGCAGAATCCAACATCCGGGCGGAGCGAAGACGATCCCGGCACGGACATGACGCGCCCGGGATTCACACACGTTTTGTCCTATAACCGGCGGTTCAGTTCCTTCCACGTCGCCGGGCAAGCCAAACCACCACGGCCAGGACAGCGGCGGCGCAAAGCACGGGGCCGAAGCGGCGCACCAGCACCGGCCACACGGCCGAGCCCAAATCCAATTCCGGCGGCGACGCAAACGGCGCGGACACAGCCGCAGGTGCAGCCGCAGCCGCGGACACGGGCGCAGGTGCAGCCGCAGCCGTAGCCGCGGCCACCGGCGCCGCAGGATCCGCGGCGGGAGGACCGACGGCGGCAGGCCCGGCGGCCGGTTCCGCAGGCTCCGTCACCTCGGCGGCCGCCCCGGACTCTGCAGACGCAGCCGAGCCGCCAGCGTCGGGCTCGACATCGCTCGGAGCCCCGCTGCCCGCCTTAGCAATCACGCACTGGACAAACTGCTCCAGCAACTTGTCCGAGATGTCCTGGATGACGCCCCGGCCGAACTGGGCCGGTTTCCCGGTGACGTTCATGTCTGTGGTCACGTCCACGGAGGTGCCGTCGCCGTCCGGGGTCAGCACCGCTGTCACGGTGGCACCAGCCGTGCCGTTGCCGCGTTTGTCCTTCCCCGTGGCCGAAATGACCACCGTATGCGTCTCCTGGTTGCGCTCAAGGAATTCACCGGTGCCGGTGTAAATCATGGCGATCGGTCCGAGCTTGACCTTGACCGTTCCGGTGAACTGCTCTCCGCTCACGGACGTGAGGGTCGCGCCCGGGAAGCAGGGCGCGATGTCTTCCAATTGGTTGAAGGAATGCCAGGTGTCCTCCAGCGAACTGGGAACCACGAAGTGATGTTTGAGTTCCATGTCTTGCGCCTGGATTCCGCTAGAGCCCGGCGGCAGCGATGACGGCCCGCTTGGTCAGGACCCCGGCCAGGTGGCGGCGGTAGGCCGCGTCCCCATTGAGGTCGCTCGCGGGATCGGTCCCTTCGGCAGCGTGTGCGCTCGCGGTGGCAATCGCTTCCCGGGTCAGCGGGGCCCCCACCAGTGCCTGTTCGACGGCGGTGGCCCGCAAGGGCGTGCTGGCCATGTTGGTCAGGCCGATCCTGGCCTCGGCGATCGTGCCGCCCTCCACCCTGACCATCGTAGCCACCGCGACAATGGACCATTGCTGGGCCACCCGGGTGAATTTCTCGTGGTGCGCACCCCACCCGGCGTACTTCGGCACCCGAATATGGGTGAGGATCTCGCCGTCGTCGACGGCGGTGGTGAAGTACCCCTGGAAGAAGTCCGCCGCTGCTACCCGCCGTTCCCCGTTCGGACCTGCGAGGATGAACGTCGCGTCCGCGGCCAGCACCGGCGCGGGCATGTCACCCGCCGGGTCGGCGTGCACCAGAGCGCCGCCGAACGTGCCGCGATGGCGGACCTGCGGATCAGCGACCGTCGCCGCGGCCTTGGCCAGCAACGGCACGTGCTCGGCAATGAGAGGGTCGGTGGCTATCTGGTGGTGCGTTGTCATGGCTCCGATCAGCAGTGCATCGCCGTCGTCGCGGACCCCGGACAGCTCGCCGATACGGCCCAGGTCGACCACCATCGCCGGGTCGGCCAGGCGGAGCTTCATCACGGGGATCAGGCTTTGACCCCCGGCCAGCAGCTTCGCGTCGTCGCCGGCGTCGGCCAACACGCCCAACGCCTCCGCAACCGTAGCCGGAGCAGCGTAATCGAATGCGCTCGGAATCATTGCACACCTCCGGTCGTCTTGGCTTCTTCAAGGGCCGCCCACACGCGAGACGGCGTACAGGGCATCTTGATGTCCTTCACTCCAAGGTGCCGCACCGCATCCAGCACGCCGTTGACAATGGCGGGCGTCGAGGCGATGGTTCCCGCCTCGCCGACTCCCTTGGCCCCCAACTGGTTGGTGGTCGAAGGGGTCTCGGTACGCGCAGTCGTGAAGTGCGGCAGATCCGGCGCACCGGGCACCAGGTAGTCCACGAACGAGCCCGTGACCAGGGTGCCTGCGTCGTCGTGAACGGCCTCCTCGTAGAGGGCCTGCGCGATTCCCTGCGCCACGCCGCCGTGGACCTGGCCCTCCACGATCATTGGATTGACCACAACCCCGACGTCGTCCACGCAAACGTACTTGCGGATGGTGACCTGCCCGGTTTCGGTGTCCACTTCCATGGCGGCCAGATGGGTACCGTGCGGGAAGGAGAAGCTCTGCGGATCAAACGTGGCATCCGAGTCCAGATTGGGCTCAAATCCGTCCGGCAGGTTGTGCGCCGAGAAGGCGGCAAAGGCGATTTCACCGAATGCCATGGACTGATCAGTGCCTTTGACGCTGAACTTGCCGTCCGTGAACTCGATGTCCTCCTCGCTGGCCTCCATCATGTGCGCCGCCAGAACTTTGGCCTTCTCGATCACCTTGTCTGCCGCGGCCAGCACCGCCATGCCGCCGACGGCCAGTGAGCGGGAGCCATAGGTGTCCAGGCCCCGCTGGGAGATCTGGGTATCTCCATGCAGCACCTCGACATTTTCGAACGGCACGCCAAGCCTGTCCGCCACGAGCTGGCTCCACGCGGTTTCGTGGCCCTGTCCGTGGGGGGAAGTGCCGGTGACCACCTCGACGTTGCCAGTCGGGAGCACACGCACCTGGGCGTGCTCCCAGCCGCCGGCCGCGTAACTGAGCGCGCCAAGCACTCGGGACGGAGCCAGGCCGCACATTTCGGTGAACGTGGAGATGCCGATGCCGAGTTGGACGGGATCGTTGGCTTCGCGGCGCCTGGCCTGCTCTGCCCGGAGTTCGTCGTAGCCAAAGAGCTCCAGGGCCTTCGCGGTGGCCGCCTCGTAGTTGCCGCTGTCGTATTCGAGTCCGGTGACTGTGGTGAAGGGGAATTCCTCGTGTTTGATCCAGTTCTTCTTCCGCACTCCCAGGGGATCCATGCCCAGTTCCACGGCGAGTTCATCCATCAGGCGCTCTATCGCAAACGTGGCTTCCGGCCGGCCGGCGCCGCGGTAGGCCCCCGTCCACGCCTTGTTGGTGAAGACGTTGTTGCATTCCAGGCGGTAGGCCGGGAACTTGTAGATGGCGTTGTACATGAACGCGCCAAGGATCGGGATGCCCGAGCCGATCAGGCCCAGGTAGGCGCCCATGTCCGCCAGCAGCTGGATGTCCAGCCCGGTGACGATCCCGTCCTTCGTGGCCGCGAGCTTCACCTTCTGAACCTGTGCCCGCCCGTGATGCCCGGACTGCAGGGACTCGCTGCGGGTTTCAGTGTATTTGCAGGGCTTGCCGACCCGCCGGGCTGCCATAAGCGTGATGAATTCCTCCGGGATCACCGTCAGCTTTCCGCCAAAACCGCCACCCACGTCGGGGGCGATCACACGCACCTTGTTTTCCGGGATTCCCAGCGTCAATGCCAGAATCAGCCGCAGAATATGCGGTATCTGCGTGGACGACCACATCGTGATTTGCTCACTCGTAGGGTCAACCACGATCGAGCGCGGTTCCATGAAGGCCGGGATGAGGCGCTGCTGATAAAAGGTGCGCTCGATGAGGACTTCAGCGCTCGCCAATGCCTCGGCGATCGGCTTGCCTGTGCCGGCCTCGCCCGAGTCAAACACCCACGTCGCCGAGAGATTGGAGTCCAAGCCCGAATGGGCCAGCACCTTGTCCGTGAACGCCTCCTCCAGATCCAGGACCACCGGAAGTTCGTCGTAGCTGACGTCCACGAGTTCGACGGCGTCCCGCGCCGCTGCGGCGCTGCGGGCAACGATGCAAGCCACGACCTCGCCGGCAAATGCCACCTCGTCGACTGCGATCGATGGGAACGGGGGCGCCTTCTGGTCGGCGGTGACGGGCCAGACGTTGGGCAGGCTGCCTTGTTCCGCGGCCAGATCGGCTCCGGTAAGCACTGCGACGACGCCGGGTGAAGACTTCGCGGCGGAGGTGTCGATCGACGTGATCTTCGCGTGGGCGAACGGGCTGCGGACCATGGCCAAATGGAGCATGCCGGGGAGCGTCATGTTGTCTGTGTACCTGGAGCGTCCCGTGATGAGGTGGGCATCTTCCTTGCGGAGGCGGGGCCTGCCGACTTCGGCGATGGTCATGCCACACCTGCCGTTTCCGATTCGTCGCTGTTCGAGGAAACCGTGCCGTCCGCGGCGGCCTGCACCGCGGCAACGATGTTCTGGTATCCGGTGCAGCGGCAAAGGTTCCCCTCGAGGCCGTCCCGGATTTCCTGCTCGGTGGGGTGCGGGTTTTCGGCGAGAAGGGAGGCCGATTGCATGATCATGCCGGGCGTGCAGAAGCCGCATTGCAGCGCATGGCATTGGTGGAAGGCTTCCTGCAGCGGGGCGAGCTTGCCGTCCCGGGCCAGGCCTTCGATGGTGGTGACGTTGTGGCCGTCTGCCTGAACCGCGAACATGGTGCAGGATTTGACGCTGACTCCGTCCAGATGGACGGTGCAGGCGCCGCAGTTGGTAGTGTCGCAGCCGATCAATGTGCCGGTCTTGCCGAGCCGTTCGCGCAGGTACTGGACCAGCAGCAATCGTGGCTCGACATCGTCTGTGTAGCTCACATCATCGACTTCGACGGTGATCGTCTTGGAACTCGCCATTGGGATCTCCTGTCGCGTTGGAAGACGAGCACGACAGCCCGGCATCCAGTCCTGATGTGACACAGGTTACTCCTCGGAGGGGGCGAGCGCCCTAGCCCGGCTTGAGTTCGTACCCCGCATCCTCGTGGTCCGCTTCAACAGTGGGTTCGTGGTGGATCCGGGCCTCCATGGTGCTCAATCTTCCGCCGCCGCCACCCCAGTGCAAGGCAATGATTTCGGCGGCGATGGAGACGGCTGTTTCCTCCGGGGTGCGGGACCCCAGGTCCAGGCCGATCGGGCTGGAGAGCCTGGCCAATTCGACCTCGGTCAGGCCCGCTTCACGCAGCCGTTCCAACCGGTCGTGGTGCGTGCGCCGGGATCCCATCGCCCCCACATAGGCCACGTTGTGGCGCAGCGCCAACTCCAGCAGTGGCACGTCGAATTTCGGATCGTGGGTCAGTACGCAAATCACCGTGCGTTCATCCACTTGGCCTGCACTGATCTGCGCCTGCAGGTAGCGGTGCGGCCATTCCACCACTACCTCGTCCGCCTGCGGGAACCGGGCCGCTGTTGCGAAAACCGCGCGTGCGTCGCATACCGTGACCCGGTAGCCCAGGAAGGTGCCTTGTTTCGCGACGGCAGCAGCGAAGTCGATCGCGCCGAACACCAGCATCCGCGGCTGCGGGGCGAAACTGAGGGCGAAAACGCGCATGCCCTCCCCGCGCCGCTGCCCGTCCGGTCCGTACATGAGCGTGGCGTTGCGGCCTGCGGCCAGCAAGCCTTGGACGTCGTCGGACACCGCATGATCGGCACGCTCGCTGCCCAGCGAGCCGACGAACCCATCAGGGCGGACCACCAGATGGCGGCCCAGCCAGGCCGGATCGGGGTGTTCGATCACGGTGACGATGGCAACCGGGCGGCCCGCACCGACGTCGTCCGCCACTTGCGGCAATTCCGGGAAAATCTCGGTGGAAACCGGCTCCACAAAAATGTCCAGGATCCCGCCGCACGTCAGGCCGACCTCGAACGCGGCGTCGTCACTGATGCCGTAGCGCTGGAGTACCGGCTTGCCGGACTCGACCACCTTGGTGGCCAGTTCGTAGAGCGCCCCCTCAACGCACCCGCCGGACACCGAGCCCACCGCGCTGCCATCGGCGTCGACCATCATGGCGGCTCCGGCCGGCCGCGGTGCGGAGCGGAAGGTGCGCACCACCGTTCCGAGTCCTACTGTGTGGCCGGCCGCCATGGCGGCGACCAGATCGTCCAAGACCTCACGCATTGGCAACCACGTCCAACAACTCCTCGAAGCTCTGCATTGAGTGCCCCCCTATAAAGAAGTCAACGTGCGGCAGCACCGCCCTGATTCCCCGCTGCAGGGGCTCGTACCCCGCCTTGCCGCGGTGCGGATTGGACCAGATGATCCGCCTCGCCAGGTGGTGCAGCCGCTCGGCCTGGCGTCCCAGCAGTGCGGGGTCGCCCCGCTCCCAGCCGTCGCTGGCAATCACGACGACGGCGCCGCGCACCATCACGCGCTGGCCCCAGCGGTCGTTGAACGCTCGAAGCACCTCTCCAAGCCGGGTTCCGCCGGACCAGTCGGGGACTGTGCGGCCGGCGAGGGCCAGGGCATTGTCCGGGTCCGGCACCCGCAGGGCGCCCGTCACACGGGTCAGCCGGGTGCCAATCGTGAACACCTCCACCTGGCGCGGAGCGGCCTCCACTACCCGGTGGGCCAAGCGCAGCAGGCTGTCCGCGTACGGCGCCATCGAACCCGAAACGTCGATCAACCAGACCATCCGGCGGGTTTTGCGCGGCGCCCGGGCGCGGCGCAGCGGCCCCGGTTCCCCGCCGCGGCGCAACTGATCGCGCAGGGTCCGCACGCGGTCCACGTCGCCGTGCCGCTCGAGGTGCTTGCGCCGGGTCTGCCGGGTGGGCAGGCGCACCGGGAGCTCCTCGAACATCCGGTGAAGCACGGCCCGTTCCGCGTCGTCCAAGACGGCTACATCGCGGTGCCGCAGCAACTCGCGGCGGCTCGCGAGCGCCCGCAACTGTTCCCGACCACCTTCCGGACCGCCGTCGTCGCTATCCAAACTGGCAGCGCTGACGGACGTCGTGGAGTTCTCCAGGCGTTGGGCGGCAGAATGTTCCACGGCGAACCAGGCCTCGAACGTCCGCTGGTAGGCGGGCAGATCCTCGGGCGACGCGCACAGGGTGGCGCGGCCGGCCCAGAACACATCCGAGCGGCGGTCCAGTGCGAGCCTGCCAACGGCGTCGACGAAGCTGCGCGAGCGGTCCGCGGTCACCTTCACTCCGGCCGCGCGCACTGCGGCAGCAAAGGCCAAAAGGATCTCTTCGGCGCTGTGCTGCTCTGGTTTCCGACCTGCCGGGGTGCCCTGGCCGGCCAGTGGGCTCTGTCCTGCTGATGGCATGGCTCAGCCGAGTATCCGGGACAGGGCCGCCGAGACGCGCTCGGTGTCTTCGCGGTACTTGCAGAGTGCGCCGATGCTGGCCGCGGCCGAGGCTAGATCAAGCTCGGCCCGGCCAAGCTGGTGTAGAGCACGCGCCCAGTCCAGGGTTTCGGCCACCCCGGGAGGCTTGAGCACGTCATCGGTGACCCGGATCTGCTGGACAGCGCGCACCACCTGCTCGGCCAGGAGCGCGGGCACCTCGGGGAGCCGGGTACGCACAATTTCCACCTCGCGGGCCAGCCCGGGGTGGTCGATCCAGTGGTAGAGGCACCGGCGTTTGAGCGCATCGTGCAGGTCGCGGGTCCGGTTGGAGGTGAGCACTACAATCGGCGGGGTGTCCGCCTTGACCGTGCCGAACTCGGGGATGGAGACCTGGTAGGTGGAGAGCACTTCCAGCAGGAACGCCTCGAACTCATCGTCGGCCCGATCGATTTCGTCGATCAGCAGCACCGCCGGGCTCTGCTGAAGCGCCTTGAGGATGGGCCGGGCCAACAGGAACCGTTTGTCATAGAGCGAACTTTCCAGCTCGGCCACGCTCAATCCTGCGCCCATTCCCGCGCCCATTCCCGCGCCGCCGCTGGCCTCCACGCTGCGCAGGTGCAGGATCTGGGCGGTGAAGTCCCAGTCATACAACGCTTGCGAGGCGTCGATTCCCTCATAGCACTGCAAACGGATCAGCGGCAGCCCGAACCCTTCTGCCAGGGCCTCGGCGAGGGAGGTCTTGCCCGTGCCCGGTTCGCCCTCCAGAAGCAGCGGCCGTTCCATGCTCAGGGCCAGGTAGCCGATCGTGGCCAGGCCGTCGTCGGCGAGGTAGCCGGTGGCGGCAAGCATTTCGGCCAGCGCTGCGGCGGAGCTGATCGACGTCTGCGTCATGGCACCAGCATAGGGTCACTGGCCCGGCTGCGGTCTGCTTGGGCTACCCGCCGATGTACGACATTTCGATCTTGTGTGGCGCGGCGGGGTCTTTAGCTTTACGGGCGCCGTCTTGAGGGGTGTGGGCACCGCGCAGTTCCGAGTAGCGGTCGGTGCGGCCGCCCCAGAGGGCGGACAACGCCGTCGAAAGCTCGACGTCGGACGCGCCGCCTCTCAGGATTGCCCTCAGGTCCGTGCCGGCTGTGGCGAAGAGGCACGTGAACAGTTTCCCGTCGGCGGAGAGCCGGGCCCGCGTACATCCGCGGCAAAAGGCCTGGGTCACGCTGGAAATGACTCCGATTTCGCCGCTGCCGTCCGCGTAGCGCCAGCGATCCGAAGTCTCGCCGGGGTAGTTGGGTGCCGCGGGTTCGAGCGGGAACACCGCTCCGATGCGGGCCAGGATCTCGGCTGAGGGCACCACTTCATCCATTTTCCAGCCGTTGGACGCACCGACGTCCATGTATTCGATGAACCGCAGAATGAAGCCGGATCCCTTGAAATGGCTCGCCATGGGAAGGATGTCCTGGTCGTTCGTCCCGCGCTTGACCACCATATTGATCTTCACCGGCCCCAGTCCGGCGGCCTGGGCAACGTCCGCGGCGTGCAGGACCTTCGCCACGGGATAGCCGACGTCGTTCATGGCCTGGAAGGTCTCCTCCCGGAGGGAGTCCAGCGAGACCGTTACCCGGTTCAGCCCGGCATCCTTGAGGGCTTCCGCCTTCTGCGCGAGGACCGACCCGTTCGTCGTCATGGCCAGGTCCGGAGCCAGCCCGTCAGGAGTGCGCAGCCGGGCCAGCATCCGGACCAATTCCTCGATGTCCTTCCGCAGCAAGGGTTCCCCGCCGGTCAGCCGGATCTTCCGTACCCCGTGCCCCACCGCGATCGACGCCAGCCTGGTGATTTCCTCAAACGTCAGCAGCTGGTCCCGGGGCATGAAGACGAAATCCCGCCCGAAGATCTCCTTGGGCATGCAGTAGACGCACCGGAAATTGCATCGGTCCGTGACGGAAATCCGCAGGTCCCTCAGGGGCCGATGGAAGGTGTCGGTGATGGAATTGGCGTCCATGAGCGCCCTCTCAACGCGGTGGTAGTGCCAACCGCTTGTGCCTCTCCCAGCGTATGCCCGGTCCCGGGCGCCCACAATGGAGGAGGCCGAACGATGGCGGCACCGGACTTAGCCGATAGGCTCCGCCATCTGCTCCACAACATACTGGGCGTCCACCGACGTGCCGGTCGTTGGATCCGTCATTTCCACCCTCCAGCTGCGGGCAAACTGGTCAACCCCATGTTTCATTGCCACCGTGCCTGAAATGAGGACCGTGCCCGGCTGGTTCAGGCCGCGTTCTTCGAGGACCGCCAGCCAGTAGTCGGGGCTGAGGAGCGCCTCCAGCGAACTGTCCTGGATAAGGGTGTCCGGAGTTTCGCCGTCGCCTACCCAGCCCTTGAGCGTGATGGTGTCCAAATGGTCGCGCACATCGTCCAGGCGCCAGGCTTTGCGTCCCAGCACGTCCGGGCTGGCGTTCTTGCTCCAAGCCACGCCGTGGACTTCAAGCTCGCGGTCCGTGTGGTCGCAGGCCACGGTCAGGAGCACGTCTTCATCAGTGATCACCAGCGCCCATTCCGCTTCACCCGAGGTCCGGCCGTGCTGGACGCGGACTTCCGAGACCTGCTGGGCCAGGTACGGCGACACGGGGTACAGCGCCGGCGTGGTTGCGGGGCCGGGAACGCCGAGCTCGGCCAGCTCGGCGATGTGGGCCTGCACTTCTTCCTGCTCGCGCCCCGCGTAGCCGGCATTCAGGAGGTGCTTGACCTGGACGCTCCTTGAGGTGCCATCGGGAAGTTCAAAGTTCAGAGTCGTCATTTTCTGTCCATCCTTTACGTGTCCTGCTGGAGAAATTTTTCAAATCGGAAACCGGAAAAAGTCGCCAATGTACAACCAGTATGCGTAATGTATACATTTAACGCCAGTGTGGCAGGCGTCACCGTAAACTTCTCGTGGAGGAAACCCATGGCCAACGTCCCAGTTCCGGCTTCCGGCCCAATGCCGCGTCCGGGAAAGCCGATGCATCCGAAAGGCCTGTACAAGGCCTTTGCTGCAAGCCTCACCGGCACCGCGCTTGAGTGGTACGACTTTGCCGTCTACTCGGCCGCGGCCGCCGTTGTATTTCCCATTGTCTTCTTCCCGTCATCGGATCCCTTGACCGGGACTATCCTGGCGTTCTCCACCTACGCGGTGGGCTACGTGTCCCGTCCTGTGGGCGGCATCATTTTCGGCAGGCTCGGTGACCGCATCGGCCGTAAGAAAGTCCTGGTGACAACGCTGATGATCATCGGCGTCGCCACCGTGCTGATCGGGGTGCTGCCTGGTTACGGCAGCATCGGCATCTCGGCCCCGATCATTCTGGTGTTGCTGCGGTTCGCGCAGGGCGTTGGCGTTGGTGGCGAATGGGGCGGCGCAGTGCTGCTTTCCAGCGAATACGGCGATCCCCACCGGCGCGGCTTCTGGGCCTCCGCGGCCCAAGTCGGGCCGCCCGCCGGCAACCTCCTGGCCAACGGAACGCTGGCCGTCCTGACCGTCAGCCTCAGCGAAGCGCAGTTCATCAGCTTCGGCTGGCGCATCGCATTCCTGGTCTCGGCCGTGCTGGTCGGGTTCGGTCTTTGGATCCGGCTGAAGCTTGAAGATACCCCTATTTTCAAGGCCATCGAGGCGCACGGCGAACAGCCCAACGCTCCGGTCCGCGAAGTCTTCAGCACGGAACTCCGGCCGCTCGTCGCTGCCACCCTGTGCCGGGTAGGCCCGGACGTGCTTTACGCCCTGTTCACTGTCTTCACCCTGAGCTACGGAATCCAGGCCCTCGGCTATGACCGCAGCCAGGTCCTCACTGCCGTGTTGATCGGCTCGGCGTTCCAGCTGTTCATGATCCCGCTGGCCGGTGCAGTCTCCGACCGCTTCAACCGACGCCTCGTCTACGGGATCGCGGCAGTGGTAGGAGCCGCTTGGACTTTCATCTTCTTCGGCATCCTGGGCGGGCACAGCGAGCCGCTGCTGATAGCGGGAATTGTCCTGGGCCTCATGGCGCACTCCTTCATGTACGGACCGCAGGCCGCCTTCATCGTGGAGCAGTTCTCCCCGAGGCTGAGGTCCACGGGAAGTTCGCTGGCCTACACTTTCGCCGGCGTGATCGGCGGCGCCATTGCACCCTTGATGTTCACGCTGCTGCTGTCCCAGTTCGGCACGTGGATCCCGGTTGCCATCTATGTGGCCGTGGCCGCCGTCGTCACCCTGGTGGGGCTGGCGCTCGGCCGGGACTCGAACACGGTAGAGGACGAGGACTACCGTCTCCTGCTCGAAGGAACGGCGGCAGCAGGCGCGTCGTCCGCCGTCGCGGAATCCCGCTGAGGCTGACTACCTCAAGTGCGGAGCAGGATGTCCCGGGTCACCGCCAGGTGGTGGTCAATGGCTTTCTGAGCCTTCGACGCGTCGCCGGACATCAGGGCGTCGAGTATGTCCTGGTGTTCGGCGCACACCTGCTCGCGGCGGCCTCCGGTGCGGAACAGTGCGGAGACACCCACCAGAATCTGCCGGACGTGGAGCTTGCTGTACGTCCGGGAGATGAGCTCGTTCCCCGCCGCGTCAATGAGCTGCTGGTGGAAGAGGGTGTCCAGGCGGATAAACTCACGTGCCGCTTCCGGGCTCAGGTCCGCGGGAAGCTTTGCCTGCTGGTCAAGGGTTTCCTGCATCGTCCCGGCGGGCACCCGGCCCTGCTCGATGACCAGCCGGGCGGCGTGGCTCTCAAGGACCCCGCGCAGTTCCATCAATTCGGACATCTCCCTGCCGGTCACCGGGGGAACGTAAGCTCCGCGCTGAGGAATCAGTTCCACCAAACCGTCCGAGACCAGCAGCAAGAGTGCCTCACGCACCGGAGTGCGCGATACCCCGATTTCCGCGGCCAGTTCCTGCTCATTCAGGAATTTCCCCTGGACTTCGGGGTCGATCAGGATATTTTCACGCAGGTACGCGTACGCCTTCTCGCGGCCGGACGCCGCAGTCCCCGAACTTTTTCGCATACATCATGTATACAACAATCTGGAGTAAATTCATGCGTTTAGCCGTGGCACAAATCATCACGGGAGCCAATGTGGCAGCCAACCTGGACCTGATCCGAGAATACGCCACCCGGGCCAAAGCCGCTGGAGCCGAACTCGTGGTCTTTCCTGAAGCAGCGATGCGCGCCTTCGGCAACAGCTTGGCCGACATCGCCGAACCCCTGGACGGACCGTGGGCCGCAGCGGTCCGCAGCCTTGCGCGGGAGCTGGGCATCGCCGTCGTGGCGGGAATGTTCACTCCAGGCGAGGGCGGACGGGTTCGGAACACCCTTTTGGTCACCGGCCCCGGGGTGGACACGTCCTACGACAAGATCCACCTCTTTGACGCATTCGGCTTCGCGGAGTCTGATTCGGTCGAAGCCGGCGCCTCGCCCGTAACCTTCGAACTCAACGGCACTGTGTTTGGCCTTGCCACCTGTTACGACGTGCGCTTCCCCGCCCTTTTCACCGCCAGCGCCCGGGCAGGAGCACACGTCAACATCGTCTGCGCGTCCTGGGGCGCCGGCGAGGGCAAAGCCGAGCAGTGGGAACTGCTGGTGCGGGCCCGCGCAGTGGACAGCACCACCTTCGTAGTGGCGTGCGGCCAAGGCAATCCCGCGAGCATCGGCCTGCCCCCTGCCGGCACTTCGCCCACAGGCATAGGGCACAGTGCTGTGATCTCGCCGCTGGGTGCCGTGGTGGCCGCCCTTGGAGAAGTCCCGGAACTCGCCATCGTCGACATCGATACGTCCAGTGTCGAAGAGGTCCGGGGCAAGCTTCCGGTCGTGGCCAATGCCCGGGACCTTTAGCCGCGTGGAGACTAGCGGACGTCCTCGCCGTCGTCCTCTTTGAGGGCCAGCCAGTAGGCCGAGCCGTCGGGCGTGCGGCCCACCATACCGGAGTCAACAAGGTACCGCCGGAGCATTGGCACGTCTCCGGTGAACCGGGCGAGGCGTTCGTTGAGCTCCCGCTCTGTCACACGATCGCCTTTGTCCAGGATGCGCGCGGCCACCCATGCGAGAAGCCTGAGTCGGTCTGCCTCCCGTGCGGGGTAGCGGTCGATGCGGCCGTCCGCAGTCAGGAAGCGCTCGACGCCGGAGGGGCTGGGCGCCGGTGAGAGGCCTGCCAGTGCGTCCCGGAAGACATGTTCGCGAATGCGGTAACGGACGCTGCCTTCGGTCTCGACCGTCTCGACCAGCCCCGCTTGGTTGAGAAGCGTGAGCGCCCGTGCGAGTTTCGCTGGCGGGAGCGAGCTGCCCGGGGTTCCGCCAATGCTGATCTCAGCGAAGACCTTCCGGGCTTCGGCGTTGGCCAATGCCGCGAGGAGGCGCCGCGGATCCGGCGTCGTCAATGAGTCGCTCCCCATGGGCCCAGCATAGGCACAAATCGGCGCGCCGTCCTGACCTTCTTTGGTTTCGGAAAGCGCTTGCGACACGGCGAGTCGCGTCATTCCAGGCATTTCGCGCGGCAAAGAAGGTCAGGACGGACAGGCCGAACGACTCTTCGACTCAGGCGGCCGGGATGTCTTCGAAGGTGACCTGGTCCAACAGGACATGGCCCCAGCTTCCCGTGCCGTTATCGACCACCTGGAGCTGGGCGCTCTGACCGATGAGGTCGGAGACGTTCCACGACGTCCCTGCGAGGTGCTCGCTGTTCTGGCCCGAAGAGGTGCGAACCACCTGCCCGTTGACGACGAGATTCACCGTGGTCTGATGGTCCGGCTCACCGCCAAGCGCGTTCGGCACGCTGCTGAACACGATCTGGTCCACCATGATGTGGCCCCAGGATCCGGTTGCGTGGTCGATGACCTGGATTTGGGCCTTCTGCCCCACGAGCGTGTGGACGTCCCAGTTCACGTTCGACATCGTCGATGAGTACTGGCCCGTTGCCGTGCGGACAACCTGCCCGTTGACGAGGAGGTTCACCGCAGCGGCACCTGACTGGCCCCAGGGGTGGTTTCCTCCCGCGATGAGAAAGTCGATATAGTCCCGCGTGATCGTGAATGTCGGCGACGTAATCGCGCCCGTGGCCGCATCACCTCCTCCGACGTACGTATCGAGGACCTTGGAGCCGAGCTGGTTGGGGAGGGATTCCGCCGTCGGGCCTTGGCCAATGTAACTGCCTGAGGCGGTCCACCCCGCACCCCAGGCCGCGCCCTCGAAGTCGGCGAAGACGTCCGAGGGCCTCGGGTTGCTCCCGCCTCCTACGAGGAAGTTGACGTAGGAATGGCCGATGGTGAACGACGGCGAGGTCAGCGTTCCGGTCGACGCGTCGCCGCCGTTGAAACTGTTAACGAGCCTGTTCCCGAGGTAGCCCGTGACGGGCTGCTGGTTAGGGAGCGCCGCGGTGGCGGGCCCGGAACCGAAGGCCGCTCCCGCCGTCGTCCATGAACCATTAGCGCCGCCCTCGAAGTCCGCGTAGGGCGCCGCGGGATTCGCTTGCTCCGTGATGCTCGCGAATTCCGTGATCGAGAGGTTGGCGAAGTTGGCGCTGCCCCCGATCGTGTAAGGCGAAATCCCCGTGTCCGACGACGTGAAGAAGTCCTGGTTCGAGAGCGCGATCCGGCCGTCGTCGGCGAAGACCTCCACGCTGCCGCGGTCCACGAGGATCCGGAGGTGTACGGACGTTGCACCGGAGGCGAGCGGCGCCTGGGACTGCTGGTAGGTACCGAAGGAGTACGGCACTTGGTCTTGCGCGGAGCGGTCAACGTAGAGGTTGCCGCCGTAGACGCCGATGTTCGTGTGGCGGCTGCCGTCCTTGTTCTCGCCGATCGAGATGCCGACGTTGTTGAGGGTGGTCCAGCTGACGTCCGCGTCGAGCTCGTACGCCGAGCCGTGGTAGTCGAGGGCCGTCCGCCCATTGACGGTGGCGTTCGCGGGCTTCACGGTCTTGGTGGCGTAGTTGGCCAGGCTCGGCGTCGGCTGGGACAGGAGGGTGTAGATACCGTTGCCCTCGGACTTGAGGTTGAGCTGGCGCACCACGGACATCTGCCCGTTGTAGTTGTCGGTGGAGTCAGTCGGCACGGTGTGCGGCGCGTAATGCCAGTTGTTCATCCAGCCGATCGCGTAACGGGAAGTGTCGGGATTCGCGGCGTCCGGCCACGTCACGGAGGCGTACCAGTCATTGCCCCAGTCGAGCCACTGCGGATCCGCCTGGTCGGGGACGAACGCCGAGCCGTTCCACGTGCCGGTCCAATATGCGTATGTGTCCGGCTTGCCGCTGTAGTCGCCCTGCATGCTTCCGGCCATGATCCAATGCCACGAACCGTCGTCGGCCTTCATCTGGAAGATGTCCGGACACTCAACGCCGCCGATGTTCGGGCTGGTGTAGCTGAAGTCGGTCTGGTGGGTCCAGGTCTTGAGGTCCGGTGAGGTGTAGAACGTGATCTTCTGCTGACGGCCGATCGCTGCCACCCACGTCGAATGCGCCGCGTCCCAAACGATCTTGGGGTCGCGGAACCAATCCGAAGCGTCCGGGTTGGCGATGACCGGTGCGCCGTACTGCGTGAACGTTGTCCCGCTGTCGGCCGAATACCAGAGGTATTGCGATTGCTGGAACGCGTCGCCGTCGGTGGGCTGCGTGGCGAGCGCGACGACGGCGCCGGCTCCGAAGCCCGCGGTGTTGTTCGTATCGATCACCGAGGAGCCGGTCCACACGGGGAAATTACTCTGGAGCGGAAGGGCGTCGCCCTGGTCGTTGAACACCACAGTGTCCGACGACGTCGCATGTCGCCACCCGCCGGGGCCGTTGTCCTGGTTGCTGTGAAGGTAATACAGGTTGTACTTGCCGTTGAGATAGATGGGCCGCTGGGGGTCGCTCAGCCATCCCGACGGGGGAGTCATGTGGTACGCGGCGCGCATGGGCGGCGCGGTCGCGCTGCCGACGGCTCCCGCGCCCGGGAGGTCCCCGGCAACTATGGTGGTCGTGAAAAACATCGTGAGCACGGCGAAGAGGGCGAGCATGCCCGCCCTCTTCGACAGCCTCCTTGCTGAGTGGGCCATAAAATCTCCGGGTCTCGGTGAGGGCTACTCGACCGCCGATAGCTCTGCGTCGAGCCTCTGCACACGGCGTTGTTGAGCAGGTGGGGGAGTTCGTGGTGGAGTCGAGGACTTGTGATTAAACGCTTAATCACGGCAAGAATAGCTGGTGGTGGGTCTTTGATCAAGCGTTTAAGCGGAATTGTTTAGCTGGGAGCGCGGATGGCAATGACATCTCACGTTTTCAACCCGGTGCCCGTCTTCACAGCAGACAGAACGGCAGAGACGGAAGGAAAGAGCAATGAACATCACGACAGACTCGCCTTGGCCGTATTCAATGAGATGGACATGAAGGAACCGTTCGAGACAGTGGTCGTCCAGCACGGCGTTACCGTGCTTCGGGTCTGTCGTGCGCTTTTGGAGGTGCATGACGCGGATGACGCGTGGTCGGAGACATTTCTTGCCGCGATGCGTGCCTACCCGGAACTTCCAGAGACTGCGAACGTCGAAGCCTGGCTGGTCACGATCGCGCGCCGGAAAGCCATTGACGTCCACCGGGCCGCGAAGCGAATCCCCTTGCCGGTGGCGGAGCTGCCTGAGGCTCCGACCGCGTTGGGAATTCCCGGTGCGGATGACACCGACGTGTGGATTTACGTTGGCAAGCTCCCTGAGAAACAGCGGCAGGCGATCACTTTCCGCTATCTCGTCGGGATGTCGTACGCGGAGATCTCGACAATTCTCGGCGGTACAGCCGAGGCCGCACGAAGAGCCTCGGCCGATGGCCTCAAGAACCTCAGAAGGAACTATCCAGGCGCGCGGAGCCAGTCAGAGCTGGCGAAAGGGGCAAGATCATGAGTGACATCCAGGGTGATGACACCCTCACGGGCTTGGCAGCGCCCATCGACGCCGAGAAGTTGGCGGTGCTGCATCGCCGACTGGAGGTCGCGGCACACGCGGAGGGCCTCCTCGACGTTGCCTACACGACCGTGGATAGCCCTGTCGGGAAGCTGCTGCTCGTAGCCACGCCGACAGGACTTGTCCGGGTCGCGTACGCGGTCGAGGACCACGACCGTGTGCTCGAATCGCTGTCGGAGAAAATCAGCCCGCGCATTCTGCGTTCCCCGAAACAGCTGGAGGTCGTGGCACGTGAACTGGACGAGTACTTCGAGCACCGCAGGAAGCGCTTCGATGTGCGGCTGGACCTGTCGTTGTCACGTGGCTTCCGCCAGCTCGTCCAGAGGCACCTGCCGGACATCGGCTATGGCCAGACCCGCAGCTACAAGGAGATGGCCCAGATGGTCGGCAACCCGAAGGCAGTCCGTGCCGTCGGCACTGCTTGCGCGACCAATCCCCTCCCGGTCGTCGTTCCGTGTCACCGCGTGCTGCGCACCGATGGGTCCCTCGGTGGCTACATCGGCGGCCTGGAGGCCAAGACGATGCTGCTTGAACTGGAGGCTGCAGCATGACTGGCGGAGAAACCCGGGCGGACAACCCGTGGCGTGATCGAGTCGAGTCGGCCGACTGGTCGGTCGTCGCCGATGAGATAAACGAGTACGGCGGGGCGCTTCTCCCGCAGCTCCTGACGCCCGGGGAGGCCGCGGAGATTCGTGGCCTGTACGAGAGCGACGAACTGTTCCGCAGCACGATCAACATGGGTCGTCACCGTTTCGGCGAGGGCGCGTACCGGTACTTCCGGGCTCCCTACCCCGAACCCATCGAGCGGCTGAAGCAGGCGCTCTTCCCCCGGCTGCTGCCTATCGCCCGCGACTGGTGGACGAAGCTTGGTCGACCAACTCCGTGGCCGGACACTCTCGACGAGTGGCTGCAGATGTGCCACGACGCCGGTCAGACCAAGTCCACGGCGATCCTGCTGAAGTACGGCGAGAAGGACTGGAACGCGCTTCATCGCGACCTTTACGGGGATCTGGTGTTCCCGCTCCAAGTGGTCATCAACCTGAACGAGCCGGGCGTGGACCACACCGGCGGCGAGTTCCTGCTGCTCGAACAACGCCCACGCGCACAATCGCGGGGCACGGCGACCCTGCTGCCCCACGGACACGGCTACGTGTTCACCACCCGCGACCGCCCTGTGAAATCGGCTCGCGGCTGGTCCGCCGCACCAGTCCGGCACGGCGTCTCGGCCATCCGTTCCGGCGAGCGTCACACACTCGCCCTGGTATTCCACGACGCAGCATGAGGATAGTGAAGAACTACATGCTCACCGGGGCCGATGGCCGCCCCTACACATCTCCGATCAAGGGCACGTGGGGCGGTCACCGCGGTGGGAAAATCTACGGACGCCTCGATTGCCCCGCCGCTCTACGCGCGATCGCACGTGGCGGGTACGCCAAGAATCGCCTGTTCTTCTTCGACGAAGCCACCGCACTCGCCGCTGGTTATCGGCCATGTGGAGCCTGCTGCAAAGACCGCCACCAGGCATGGAAGAAAACAACGACCGCCGGGCCCTCGACCTAGTCGGGCTCCATGGCCTGGACGGTGGTTTTCCGGGTTCTGGGGCATTGATGGCGTGAGTGGTCTCTCCGGCAAAGCAAAAGGCCCCCGATTCCTTGTAAACAAAGGAAACCAGGGGCCTTTCAAGTGGCGGTGACGGTGGGATTTGAAACCTTTTCAGCCCCAATGAGGGCATGAAAAATCCCTAGAATTCAAGGATTCTGGTTACCTCAAATCACCCGTTTTTACATGGGATGTGCCCAAAATGTGCCCAAAAGTGCCCACGGGGGTGGCGCTTGATGTATCCGACGTGAGGTCCCGGCAGCCCTGAAACGCCCTGCCTCCAAGGCGGGGGACAAACATTGGAATGCGACAGTCTTCGCCAAGAGTTGCTGTTGCCGGGGAGCGCGCCCCGATATCTCATACGTGCCGTCCACGTGGGCTTTTGTAAGAGGCATCAAATGGGATGCGACCGATGGGCTCCAAAGCACCGACTCTGAGCACGGTCATTTCCGCTGTCGTGAGATTCGTTCGCTTCTCGTTATCGAAAGGATTCCACTTTCTGAGCGGTCGGCACCTTCGGCCAGCGCTGTGGAAAATGACTTCTAACTGTAGATCCGCAGTCCCATGTCCCATGTCGAGGGGGACCGCTGGTAGGGGTACCCTGCTGCCATGGCGGGGCTGGTCCGGGTCTGGGTAGCAGGGGAGAGCTTCGTCTGGAGCCGTTGGCGTTGGCTTTGCATGTCGGGTTCCTCCCAGCTCGCAGGGGTTCCGAGCGGGTTGGTGTTGTCGGTGATGGCCCAGCGGTCCCGGTAGATGAGGATTTCCTGTAGCGTTTGCCGTCGCCGGTCCGGGTCCGGGATGTTCTGGAGTTGTGAGGCGAGGTCCTGCATCCATGGTTCCTGGCTGGTGGGGATGCGTGTGGCCACGAGTTTGGCGCGGTTGCGGATGCGCTGCTCGACCTGGGTAATGAGGTTGCTCAGGTCGGGACGGTTGCTGGGGCACCGGACGAGCCCTTCGGGTGCTTCGTGGAGGTTGGCGGCGGTGCGTAGCCGGGTGTGGATGATGGCGGTCAGGTCGCGGGCTTCGCCGCGGGGCGTCATTGCGTTGAGCACTTCGTGTTCGGCCAGGTTCCGGTTATGTGCTGCCAGCCGCTTCCAGGCGGCGACGGCGGGCCCCCATGCCGGGGAGTGCTGCAGATCATCGGCCGAACCGGGGAAGCTGGCGTTGAGGAAATCCCTGAGGTCGTCGTCGGCGGCGAGTTGGGTGAGGTAGTCGTGCTCGGCGGCGAACTGGTCGAGGGTATCTGTGCTGTCCCGGAGTTCCTGCCGGGTTTCGTGTGCGGTGTGTTCGGCGCCTTCGGCGGCCAGGACCTGGCCGAGGATCTCCGGCCAGCCGGGCAGCCCTGTCGGATCAATCCGTTCGTCCGCGTCGGTGTCGGGTTCGACGATGTAGGCGGTGTTGGTGGTCCGGCCGCGGGTCATGCCGACGTAGAACAGTTCGCGGGTGAGCCTGCCTTCGGTGACGACAATGTGGCCGGTATCGGCGGTGATTCCCTGCGAGCGGTGCGCTGTGGTCGCGTACCCCAACTCCGCAAACCCGGACAGGTAGCTCCGGTCGAGGTTGATGGTGGCGCCGGTGTCGTTTCTGACGCAGGGCACGGTGCCGGCTTTGGTGGGGTGTGCGGTGATGGTCAGGAGGGTGCCGTTGCGGATGAACCCGCCCATGCTGTCCCTGATCCGTCGGTCGTTGCGCCGGGCCAGGATCACGTCCCCGCACCCGGCTTTGAGGCCGTCGGCCAGGGGCACGGTGTGCCGGGTGTCAACGGCTCCGGCGGCGGCCCGGTCGTCCTGGGCGCGGCGGTTGAGGACGGCCACGGTGTCATTGTCCGGGGCGATGAGGATGGAGGCCATCCCTGTTTTCTCGTCGGCGGCCCATCCCGCGTAGGCTGCGTCGATCATCCTGTGGTCGTTGCCGGCCAGGATCCGGCCGTGTCGCTGGTACTCCAGGACCCCGGCCCAGTTCCCGGCCCGCAGCTGGAGCGAGGCGGCGCTTTCCCAAGCATGGGTGAAGCGGTGCAGTGAGGTCAGCCGCACAGCCTGGTCGGTGCGGTCGAGCCAGCCGAGCATCCCGCCGGCGTCGATGGAGTCCAGCTGGGCGGGGTCACCGACCAGCACCAGTTTCGCCCCGGCCGCGGACGCCATCGCGGTGAGGGCGGCGAGCTGGTAGGTGGGGACCATGGACGCTTCGTCGATGATGACGAGCTGGCCGGGGTGGAGCTGCCAGCGGGACTGTTCGGCGGTGACGGTGGCGAGGACCTGTGCCGCCTGCTGCCGCCGCCGCTTCTGGGTCGGGCCAGTAGCCTGAGAGTGTTCCAGGGCGCGTTCGGCGAGGAGGTAGCGTCGGGCGCGGTTGGCTGCTCCGGGGCCGTTGGATTCGTAGAGCCATTTCGTGACGTTCTCCGCTTCGAGTCCCAGCGCGTCGCCGAGGACGTCGGCGGACACGGCGGCCGGGGCGAGGGCGACCACGCTGCCGGGTCCGTGGACCTGCTGCCAGCAGTCGCTGACGGCCTTCATGGTGGCGGTCTTCCCTGCCCCGGCCGGGCCGGTGAGCGCGTCCAGACGGCGCCGGCTGCTCAGAACCCGGATGGCGGCGTCCCGCTGGTCCGCGAACAGGACGGGCCTCGCACTGCCGGGCGTGGCGGTGACGGCGTCGACGGCGTCCCAAGGCTCCAAGCCCGGCGCGTCGGTGGCGCGGCTGGCGGCCATGATGGCTTCCTCATCGGCAAGGATGCGGGAGTTGGTGAAGACCCGGCCGGTGACCGGGTCGAAGACCGTGTGCCCCTCCGTGGCGAGATCGGCCAAGGCGTTCTCCGGAGCGACGTACCGGTAGTCGTTCAGCGGGACTGAGAACGTCTGGGCTTCGTCGGCAAGGGCCTCGATCATCGCCGTGCGTTCGGCCGGGCTGGCCATCCGGACGCCGGCGCAGACGCGTTGGGCCTCGGCGAGCAGATTCCACCGGTTCCAGGTGGCGCGCTTTTGGGCGACCAGGTCCATCACCAGGTGCCCGGTGACCTGCCGCCATTCCGGGGACAGGTCCGCAATCGTGAGGGGCCGGGTGCGGGACTGGTCGACAGTGCCGGCAATCAAGCGTTCCGGCCTGCAGCCAAAGCCTTCGGCCCGGCGACGCCAGGACGCAAGCCGCTCGACCAGCGGTACGGGTTGGGCGTCCTTGGCCGTCCGGGTGGACAGGGTTGCCTGCTGCCGCAGCTTCAGGACGGTGGAGTCGGAGGGATTGGTCCCGTGTTCGAGATTCCAGAGCCGGACCAGCCGGTCCTTCTCCAGTTCGATGATCCGTGCCCGGGCGGAGAACTCCGTGATCAGCCCGGCATCGACCCCGGATAGCTCGCGGCTGGGGTTGCGTTCGACCGAGGCCGGTGCCCGCAGCTCGGTCTCGGTTCCCAGGCTGCGCCGCAGCTCGTCGAAGAGCAGGCCGTTGTAGTGCTCACTGGCCGCGACCACCGCCTTGTACAGGGTCCGGGAATCGATGGTGGTCCACGCCCCGTCGATGGTCCGTTGGACGCGGTTGGCGATGACCAGGTGGGTGTGCAGTTGCGGGTCACCGGCCCGGGATTCCCAATGATCAAACGCGGCGGCGATGGCTCCGCGGACCGGGACGTGCGCCACGCCGTTGCGGCCCGTCCGGGTGCCGATGGCCCGGCACTCGAGCCAGACCAGGGTGTCCTGCACGGCACGGTGATGCGCCGCCAACACCTGATCCCGCACGTCTTGCGGGCTGAGCGCCCACAGGACCGAGACCGACTTCGGAACGCTGAACGTCAAGTCGAACCCGGCAACGGGGTAACGCGTTGTTGTTCCGGTTTTCGGTCCCGGCCCTGCCGGAACGGTGGCCCGCTGCACGTGTCGGCGGCCCAGCGGCTCACCGGTGATCGGATGCAGCGCTCCTTCGAAGACTGCCTTCGCCGAATCATCCGTCAGGGCGGTGCCGGGGGCCAGGCCGATGCCGTCGATGCCGCTGCCCAGCCAGGTCCCGGGCGGGTTCCCGGATTTCGTGTAGTAGTCCGTCAGATTGCGCACGGTCGCATCACCATGGGCCGTGGTCTTCAGCAGGTACTTCACCCCGGCATCCGCAGACAGCCGGGCGATGGACATCGTCACCGCGATGCCCCAGGAACACCCGCGGAATGCGGGCAGCAACCGCACTCCGGGCAGGGGGTGGTGATGGTGTTTCGCCGTTGCTTCACGCCCCTTCATTGACTGCAACGGGTTCAGGGACATGACTACCGGCGGCCTGTCTCTTTTCCGTCGATAATGCCCGCTCCCCGCTTGGATGCCAGAGGTGTAGCTGATGCGGGAGTATCTTCCGCGGGCCGAGGGATGCGAATTGTGGTGCCGCTTGGCGGCGTCTATTCACATTGGTGCGGGTGAGCCCGCAGACGTGTATGACGCGGGGTCCTTGGGTGTGCCGGATTGTTGCCGTAAGAGCACGCGGGTCTGTTTCCTTGTCAGAGGATCCTCCAAGCCGCGCCAGTATTGGTTCTCGCTTGGAAGGATTGGTGATTGTGATGGACGTGATGTTCGAGCGCGTTGCCGGGTTGGACATCGGCAAGAAAACGGTGACTGTGTGCGTGCGCACGCCCTGGCCGGACGGCGGTCGTCACGGGGAGACGCGGACGTTCCGGACCATGACGCGTTCGCTTGAGCTGATGAGGGACTGGCTGGTCGGGCAGGGGGTGACTTTGGCGGCGATGGAGTCGACCAGCACCTACTGGAAACCTGTGTTGTACGCCTTGGAAGAGCGGATGGATTGCTGGTTGCTCAACGCCGCGCACATGAAGGCCGTCCCGGGCCGTAAAACGGACGTCAAAGACTCTGAGTGGATCGCACAGCTCCTGGAGCATGGCCTGCTTCGGCCCTCGTTCGTGCCGCCTCCGCCGGTCCGCCGTCTGCGTCTGCTGACCCGTTACCGGGTGCAGTTGATGGGGAACCGGACCAGGGACGCGGGACGGTTGGAGAAGATGCTCGAAGACGCCAGCATCAAGATATCCTCGGTCGCGTCGTCCGTCACCACGGTCTCGGCACGTGCGATGCTTGCGTCGTTGATCGCCGGGGAGGCTGATCCGGAGGTCTTGGCGCAGTTGGCGAAAGGAAAGATGCGCTCCAAGATCCCTGACCTGGTCGAGGCCTTGACCGGCCACTTCGACGCGGACCACGCCCGGCTAGCTGCGGCGATGCTGGGTCGCCTGGACCGGGTTGAGGCAGCTTTAGTGAGCATGGATGAGGCCATTGCGGCCGCTTCGCGGCCGTGGGCCCACCAGATTCAGTTGCTGCAGACCATCCCCGGGGTAGGACTCAAAACCGCGCAGGTCATCATCGCCGAAACCGGCGGTGACATGTCCCGGTTCCCGTCCGCGGCGCATCTGGCGGCCTGGGCAGGTGTCGCGCCGGCCATTCACGAGTCGGCAGGGCGCAGGACTCCGGCCGGTGCGAGGCACGGAAACAAGTGGCTTACTTCGGCACTGGTGGAGGCGGCGGCGTCGGCGGCTCGGAGCAAGAACACCTACCTCGCCGCACAGCAGGCGAGGATCGCCTCCCGCCGTGGCGCCAGACGGGCGCAGGTGGCTGGCGCGCATTCGATCCTCGATAGCGCCTACTACATGCTTGAGCGCAACGAGCCCTACCGGGACCTCGGACCGGAGTGCCTGCACCGCCGCTACGACCAGGCCCAAACCCGCCGCCTGGTCACCCAACTCGAACGGCTCGGACACACCGTCGTCATCGACCCGGCCGCCTGATTTCCAAACCACCTATTTCCGGCAGGCGACACCTCCGGCCGGTCACCTACGCCCTGCCCGGGTTATTCACGGGTCTGTAAATGTTGCAGTTGACGCGGGAGTTCCTCGTGGTGGGCCGAGGATGAGGTCTTTGGGGTTTCGGGTGGGGGTTCGTGCTGTGTCCCCGCCAGCGAGAAGAGAACTGGAAATCTGCAGGTCCCGTGCGATTCGGCCGCACGGGCATAGACGGGGGACGAAGTAGCACGCAATCCGCTCCGCCCGTCCGCCGAATGCGGTATCGGGGGAGGCCCCCAGACCTCTTGCGCCCAGCATTGGCGCCGGGATCCACGCCATGCACTAGTACAAAGACGTGGACACGATTACTGCTGGCGGTAAATGGCACGCATCAACGATCCGGCAGATTTCGAGCGGTTCAACAGCAACGCGGCTGGCGCTTTCGCCAAGGCCCACGCCAACTGCCCTCACGTGGCATAGACGGCGGGGCACTATCATTCATGCCATGGCTGATGAACCGGGGTACGCGAAATTCAAGCTCGATCCACTCACGGCTCGGATGTCAATCGTGTCGACCAGCGATACACAGCCACCCATTTACGCCACTGCAGAATCCCTTTCTGCTGCGGTTTCGGAATTCCCCACGTCCAACACCGTGCCCGTAGAAGTTGCCGGCTTACTGTCTGTCGCGAGCAAACTTCTTGTCGCCAGTGTCCTTCAATATGAGTTCGCCGCCGTTGCGATGGAAAAGGCGCTCCAAGGTGTAGAACTTGCCGTCAGAATACGTCTGGATTCCACTAGCGCTCGCGTTAAACTATTCGGACTCATCGATAAGCTCCTCGACCTGCCCGGCTTCGCACAAGCCGACATTGACCGTCTGCACGACATGAGGAAGATGCGCAACATCTTTGCCCACCCCAAAGAGGCGGCGGCTCTCCCGTTGGTCATGTGTGTCGGCTGGGTTCGTTTTTGCTCCGAGGTAATTGTCGAGATCTTCGATCAGCCCGACTCCAGCGAATAGCCTTCCGTCTGACCATCTCTTCGCAAGGCGTTCTAGCCCACAACCTATTCAAACCAGTTCCCGGCAGGCAATCCCAGGGAGTCCTCAGCTTAAGGAGAGGCCCAGCCTAAGGAGAGGCGCAGCCTTTCCACGCGGGCCCGCCCTCGGGGACGAGAGCGAGGAGGCCAGAATCGCGGTCGAGGTGGCCAAACATGTTGGCCAGATCGTCCCGCTCGGCGGGCTTGCAGGGTGACGTCGACGCTCCTGGGGATTAGCGTCCGGTTGAAATCTGAGACCCTCGACCGCAGGGTGTCAATAAGCCATGGTCCGGAGCGGGTTCCCGAGGCGACGGAGAGTAAAACCGTGGAGCTAGGGTGGTTTACGGGTGGATCATACGGGGATCTGGAGGGCCGGAATACGAGCGGAGCTGGTCCCCGGGTGGTGAGCAAGCACCATCCGGACTATCTGCTGGCCGCCGCTGGTGCCGTCGGTGGTGGATGTACTACCCCCGACCGCGGAGGAATCGCGCTCAGCGCCTCGTCTCGTATCTGGTCAGGACCACGCCACCGGGAAACGTCCGTGTCTCCACGAGGTCCAGATTCATCCAGCTGTCCAGCCCAGTGAAGAATGGCCTGTCGCCGTCCAGAACCGGATGAGTGACCAGCACGTACTCGTCGATCAGCCCGGCCCGCATGGCCGCCCCGGCGAGCGTTGCGCCGCCGACGCTCATCGGGCCGCCGTCTTCGGCCTTGGGCCGTGTGATCTCGGCGATCGCGTCGCTGGTGACCAGGCGGGTGTTCCCGTCTACCTTGTCAAACGTCGAGGAAAACAATAGCTTCGGTGTGTCTCGCTAGTTCCGCGCGAATTCGATCTCCGCCGGGGTGGCTTTGGGCTGCTGGTCGCCGGTCGGCCAGTAGGAGCTCATTGTCTCCCACAGCTTCCGCCCGTACAGCGACAGGCTGCTCGCCCGCTCCTGATCGAGCCACCACTGGAAGAGTTCGTCACTCGGCCCGCTCCATGCCGATGTCGTCGCCCGGCGCGGCGATGTAGCCGTCCAGTGTCAGATTCATGCCGTAGATCAGTTTCCGCATGGCTCCAGTCTTCCGTCAGTCGGTACTCGGCTGCAGACCGGCACGGCACGGGAACACCGGCGTCCCGCATACCATCACCAGCATCCCGTCCCTCATGGCGCCACCGTAACTGCGATGATCGGGATGCCACAGGAATCCGAAGGCTCCGTGCGCTCTGAGGATACAAGCCGATACTCCTCGGCTGTTTGGAAGGCAGTGTAGAAGCTGGCGACGGGAAATGTCATCTCGGCGATGGACGCCTCCCCAGGCCGTGAACGAAATCAGGGGCCACACTGGTGGATTGGGTTCAGGGCGCGGCTTGTGGAGCGTCTGCCTTGTCGAGGATGGTATGGCTCCAACTCTGGGGGCTTCCCGGCATCCGATGACGAGTAATCGCTGCGAGCAGCCCGCAGGCGAGGTAGACCCCAATCACGACACACCACCCAGCCATGAAGCCGTTGAACGCAGTCAGCAGCCCTCCAACAGCCAGGGGCCCAGCGGCGAAGCCGAGATACAGCCCTACCGCCACCCGCCCGGAGGCTGCGCCCACCTTGCCGGGAGGGGCATCCCGCATCAGGCCCGCCATGACCACGACGTTGATCGCGAGACCCATGGCCCCGTGCAGGAGCACCCCACACCAGAGCAGGACGGCTGACTGCGTCAGGCCGGCCGCCAGCAGGAGGGCCGCGCCGGCGGCGGCACCCAGCCCCAGGGTGAGCAACAGCGTAAACGGGCTGCCCTTTTCCATGATCCGCTGCCCCCACACAATGCGGGACACCACGCCGATGACGCCGGCAACTGCCGCCGTCAGCCCCCCGAGGACGAGGGGGAAACCCACTTCACGCTGTGAAAACAGGGGGAGGTACACATTGGTCGCCTGGATGCCGAAACCGGAAAGCAGGGCGTAAGCCGCATAGGCCCAGACGGTGCCCGGCAGACGGCCCCGTTCCCCCTGTCCCGTGCCGGCAACCTTTGGAGAAGCGGCGGTTCCTCCCAGTACCGTGTCCTCCGACGGAGCTGAGGTTCGCCGGGAGTTCAGAACAGCAGGGCCGGCGGACGTCGGAATCGACCGCCAGGCCACGACGAGCAGGACCAGGGCAAGGGCGCAGCTGAGTCCGGCGACGCCACGCCACCCCGTCACCAGCGCAACGGCCGGGAAAGCGATTCCGGCCAGGAACTGGCTGCCCTGCACGCCGGACTGCTTGACCCCGATCCAGCCGGCGCGTTTGTGGGCCGGTACATGGTCCATCACCAGGCGGTTGGTTGCCGGGTTGGAGAGGGCCTGGGCGGCACCTGAAAGTACCACGGCCAGGACCAACCAGAGGAAGTTGCCGGACACCGCAACCAGCATCATCGCCGCTGCGGCGCCGCCGAAAATCAGGCAGATCTGGGTCCCGCCCCGCATCCGGTCGCTGAAGCGGCCGAACATGCCCGAACTGACCCCGGCGGCCAGGAAACAGACGGCTGCCAGCAGCCCGAACTGCCCGGGGGTGATCTTAAGGCTGTCGATGACGAGGCTGCTGGTTGCGCTCAGCCCATATATCAGGAGGGGCCCGACGCCCATGGCGCAACTGAGCACAAGAAGCAGTCCAGCGCCTGCTTGATTCCGCTTCGGTTGGAGCCGGGTCAAGCTGCTACGCCTCGGCCGTGACGATGACCTTGACCTCGTCGGGGCGTTCGTTGACGAAGTACATGGCCACCATTCCGACGAGCGGGCCCACGGCGAGAGTGCCGAGGGCAGCCAGGAATGAGTTGTGGGTCGCGGCGAAGACAGCTCCGACGGCGATCGGCACCAAGACGCTGCCAACCTGCCAGAGCGCGTTGGTGAGTCCGGCGGCGGTTCCGACCATCTCGCTGCTCACGAGCCGCGGGATCAGGGCCACGATCAGCGGCAGGTAGCAATAGGCGGAAAGTCCCAGCAGCGGAGCTGCGATGAGGAACGCCGGGACGCTGTCCAGCATGCCGAAGACCACGAGCATCACCGCAAATCCACCTAGCACGATCATCGAGGGCACCCTGCGGGCACCGTTGAAACGGTCGGCCACGAGCCCGATTATCGGCTTGCCGAACACACCCAGTGCGGCAAATAGCGCCACAATCACGCCCGCCGTCGCCGGGGCAACGCCGTGTCCTTTGATCATGAGGGCGTTGGACCAGATGACGAAGCCGTAGGTTCCCCAGAACCCGCCAAATCCTGCCAGGCCCACGAGGAGCAGATTGCGGTTGCTGGAGAGGGTGCGCCATGCCGACGGGCGCTTGGGGCTGCCGGCGGGATTGGCAGCGACTGCAACAACGGGACCGGGACGCAATATGAGGTGGCAAACGATGCCGGAAACTATCGAGATGGCACCGAAGAGGTGATAGGAAGCGCCCCAACCGAACTGGGCAATGAGAAACGGCACCGCAAAGTTCGCGATGACGACACCTAAGGATGTAGCGGAAGTGAAGATGCCCATCACCTTCCCGAGCTCCTCCGGACGGAACCAGCTGGAGAGGAGCTTGATTCCGGCGGCATAGTCAGCACCGGCGAAGAAGCCGACCACGCCCTGTACGGCGATGCCTAAGACGGCGGAAGTGGTCGAACCGAAGACCATCATGAAAGCACCTGCGCCGATCATCGAGATAGTGATCAGGCGCCGGCCTCCGATCTTGTCGGTGAGGAATCCGCCGCCTGCGTTGGAAACGACGTACCCGATGTAATAGGTCGTGGCGAAGATACCGAGGCTGGCGAGGGGAACCGCCAGGCTTTCACCGACGAAGACCGAGGACGGCCCCCACGCGGAGCGGTCCACGGACGTCATGGTGAAAGCGAACCAACAGAGGAACAAGACCATCCAGCGGTATGGGTTCCGGAGCTGTGGCGGGGACGAGAGAGACGGGTTCAGGGCTGTTGTCACGTCGAAACTTCCTGTCAGCTATGCGGCACTGAGCGTGGAAAGGCGCTCTTGTGCGGAGGATGTGCGACCGTTCCGGGCTGTCTCCGACGGTGGAGGTGTTTCGCGGGGCTTCATCGTCCCCGCGGTCCCGTACTGGCGTCACAATGGCGAATCTAGCAACGGTGATTCATCTCACGCAAGAAAAATGTCCATTTAGAGACTAAATGCGCGCAAAGCGGACGTTCCGCGTTGTTCTATTGGGATTCGATCCCGGTCCGAAGCTCAAGGGAAATTCGTGCAGCGCATTCCTGTAGTCGGGGGACGAACTCGGCGATCATGGCCCGCTTCGGCACGGCCGCGCTGTGTAGGGACGCACTCAGTGCCGCCACGACAGAGCCGTCCCGGGCGTAGAGGGGGACGGCGACAGCGCGGACGCCTACGTCGAGTAGTTGGTCCACATAACTCCAATGCTGCTCCCGGACGGCCTCCAGTGCGAGCGTGAGCTCTTTCTGTTCGGCGGAGCTGAGCTGGTATTCGCCGTGGGCGTGCGCCGAATCCTCCAGGTAGGCGGCCAGCCTCGCCGCGGGCAGTGATGCCAGCAGCACCCGGCCCAGCCCCGTCCGGTGGGCGGCGATCCGCGATCCCACTCTGATAGAGACTGCCAGGGCGCTGGGCGCATTCACCCGGTGAACGTAGCGGACGTCTCCGCCATCCAGTACGGCCACCGAGACGGAGGCACCCAGCGCGCGGGCCAGCCGCTCCGTGTGGGGCCGCACGACGTCGGCCAGCGAGAGCTTGGGCAGGTAGGAATATCCCAGCTCCAGGACCTGTGGCGTGAGCTCGAACTGCCGTCCGGAGGCGGTGACGTAGCCGAGGTCGGCGAGGGTGTGCAGGAAGCGGCGAGTCGCGGACCGGGGGAGTCCGCAGCGCTTGGCCACCTCCGTCAGGTTCATCGTGGGGTGGTCGGCGTCAAACGCGGTCAGCACGGCGATGCCGCGCTCCAGCGACTGGACCAGATCCTTGGGCCGGCCCCCCCCGGGCCCGGCTCCGGTGGGGTCTTCCGGGGCGGGGGAGCCTTCGTGACGCATGCGGTGCACTCTTTCGGTTTGGGGATCGCTGGATCGAGTGTACCGGGGTGCGGGCTTGACGCCTTCGGGTAAGCAGTGTCACAGTTCTACATGACGCGCAGTTGCGCGGCATGCGGACGCCAAGGCATTTCCCTCCCACGCTGCAGAACGTACGCCGCGCCTGCCGTTCCGTTGATTCTCCTGAAAGGGCCATCATGCTGACCGAAGAACAGAACATCCTCCTGACCCAGACTGGAGCCGATACGCCGATGGGCCGGCTCTTCCGCCGCTACTGGATTCCGGCGCTGCTGGCCGAAGAGCTGCCGGAGCCCGATTGCCCGCCGGTGCGGGTGAAGCTGCTCGGGGAACAGTTGATCGCCTTCCGCGACACCCAGGGTCGACTGGGCCTCCTCGATGAGTTCTGTGCCCACCGCACCGCGTCTCTCTTCTTCGGCCGAAACGAGGAATGCGGCCTGCGCTGCGCGTACCACGGCTGGAAATACGACGTCGAGGGCAACCTGGTGGACATGCCCTCGGAACCGGAGGACTCAAAATTCAAGTCCCGCATCAAGCAGAAGGCATACCCCTGTGTGGAGCGCGGCGGCGTCATCTGGACCTACATGGGTCCGGCTGAGCTGCAGCCCGAGCTGCCCGAATTGGAATGGGCCATGCTCGGAGAAGGCCAGCGGTTCATTTCCAAGCGGCTGCAGGAGACCAACCACATGCAGGCCATGGAAGGCGGCATTGACTCCAGCCACGTCTCCTTCGCGCACCGCTTCAACCTCGACGACGATCCGATGCACTCGGGCACCGAGGGCAACAAATACCTCAAGGCGGACACCCGCCCGAAGTTCGAGGTGGTCGAAAGCGATGGCGGGCTGCTCATTGGTGCACGCCGAAACGCCAACGACGACGAATATTACTGGCGAATCACGCAGTGGATCATGCCCTTCTACACGATCATTCCCCCTTTCGGCACGCACAACCCGCTCGGCGGCCACGCCTGGATCCCGATCGATGACGAAAACTGCTGGGCCTGGAGCTGGAACTACCACCCCACCCGCGACCTCACCGAGGCGGAGCTGGAATCCATGCGCAACGGCGACGGCATCCACGCCAAGTACATCCCGGGTACCTACCGGACGCTCGCGAACAAAAACAATGACTACCTGATGGACCGTGAGGCCCAGCGGCAGAAGAAGTCCTTCTCCGGAATCGAAGGGATCGCCGCGCAGGACTTCTCGCTGCAGGAAAGCATGGGAAGCATCGCCGACCGCACTAAGGAGCGTCTAGGCACCTCGGACGCGGCGATCATCCTCGCCCGCCGCCGCCTGATCGCGGCCCTTGACCTCCTCGATGAGGAGACGCTGCCGGGCATGGCCGTGGAGGACCAGCGGGTCCGCTCCGCCTCCGTCCTGCTGCCCAAGGAAACCCCCTTCCATGAGGGCGCCCGCGATGCGCTCATCGTGGTCGAGGGTGAGAACTTCGTCTCCATCTAGTCCGTCAAACCCCCGTTCATCCCGCTTATTGGAAGAGGCGCTACCTGCCGTGAAGAACCACCACTCCACCTCCGTTGCCCTGACCGGGCCCGGACCTGCTGCCGGTACGCTGCAGGGGCGTCCGGACCAGGTCCGGGCCGCTGTTTCCCTGCCCGAGGCGGCGACCGAGGTCCGGTATCTGGACACCGCCGGGGCCATCGGCGCCGTCGGCTGGCTGCGGGTGGAGTCATCCGCCGTGTGCGGCACGGATGTCAGCCTTTACCGGGCAGGGCTGGACTGGCCCACGGTGATGGGGCACCATGTGGTGGGCCGAATCACCGCGCTGGATCCGAAGCGTGCGCTGGCCTGGGGCGTGGCAGTGGGGGACCTGGTGGCACTGGAGGAGTACCTGCCGTGCCAGAGCGCCGATTGTGCAGCATGCTCCATCCCGGGCCGATACCGCATGTGCCCGGAGTCGGACCTATGGAAGGGCCGGCGCAGGGTGGGGCTGATCTCGGCCGAGGAGGGCTCCGGCCTGTACGGGGGCAACGCCGAGTACATGCAGCTGAATGCGAACAGCATCGTGCACCGGCTGCCCGGGGATCTGGATCCGGACCTCGCGTCCTGGACCCAGCCCTTTGCCAACGCCGTGGACTGGACGATCAACGCGGGCGGTGCCCGCGAGGGCTCCACCGTCGTTGTCATCGGCCCGGGCTACCACGGCGTTGCGGCCGTGGCCGCGGCGCGGGCCGTGGGGGCAAAGAAGGTCATCGCCGTCGGCCGTTCGTCCGAACGGCTGGAGATCGCCGAAGCCCTCGGCGCTGTGCCTGTCACTAACGACGACGGTACGGACCTGGGAACCGTGATCGACTCTGCGACCGGCGGCAACGGTACGGACCTCATCCTGGACACGGTCGGGCTGGGCCGGGCAGTGACATCCGCCGCGGCCGGAACGCTGCGCAAACTCGGGCGGCTGGTCCTCGCAGGCCTCGGACCGGTACCGGTCTCCGAGGTGGACCTCAAGGCCCTTATCCGCGGCGCCAACAGCATCACCGGGGTCCGCGGTCGCTCACCCGAGGCCGTGCGACAGAGCATCGAGCTCCTCGCCGCGGGCGCCTCGGGACTCGAACTGGTCCCCACCACCCACGTGCCCCTGGAGGAGGTCAGCGACATGCTCGACCGCCTCGCCACCGGCAACGGCCCGGTGAGCCCGCACGTGGTCATCCGGCCCCAACTCCGCTGATTTCTTCCAAGCCTCACAGATAAGGAACCCCTATGCCTTCCACACCCACACGGCTCTCCTACGAGGCGCGGATCCTGGTGGTCCCGCTTGGCGCGTCCGGGGATGATCTCGTACAGACTATGGCCGCAGGCGGCCCCACCAACGTGCGCATCGTGGCGGACGCCGGCCAGTCCGCAGCCTCTGTCCGGGATATCCGTGCAGCCGTCGGAAGCGAGGTCACGGAAACCGTGGCCGATCTGGCCGCCTCAGCGGACATGATGATCCTGCTCGGCTCAGACCTGACCCAGCTGCCCTCCGCCTTCGTCGCGACGCTGGCCAAGGCGGCTCGCGCCAACGGCGTCCTTCTCGCCGGCGTCTTGGTGGACCAGCAGAACTGGGAATCCGCCCGGGGGGCCTACGCCTTGACCGTGCTGCGCCGGGAACTGGACATGCTCGTCTCTGTCCGGGACGTCGGCTTGGCCACCGCCTTCATCGACGTACTCAAGGGCGGACGCCGCAAGCCGGAGGCTGATCTGGCCACAACCGAAGCAAGTGCGGCAACCGCATCAAGCGAGGAGAGCACCAGAAAGGGAGCATCATGAGCACCGGGACCACCGAACTGCTGGTCCGGCAGCAGCGCCTGGAATCCGACGGCGTCTTGTCCCTAGTCCTGGAACATCCGGACGGCAGGGAATTGCCCGCCTGGACCCCCGGGGCGCATATCGACGTCGTCCTGCCCTCGGGCGCCGTGCGGCAGTACAGCCTCTGCTCGGATCCCATGGAAAGGACCCAGTACCGGATCGCCGTGCTCAACGATCCCAACAGCCGTGGCGGATCCCGTGAAATCCACGAGACCGTACGCACCGGCGGCCTGCTGCAATTCCGGGGGCCGCGCAACCACTTTGAGCTCGAACCGGCGCAGCATTACCTGCTCATCGCAGGCGGCATCGGCATCACCCCGATCCTGGCCATGGCCCGGCAGATCGCGCAGGGCGACGCCGGACTGACACTCCTCTATGGAGGCAGAACCCGGCGGTCCATGGCTTTCGTGGACGAGCTGGCACGGCTCGGCGGAACCGTGAGCATCATTCCGAAGGATGAATGCGGCTACGCAGACCTGGAGGGCGCCATGGCCTCCGCGCCGGCCGGAACTGCCGTGTACTGCTGCGGGCCGGAGTCGCTTATCCGCGCCGTTGAGGAGGCGTGTGAGCGCCATCTGGGGGCGGACGCTATGCACGTCGAACGCTTCGGCGCCTCGGCTTCTCTCGCTGCGGCGAGGAATGCCGCATCCCCGGCCGGCAGCCCCGAGGGCAATACGACGGATGAGGGCCTGGCGGAATTCGAGGTGGAACTCAAGCAGAGCAACTGCGTCCTGAAGGTGCCCGCGGACCGCACCCTGCTCGACGTCGTCCGTGACGCGAACCCCTCGATCCTCTTCTCCTGCGAGGAGGGCTTCTGCGGATCGTGCGAAACCAAGGTGCTGGCCGGAATTCCGGACCACCGCGACACGATCCTCAGCAAGGCGGACCGCGAAAGGAACGACACCATGATGCTGTGCGTCGGCCGGTCCAAAACGCCGCTGCTGGTGCTGAACGCCTGAGCTAGGCCCCGGAGAAGAACAGGCTGCTTGCCGCGTCAGAGTACGACGTCGGCTTGCCAATTACCCGCCGCCGTCAGCCCAGGTGCCGACGGCGGCGGGCCCATCCGTGTTCGCATCATCGCGCCTGTCCGTCCCTAAACCCTGTTTCCAAACCTTATTTCGGAGTCAGCGCCGCTGGTATCACAGGGGGATGTGATGCCAGCGGCTCACGGTGGATGGGTTCGGTAGTGTTGCTCAGCGGACGTCCGCTGCCGCCCCACATCGCGGAAATGATCTCTGCTGCGATTGATACCGCCGTCTCCTCCGGTGTCCTGGCGCCGAGGTCCAGCCCGATCGGAGAGCACAGCCGGGCGAGTTCTTCCTCCGACAAACCATTTTCCCGCAGCTTGGCGAGCCGGATTCCGTGGGTCCGGCGGCTTCCCATAGCTCCGACGTAGCCCGCCGGCGTGCGCAGCGCCAGCTCGAGGAGGGGAACATCGAACTTGGGGTCATGGGTGAGGACGCAGAGGACCGTCCGCTCGTCGACGTCCGTTTCCGCCAAGTAGTGATGCGGCCACGCGACCACGACGTCGTCGGCTTCCGGGAACCGGGCCTTGGTGGCGAAGAGGGGGCGGGCGTCGCAGACGGTCACGTGGTATCCGAGGAACTTCCCGATGCGCGCGACCGCAGCGGCGAAGTCGATGGCCCCGAACACAATCATGCGCGGGGGCGGCGACAGGGACACGACGAAGACGGACACTTGGTCCGACCGGCGCTCTCCCTGCCGCCCCACATGCAGTATTCCGGTGGTTCCGTGCTCCAGCATCCCGCGCGCATCGCTGGCCACGGCTTGGTCCAGGCGCTCGGAGCCCAGCGAATCACGGGTGGCCGACGGTGTGATCACGAGACGGCGTCCCACGGACTCGGATCCGTCGATGACGGTGGCGACGGCGATCGGGCGCCGCTCCCGCACCGCCTCAACCACCATTGCCAAGTCGGGAAAGATCTCGGCGTCGACGAGCTGGACGAAGAGTTCGAGGATCCCGCCGCACGTCAGGCCGACCGAATATGCGTTGTCGTCCGAGACTCCGTACCGGACGAGTTGCGGAACGCCGCTTTCAAGGACCTCCCGGGCCACCTCGTACACCGCGCCCTCAACACATCCTCCAGACACGCTGCCGATGACCTCTCCGGTGTCGGCTACGGCCATGGATGCACCGATGGGGCGCGGCGACGAGTTCCAGGTGCGTACCACCGTGGCTACCGCGAAGCGCCTCCCTTCGCGGTGCCACGGCTCGATGTCATCGAGAATATCGCGCACGGTTGCTCTCCCTCCGGCTCGCCCGGTTCACGTTGTCCAATCCGGCGGCGTATCCGCTAGGCAAGCGAGCCGGCGCGGCGTCCGAACACCGCACCAGAGGTCAGCCCGGAACCGCCAGGATAGTTGCCACTGAACAGTCCGCCCAGCATTTCGCCGCAGACATACAGGCCCGGAATCCGGGCGCCGTCGTCCTTGAGCACCCTGCCATGGTCGTCCGCCCGCAGCCCGCCGAAGGTGAAGGTGATTCCGCATGTCACCGGGAAGGCGTGGAAGGGCGCGTTCTTGATCTCGACAGCCCAGTTGCTCTTCGGTGGCTCCACGGCCGACGAACGGCCGTCCTTGATGCTGGCGTCGAAGGGCCGGGCAGTGTCAATGTTGGCATTGAAAGCCTCAACTGTGCGCACGAAGGTGTCGGTGTCAGCGCCGATAGAGACGGCAAGTTCCTCGAGAGAATCGGCCACGTGCACGCTGGCGCCGTCGCTGTCGTACTCTTCGGTGCGCAGCATGGGCCTGGTGGTCGAGTCGTAAATCTGGAAGGCCCGGCCTTCGGGCTGCTTGAGGATCTCGGCGCCGTACTTCGCGTAGGTGTAGTTGCGGTAGTCGCTTCCCTCGTCGATGAATCGTTCGCCGTTGATGTTGACCACGATCCCCAGGAAGTAGCCGCCCCGCGTCAGCTGGTTGGTGAGGACACGGCTGCCGGTCTCGGGTGCGTTTGCGTCCCATGCCACGCTGTGGCAGGTGGTCCAGTCTCCGTAGGGGGCTGCGCTGGCGTCGAGCGCGGCACGCAGCATGTCGCCGGTGTTGAGCGGGTTGCCGCGGACTTTCGCGCGGTCCCAGCCCTCGCCGAGGTATTTGCGCCGCATCCCGGCATCTGCTTCGAAGCCGCCTGCCGAGAGGATCACAGAGTCGGCTCGCAGTTCGGCCCGCTGTCCGGAGGCATCCCGGTAGACGACGCCTACGGCGGCGCCATCCTCGACGATGAGGGATTCGCCTGCGGCCTCGTAGCGGACATCGATGCCGAGCCGCTCGGCTGCGGCGACGTGCTGCTCGATCAGGCCAACGCCTCCTCCCACGGATCCCACAGCCAGGCCGCCCCAGAAGCGCTGCCTTCCTGTGGCGTCGGGGTAGGCCTGGCGCTCATACATCAGGCGGAAGCGAAGTCCGTGGCTGTGCAGCCAACGCAGCGTCTCCGCACTGTTTTCGACCAGCACGTCGGTCAACTTCTGGTCGTTACCGCCGTTGGTTACCCGCTTCATGTCCAGCTGGAAGTCCGAGGCGGTGTAGCTCGGCAGGTCCGTAACGGCATGCCTGGGATCGGGTTCGACCAGGTCGCCGAGGCCGTTCAGTCCGTCATGGGTGATCCGGAAGGCGCCTGCTGTGTAATAGCTGTTGCCACCGCGGGCGCACTGGGGTGCTTTTTCCAGCAGGACGACGCGTCGGCCTCGCTCGGCCGCGGCGATGGCGGCGCTGAATCCGGCATTGCCTCCGCCGACAACTACAACATCTGTTCGATCTTCAAGGGACACTTGGCGCTCCTTCGGGGCTTTCGTATGATATACGTTTGGATATTTATGTATAAATCGACGGACACACATTGCTTCTCCGTCAAGTGGTGGTGGGGTGTCCTGGAAGAGCCAGGGCGTTCAGGGGGTGAGGATGAGCCGTGACCTGATGGATTTGTTGCTGAGCGCGTCCACCGCGGTACGCCACTCGTCCAAGGCGAACGTTTCGCTCCGGGGCGGAGTGAGGCGACCCTGTGAGTAGAGCTCGAAGATGTTATCGAAGCAGCGCTGCATCAGTTCCGGCGCACGTTTCCGGTAGTCGCTGATCTGTAGCCCGGACACCTCGATGTTCTTGAGCATCGGGTAGTTCATTTTGAGTGTGGGGATCCGGCCAGCCGCGAAGCCCACGATGACCAGCCGTCCGCGCCAGGCAAGTGCTCGGACCGCACCGTCGAAGGCGTCGCCCCCGATGGCGTCGATGACGACGTCGACCCCACGGCCGGCGGTCAGCTCCAGGACACGGTCCCGGATACTGTCGCGCAGGTTCGGTCCGGACTGAAGGACATAGTCGTCGGCTCCGAACGGTTGGACCTCCTCGAATTTCGAGGCGTCTGAAACTCCGGCCAGCACGGTGCCGGCTCCGAGTGCCTTAGCAAGCTGGACTGCCGCCCCTCCCACTGCTCCGGTGGCCCCGAGCACCATCACGGACTCGCCTTGGGTCAGCCTTCCCCGTTCGACGAGGCTCATCCACGCCGTGTCGAACGCCAAGGACATGGCAGCTGCGTCCACGAATCCCAGGTCGGGGGGAAGGAGGTAGGCCTGGCTGCCTTGGATCACGCATTTCTCGGCGTAGCCGCCATACTCGGCCATGCCGAGCACGCGGTCACCAACCTTGGGGTGCTCGACGCCCTGGCCGACGGCGCTGACGTGTCCGGCAGGACCCTTGCCGGGCGTGTAGGGCAGTGTCGGGCGGAATTGGTAGGCTCCGCGCATCGTGACGAGGTCGACGTAGTTGACCGGTGCCGCCGCGACGTCGATCACGATTTCGCCGGGCCCGGGGACAGGGGCATCGATGTTTGCCAGCTCGGCTTCGTCCAGTTCGTCGAACACTCGGATCTGTACGGCCCGCATTGTCGCGCTCATCGGACCGCCGCCGTGAAACGGATGGGTGTGGGCGTCATTTCACCGGAGTGCAGGCGGGTGATCAGTTGCCGCTTGTCGAGCTTGCCCGACGGCAGGAGCGGAATCGAATCGACAACTTGGAGGAATTCCGGCATGTCGTACTTCGACAGTCCTTCCCGGTCGAGGAACCGCAACAGTTCGTCAGGCTCCGGATCGGACAGGCCTGCGCGGGTCACCACAAGGCACACCCGCTCGCCGAGGCGGTCGTCCGGCACGGGAATTGCGGCGGCCTTGCCCACCGCGTCGAACCGCGATGCGAGGTTTTCAATCTTTGCCGGGAAGATATTGTGCCCTCCTCGAATGATGACGTCCTTCTTCCGTCCAGTGATCCGGATGTATCCGTCTTCGTCGGCCCAGCCTAGGTCGCCGGTGAGGAACCAGCCGTCGGCTGTAAAGGAAGACTCCGTGGCGGCCTGGTTGTCGAAATAGCCGAGCATGACGCTGGGGCCGCGCCCGGCAATCTGTCCGATGGTCCCGGGAGGGACGTCAAGGGAGGCGTCCTCCCGGTCGAGGATCCGGACGTCGTGCCCAGCGAAGGGCCGGCCCGAGCTGCCGACGATACGTTCGGCGCTGTCGTCCGGGAGTGTGTAGTGGTGCGAACCGGCCTCTGTCATTCCGTAGCCGCTCTGTGGCACGACGCCGGCGGCGATGAGTCGCGCGGCCACGTCGCCCGGGATGGCCGCGCCGGAGATGCGGAACCCTTTGAGCTCGGGCAGGGACTCGATGTCCCCGCGCTCGAGTTCGGCCAGAAGGTCGATGGCATGGGTCGGCACTCCGAAGACGAAGGTCGAGCCGGTTTCGGCGATGCGACGCGCTACGCTCTGTCCGCGTGCAAGGTCGTGCGCCACGAGCGAACCTCCGCCTGTCAAAGCCAGAAGCATGGCGCCGAAACCCAAGTTGTGGCTGAGCGGCGAGAGGGAGTAGATGACCATGTCGGCGTCGAGGTTCCAGTCGACGGCCAGTGCGCGAACAGGCGCCAGCATGGTGTTGCTTGAATGCATGACCCCTTTCGGCTGGCCAGTGGTGCCCGAGGTGAAGGCCAAGTAGACGATCGATTCGGGGTCCCCGTGAGGGACATCGTCCCTTGCACCAGGGCGGCAGTCGGGGAACAGTACCTCGTCGGAGCCGGCAGGCTCGAGCGGGATGCGGACCCGGACGGACTCGACGTCGTCCATGCGTGAGAAGATGTCCGCGCGGTCGCTGTCGGCACCGTATCCGGGCTGTCCAATGAACGCCTTCGCGCCGATCCGCTCCATGAGGGTGATGACGTCTCCCACCGTGTGGTCGCGGTGGAGCGACGGGCACGCGATGTAGCCGTTGCGCGAGCAGGCGAGGAGGGCCGCGGCAACCTCGGCTCGGCTCGGGAGCCAGATTGCCACCCGGTCCCCACTCGTCAAGCCGGCGTCGGCAAGGTGGGCGGCGAGGCGGTCCGCCGCATCCAGCAGGGAACGGTAGCTGATGTTCCGGGATCGCTCCATCACGGCGACCTTGTCGGGGAAATTGGTGGCGGCTTTCCGGGCACGTCCGTAGATTGTTTCGTCCTGCCAGTAACCCGCGGCGTAGTATTCACGCGCTTGCGGCAGGTCGAGGCGGGTAAGCATTCGATTTGTCATCGTTGTCCTTCTTGGGTCCGCGCTGGCCGGGCTTAGCTCTTGTCGCGGCTGAAAATGCCGGGAACGCTGCGGCCGACCGAGCGCGTCAAGGCACCGACTACCAAGCCGATCCCGCCGATGGCTTCCGCGGGCTTCGCACCAAGGGAAGCTGCGGATTGGGCGGCCAGTTCGGGATCCGCCTCGGCGGAGATACGGGCTTCAAGGTTCCTGGCGAATTCCTCGGCGATGCGCTGGGCGACGTCTTTCATGACGCCCCGGCCAAACTGCGCGATTTTGCCGCTGACCCGGAGATCGGACACGATGGCTACCCGCGTGGAGTCTTCCGATGCGGCGTGGACCCGGGCGGTGACCGTCGCGTCGGTGGCGCCGCGTCCCCGCTTGTCCTTCGCCTTGCCGGAAATGACGAGGGTCATCTGTTCCTGGTTGCGCTCGCTGATGGTGGCGAGGCCTTCGAGGGTGAGTGTAAGCGGGCCTACCTTGATGGTCACGTGGCCCTTGTACTCATCGTCCGAGAGCTTTTCGTCGATCGCTGCTCCCGGGATGCATTCCACGACTTCCTCGGTGCGTTGCAGGTAGTTCCATACCTCGCGGTGCGGGGCGGCAACGGTGAACTCTGTGTCGATTTGCATAGCGCTCCTAGTTCTTTGTATACAGCGGTATTAGTGAGTATACATATGTGCTCATAGGGCGTCCAGAGTGATCTGGACCTCATCAATATCGTTCGTGCGCTGGAGTGTCAGGGCCAACGCGATCCGCGCTTGCCAAGGGGCCATGGCTGGCGCTGTGACGCGCCGTGCCGCACGCATGGCCGGTGAGCGGGAGACGCGACCGGAGAAGACCCGGGTACCCTGGCACACCACCACGCCCTTGGCTGCGGCTGCGTCCAAGGCCTCGCTCTCCGCCGGCGTTGGACGGCCTGCGCCGGTGCCGGCACTGACAATGCCCCGCGCCCCGGCATTGACTGCCGCCTCGATCAGCGCCCCGTCGGCGCCCACGTAGGAGAGGACGACGTCGACCCGCGGCATTCCGGCTATGTCGCCGACGCCGAAGGCCGGGACGGCATTCGTGGCGTGCACGTGGCTCAGCCGGATTTCGCCGTCGGCATCCACGTGGCCAAGGGGGCCGAAGCCGGGGGCCGTGAAGGCATTGACCCGGAAGGTCGAGGTCTTGGTGGCGTCGCGGGCCGCGAAGACAGTGTCGTTGAGCATCACCAGGACGCCCTGGCCGCGTGCCTGCTCCGAGGCCGCCAAGCGCACAGCCTGGAAGAGGTTGATGGCGCCGTCACTGCCCAGGCCGTTGGCCGGCCGCATTGCTCCGACGAAAACAACCGGGATGGCAGTGCTGACTGTCAGGCTCAGCAGGAAGGCGGTTTCTTCCAGGGTGTTCGTCCCATGGGTGACCACGATCCCGTCGTATCCGCGGCCGGCGGCCAGGTCCTGGACGGTCGAGGCGAGCAGGGACCAATCAGCGGTGGTCAGCGCATAGCTGGGCATCCGCGCGAAGGGCACCTGGACGACGTCGGCGATCATCCCGAGTTCGGGAAGCGCGGCCAGCAGGCCGCCGTCGGGAAGCCGGTCCTTGGTCTCGGTATACCACGCGAGATCCAGCCGGGACGCGCCGACGGCGTCGATTGTGCCGCCCGTCGAGATGAGGGCGACGCGGGGCCGGCGCGTCATCGCTGCCCCTTCCGGCCGTGTTCGACAACGACGCCGGGCGCAGCCCACCACACGTCGGTACGGGAGGCCAGCTCCACCAGGAGATCACGGACGGCGCGCGCCCTGAAAGGCTCCCCGCTCACCCAAGGATGCAAATGCAGGCACAACATCCTGGGCGAGCCGATGCTGTCCGCGGCCAGGACATCGACCGCTTCGAGCACCGCACTGGCGTACGCCTCCGGACCGACGCCCCGGACGAACATCGCGGACAGGTCGCTCAGTTCCCAAAAAACCGGCAGGCTCCACAGATCGCCCGCGCCTGTGACGGCGTACGGCTGCTCATCGTTGGCCCAGTCCGCCATATATTCCACGCCGTTGGCGGCGAGGATGGCGGGAGTGCGGAAGGACTGGGAACCTTCCGGGCTCATCCATCCCCGGGGCCGGGCCCCGAGTGCACCTTCCAACCGCTCCATGGTCTGTGCCACGTAGTGGTCTTCCTCAGCTTCCGACATCCGGCTCGTGATGGCGCGGCTGCCGCTCAAGCCGCCGGCTAGGATCTCCGCTGCTTCGTCCTGAAGCAGTGACAGTGCACGGGGGTAGTGTTCTGCCGTCAGCACATCCAAGGCGGCGGCCCACGGTATGCCGGCCTCGCGGAGGATCGCCGAGAGCCGGAACACGCCTACCCTGTGCCCGAACTCGCGGTGGGACATGCGCGGGAAATCGGGATAGGGTGCCAGGCCGCGGCCTCCGGGGACGCCGACGGCGGGAGCATGGCTTTCCCATTCGGCCGCCCGCACGTCGACGATGACGCTGAGGGCCAGCCCGGTCTGCCCGGCCTGCCCGGCTGAGGGCCCGCGCCTGGCGGGGAGCGGCGAGTACGGGAACCAGCCATGGTCGTAGCCGGGTTCGGCTGCCAAGGGCGGACGAACGAGGTTGAGTTCGGGCAGGCTCATGCGGGTACCGCCTCCGTCGCGCGGCGCAGGTCGTCGTCGTAGGCTGTCCGCCGGTAGTGGGCCACAATCTCCGACGCCGTTGCGAACCATACGTCGTCATGGGAGCGCAAGTGCGCCAGGACGCGATCGAGGTGGGCGGCCCGGTGCGGCTGTCCGATGGTGAAAGGGTGCAGGGAAAGGCACATCATGCGTCCGATGTTTTCCTCGCGTTCGTGGAGTTCGTCAAATTGGGCGATGAGGTAACGCGCATAGTCCGGGCCTTCCACGTGCGAACGCATCAGCAGGGGCGCGTCGTTGAGCGCGTAGGTGTACGGCATGGCGACCAGGGGGTGGCCGGAGCGCGTGATGAGGGGGGCCGGGCGCTCGTCATGGACCCAGTCGGCATGGAATGTCATCCCGAGCTCGGCCATCAGGTCCGGTGTCCAGGCGTTCCCGGTGATGTTCGGTCCGAGCATTCCGGCGAAATTGCGGCCGGTATGCCGCCGGAGCACCCCGTTGCACTCCTCGAGGAAGGCCCGCTCTTCCGCCTCGTCCATCCCCGTCAAATACTGGGTGTTATAGAGCCCGTGGCTCATGTGGTCCCATCCGCGCTCGACCATGGCCTCGGCGACTTCCGGATAGTGGTCAAGAACCGCCACGTTGAGGGAAGTGGTGCACGGGATCGCGTGGCGGTCCAGGACCTCCAGCATCCGCCAGAAACCCACGCGGTTGCCGTAGTCGTGGTAGCTAAATTTCCGCACGTCCGGGTGCGGCGTGCGCGGATACGGGTCCACGGCGCCGCCCGGCGGAAGGTACTCATAATGCTCGATATTGGGTACAACCCAAACGGCGAGCCGGGCGCCGCCCGGCCACAAAGGGGCCGGGCGGTCGACGATGGCATCGTACGGAAGGCGGTCGTGGATCGGCGCAAAAGGCCGTTCGTGGTCCCAGGTCAATGTTCCTCCCATCCGTTCAGGATGCGGAGCAGCCAGCAGCGGTGCCCGGAGCGCAGTCCCGGTTGCGACTGCAGATCCGTACGGCCTCGTTGATCGCCTCGTAGGATCCGCAGCGGCACAGGTGGCCCTGCAGTCCGTCCTCCACCTCTTCCCGCGTCAGCTCGCCCTCGCTTTGGTCCAGCAGGGCCTGGGCACTAGCCAGGAAGCCGGGCGTGCAAAACGAGCACTGGAAGGCCTGGGATTCAATGAACTGCTGTTGCAGGCTGCTGAGTGTTTCTCCGGAGGCTGCACCCTCTACTGTCTGGACGTTTCGTCCGTCCAAGGCATAGAGCGGCAGGATGCAGCTGCTCACAGGCTCGCCGTCAAGAAGTACCGTGCAGGTGCCGCAGACCCCGAGGCCGCAGGTTTCCCGCACTCCATACAGGCCGCGGGCGCGCAGGGCCGAGACGGTAGACCCGGCTGGGTCGCCTTGAAGCGCGGCCTCTCCACCATTGATCCGGCACGTGACCGTGATTTCGTCGTTCAATTCATTCATCGTGCCTCCATGGCGTCGATCACTCGTTCCGGTGTGATGGGGAGCCGGCGCACGCGGTGACCGGTTGCGTTCGCGACGGCGTTGCCGATTGCCGCGATGACCGGCGGAAGCACGGTCTCGCCGAGACCATGCACGGTGGCCTCGCCGTCGTCCTCCAACAGCGCGATCTCCAGCTTGCGCGGCATGTCGCCCATGGTCGTGATCGCGTAATCGGAGAGGTTCGGGTTGGTCACGAAGCCGTCCTCGAAAATCAGCTCCTCGTACAGGGCGTGGCCGATGCCGAAGACGATGCTGCCGTGCATCTGCAGCCTCGCGAGCTTCGGGTTGATCACCGTGCCGGCATGCGCGGCGGCGTAGATGTGCTCGAGGTAGATCTTTCCGGTGCCAAGATCCACCTCCAGCTCGACGGCGGCGCTTCCCTGGTGCCAGTGGTCGCTGGCCAGGCCCTGACCCGTCTCGGGGTCAAGTCCGCCGGAGGTGAGCACCTCACCCTCGCCCTGGATGCTGCCGGTCCGGGTCTCGTGGAAGACCTCTTGGATGCTCAGGCTGGTTTCCGGCACGTCGATGACTTCGACGCGTCCATTGCGAAGCCGTAGCTTGTCCCCGGTGAAGCCAAGAATCGGGGCGGCGCGTGCGATGAGCTTGTCGCGGACCTCGTGGGCGGCCTTCGTCACCGCCCCGCCCATCGCCCGGGTGGTGCGGCTGGAACTGGTGGTCTGGTCGTACGGGGTGTATGCGGTGTCCGCGGTGGCCACGTTGACGCGGTTGACGTCCACCTCCAGCGCCTGGGCGGCGAACTGGGCCAGCACCGTGTGGGCTCCTTGGCCCATTTCGATGGCGGAGGTGAGCACCTGGACGGATCCATCGGCGTCGAGCCGCACCGAGGCATGGGTTGTTGACGGCGTGATGGTCGACTTCAGGATGACCGCGATGCCCTTGGCACGGACCCGGTCGGGAGAAACGACCTTGCGAACGCCTTCTTTCCAGGAAATGGCTTCTGCCGCCATGTCGAGGAGTTCAGCGTAGCTTGCCTCGGTCATGACCTCTCCCGTGGCGAATTCGTCGCCGGGACGGAGCAGGTTCCTGTGCCGCAACTCAACCGGATCCATGCCCAGGGCCACGGCGATCTGGTCCATCTGGCTTTCGTATCCCCACGCGGCCTGGGAGACGCCGTAGCCGCGGTAGGCACCTGCCGGCACCTGGTTCGTGTACAGCGCGTATGAGTCGATGCGCACATTGGGGATGCGGTAGGGGCCCACGGTGCTGTAGCCGCCGTTCTTGATGAGCCGGGGGCTGATGTCGGCATAGGCTCCGCCGTTGAAGTAGACAACCACGTCGCGGCCGATGATGCTTCCGTCGTTCATCACGGCCGAGCGCATGTGGATCTGTGCTGCGTGCTTGGTGGTGGTGGCGGAGAACTCCTCCTCCCGGGAGAGGACGAGCTTGACCGGGCGGCGGCATTTCCAGGCCAGGGCGGCGGTGATCGGCTCGAACTTCGCATAGGTCTTGCCTCCGTACCCGCCTCCGATGGGCGGTACGGTCACCCGGACCTTGGAGCTCGGCAGCCGGAACATCTCGCAGAGCGTGTCGCGGACGGCGAAGGGCGCCTGGCTGCTGGTGAGGACGTCCAGCTTGCCGTGGGCGAACGTCGCCAACACCACGTGCGGCTCCATCGTGACGTGGTCGACGGCGGGGCTGTAGTAGACGTCCTCGACGATCAGATCCGCTTCGGCGAAGGCCTTGTCCACATCTCCGCGACGCACTTGGAACTTCGTGCAGACGTTTCCACCGCGCCCCAGGAGTTTGATGTCCGAATAGCTGCGTTCATTCGGACGCGGGGGAGTGTCGTGCACGAGCACTGCGTCGGCGGCGAGTGCGTCGTCTATCGAGGCGACGACGGGGAGCTCGTTATATTCCACTTCGATGAGTCCAATGGCTTCCTGCGCGAGCTCCGCGGTCTCGGCGACGACGGCGGCAACCGGGTCTCCGACAAAGCGGACTTTGCGGCCGCAGACAACGGGTTGATCGTTGATGACTGGCCCGAAATGGCGGAGGGGGGCTCCGGGTGCGTCGAAGTCTGCCGCCGTGAGCACGGTAACGACCCCGTCCAGTGCCTCCGCGGCCGAAACATCGATGGAGAGGATTTCGGCGTGCGGCACCGTGCTGCGCAGGATGGCCGCGTGGACCATTCCGGGTACTTCGGCGTTGAGGGCGAAGTTGATGCTTCCGTCCACGCGGTCACGGGCCTCATACATGTTGATCGGGGTACCGATACTGGAACCAGGCGCAACCCTGACAGCCCCCGCTTCATTGATCGCAGCGTGATTGGTCACAGCTTCGTCGCTCCGTTCACATAGTCGTCGTTCATCTCGCGCAGCGCCCGCTCGATCAGGACTCGGGCGACGCGCCTGCGGTAGCCCGCCGAGCCCCGTACATCGTCAATCGGCTCGATAGCCTGGGCGTAGGACCGTGCGATGTGCTCCCAGCTTTCCTTGCCCGGTTCCGCTCCTTCGCATTCCTTGAGGACGGAAGGGATGCTGAAGGGCGTCGCTGTGGCGCCGGCGATCTGCACGTCCACACTGCGGCACCGGCCTGCATCGTCGGTTGACAGCGAGGCAGCGACGCCGACGCAGGGCCGGTCTTCCGAGGAGCGGCTGACGTACTTGAGGTAGTTCGTCCTGGTACCGGCATCCGGCCGGGGGATGATCACCTCCACTGCAAGTTCGTTGTGCTCGAGGCTTGTCTCGTAGTAGTCCACCAGCAGCTCGGGCAAGGCGATCAGCCGTTCACCCTCCGGGCCCTCGACGCGCACCTGGCAGCCGAGGGTTGTCAGGATGGCGGGCGGGTCGGATGCGTAGTCCGCCTCGCAAACATTGCCGGCGATCGTCGCCCGGTTGCGTACACGATGGTTGGCCACCATGCCCAGCGCCTGGGTGAGGGTCGGCAGCAGCGCCTGCAACTCGGCCGAACGCTCCATCGTGCGGAGGGTCGTGAGAGCGCCGATGCGGATCTCGGCGTCGTCGGCCTTGATGTAGTCCAGGCCCTCGATGCGATCGAGTGCGATGAGCCCGCTGGGGAACACCAAGCCGTTGCGGAGCATGAGCATGAGGGCCGTGCCGCCGGAGATGATTTTCGCGTCTTCGTCCGAGGCGTCAAGCAGTGCCAACGCCTCGGTGACGCTCGTCGGTCTCAGGACCTGCATGCCGGTTCCCTTTCGTCTGAGTTTGGGTGTTTCGTCATTTGGTCCGCGCCAGGATGTCGGTGGGGTTCTTGAGGGCGTCCTTGGCGAAGATGCCATACTTGACGCACGCGTCGTACCAGGCCTGCAGGGAAGCGTCGCTCGGCATCCCTGCGGGCCAGTTGCCCATGGCGATTTCCTTGGCCACCGTGGCGTCCATCTTGAGGAACGTGGGCATATAGGCACGGACCTCATCAGTGTGCTTGACGGCGTAGGCCCGGGACTTTTCCAGCGCGCGCTGGAAGGCGGCCACCCTGTCGGGCTTCTCGGCGATCACCTTCTCGCTCGTGAACCATGAAGACATAAAGACGTCGGGCAGGACCTCGCGGTAGGGCGCCGAGAGGATGCGCGCCCCGCCTTTGACGGCCTGGCTCAGGAAGGGCTCGGCGACATGGGCGACGTCGATGCGTCCGCTGGCGAGCGCCGCAGGCATGTCCGGGAAGCCGACTTCGACGAATTTGACGCTTCCGAGGTCGACGCCCGCTTTCTCGAGTGCGACCCGGTCGGCGACTTCCACCATGTTCTTCAGGCCGTTGACGGCGACTGTGCTGCCGTTCAGCTCGGCGAGGGATTTGGCGTTGCTTTTCGGTCCGGCAACGATGGCTTCATCCGGCGGGGTCGGGTTGGTCCCGGCACTGCTGGCCGCGGCTACGATCTTGATGGGCAAGCCCCGGGCGCGCGCCGTTAGCAGGGACACGTTGTTCGAAAAGGCGAAGTCGTACTGGCCGCTGACTACTGCAGGCACGAGTGCGGCGCCGCCTTGGGCGCTGGCGAGCTTGACGTTGAGCCCTTCTTCCTTGAAGAAGCCCTTTTCGACGCCCAAGGCGAGGACCGTGTTCGTAACGATCGGCAGCGTTCCGACAGTAATGTCGGCGAGGGCACCGGTCCCTTTGTTTCCGCCGTCGGAGGCGGCCGGGCCGCCGCAACCGGCGAGGAACAGGGAGGCCGCCCCCAGCGCGGCCGTGAGCGCAAATCGTTTTTTCATCTGTGTAGCCTCTCTAACGGTGGGGTGGATGCCGGGGACGCCGACGCTAGTGTTCCCCGACGATCTGGTTGTAGACGTGGTTGCGCAGCCGGCTGTATTCGGGCAACGCTTTGGTTTCGGTCTGGCTGCGGGGCCGGGGCAATGGGACATTCAGGTATTCCCGGACTACGCACGGCGGTTCGCTCAGGACCACGATGCGGTCCGCGAGGTAGACCGCCTCGTCGATGTCATGCGTGACGAACACGATGGTGATCCCGTACTTGGCCTTGAGGTCGAGCAGCAGGTCCTCAAGTTCGATGCGGGTCTGCGCATCGACGGAGGCGAACGGCTCATCCATGAGGAGGATCTCGGGCCGGTAGGCAATGGCGCGTGCGATAGCGACGCGTTGCTGCATGCCGCCCGAAAGCTGCCAGGGGTACTTTTCCTCATGGCCCTGCAACCCCACGGCGCTGAGCGCTTCCTGGACCGCAGCTGCCCGTTCCGCGCCGCGGAAAAGCTTGCGGAGCGGCAGCTCGACGTTCCGGCGCACGGACATCCAAGGGAAGAGCGAGCGGTTGTACTCCTGGAAGACGAGGCCCATCTCGCGCGGAGGCCCACTGATGGGCTTGCCGTGCAGGTTCACTGATCCGCCTGTCGGTGGCATCAGGCCCGAGAGGCAGCGGAGCAACGTAGTCTTGCCGCATCCGGAGGGCCCGACGATGCAGACGAATTCGCCCTCCGCGGCTTCGAAGGTGACGTCCTTCACCGCGACATGCGCGGTGGTGCCGGAACCGTACGTCTTTTGCAGGTTTTTGACATCGATGATCATCGTGGTTCGTTCCTGCTTCGCGGTTGTTTCGTGTATAGCTGTCATGCGTCTCGTGTGCTCGCTTTCAGGCCGTGGTGCCACTGCAACGCAAAGTGCTCGACACCGAGGAAGATAAGGTTGACGACGTAGCCGACGATGCCAAGCATGAGCAATCCGGCCCACATGTCGGTAATGACAAACATCCGTTGCGACTGCAGGATCGAATAGCCGATCCCGTCTGTGCTGCCGACCATTTCGGCTACCACCATGAGGATGAGTGCCAAGGCGAGGCTTGCCCTCAATCCCGCGAAGATGCTCGGGGCAGCAGCGGGAAGCACAACGCGGAAGAGCCGCTCTGCCCGCGAGAACTGGAAACTGCGGGACACATCGTGCAGGATCGGCTCCACGGACGCCGCGCCCGCGGCGGTGTTCAGAATGATGGGGAAGGAGCAGCCGAGCGCGATGACGAAGATCTGCATCGGGGCGCCGACGCCGAAGGCGATGAGGCCGAACGGCACCAGGACGACGGCGGGCAGGGCACGCAGGAAGTCGATACTCGGGCCGAGCAGCCGGCGGGCCCACGATGAAATGCCGATCGCAAGCCCGAGGCTGATGCCGGCGACCGCTGCAATGAGGTAGCCAGCCAGCATCCGGCCGAGGCTCGGGATGACGTGCTCGGCGAAACCTTGCCCGATCCATACTTCGCGGAAGCTTTTCACGATCGCGGCGAGGGGAGGGAAGTAAAGGGATGTGGATCCGGCCGAGAGCACATACCACGCTCCAAGCACCGCCACGGTGGTGGCTATTTCGAGCCCGATCAGCTTTGCTTTGCGCCGTCTCATACGACTGCCTTCCGGTGGCTCGGGTGCCAGCGCAGGAGCCGGCGTTCGAGTGCGACGATGATTGATCCCGTGATGTAGCTCAGCAGTCCTGCTGCGAAAATCAACGCGTACATCCGGACACTGGATCCTGCGCTCTGGGCTGCCAGGATGGCGGTGCCGAGGCCGGGGCCTCCCGCGATGAGTTCCGCCGTCACTGCGATCACGATGGCAAGCGCCGAGGCCAGGCGAACGCCTGTGGCGATTGATGGCGCGGCGCTGGGCAGGGTGACGTGCCAGAAGACTTCGGCACGGGTGAAACCGAAGGATCGTGCCGTATCCCTGGCCACTGAATCCGTTTCGCGGACGCCGTAGACGGCCTGGAACAGGATCGGCCAGAAGGTCGCGAAAACCACCAGGAACACTTTCATATCGGTCGTGATGCCGAAGATCAGCACTGCCAGGGGGATCAGTGCCACGGCTGGGATCGGCCGAAGAAATTCGATCAGGAACCGGGTGGCGCGGTATGCGTAAATGTTGCTGCCGATCAGGATTCCTGCGGCGACAGCTGCGACCATTGCAAGCACCAAGCCTACGGCCCAGGCCAGCATGGTCGACTGGACGTCAGCCCAAAACGGTCCGGTTACGAGCATCGAGGCGAATTCCACCAGGACCTGTGACGCCGGCGGCACAAAGCTGGATGGCACCAAGCCGGTCCGTGGTGCCATTTCCCAGACGGCCAACGCCATGACAATGCCCGGCCAACTGGCTGTCCGGGCGGCTGCTCCTAGCCGTCCTAACATGCTTTCCGAAATTCTCATGCGGACACTGTATACACATGGATGCCGAAAAATGCATAGTTTTTCCGGAAAAATTTTTGCGGCGCAGAGTTAAGTTTCCCGTAACTGCCGACCGCGGTTAAGGCGTGCTGTCGAGGACAAGTTGCGTGCAGGTAAACCAGGCAACGCTTCGCGCCCCGGCAGCCCTCAACCGCTGAACCTCGACCTTCACTACCACCGTGCGCCTCCCTTGGTGCGCCACTGAGGCGCGGGCCCTGAGCAGGTCTCCTTCTACCGCGGCCCCCGTGAGGTTGCAGGAAAAGTCCAGGGTCACGTATCCGGGCGAACCCAATGTTGCTTCCGTTGCCCATCCTGCGGCGGCGTCTGCAAGCACTGCGTACACGCCACCTTGGACACTGCCTTGCTGATTGAGGTTATCCGGCCCGACGGTCATTTCCGCTTCTGCGGAACCCGGGCCCCAGGTGGTCAATTGGATCCCGTGGACGGCAAGCGCACAATTGTTGGGAATAGCGGAATTCATGAGCGTCGCTCCTTGTCATTGCGAAGAATGGATACTACTGTACACAGCAGGCCCAAGCGGTGCCTCCGGGGGCATGCCCGCGGATGCGCGCATGGCTTTCCCTATCCGCAGACAACCCAACGGGGGATATCTTCATGGCAGCCAAAACCGGGGCGACCGCTTCGGGCCTAGGCCATACACCGCCAATCGATCGACGCCGCAGTGCCTACGAACGAATCAAGCAGGCAATCGTTTCCGGAGACTTGAAGCCGGGAGAGCCATTGGTTGAGACGGCACTGGCCGAATGGTGCGAAGTCAGCCGGACCCCGATCCGTGAGGCTCTCACGCGGCTGGAACAGGACGGAATCGTCGTCCGGACCGATCGCGGCCTTATGGTGCGTGATGACAGTCCTGAGGACGTCCTCGATCTTTACGAGACGCGCATCGTGCTTGAGGCGACGGCCGCCCGGGTGGCGTCCGAACGGCGCACTTTCCACGACCTGCTTCAGATGCGGGAGCTGGCGGACCACATGAAGACGATGGACACCAGCGATCCGCAGGCGATGGCTGCGGCGAACGATCGTTTCCACCGCTCGGTATGGCGGGCGAGCCACAACCGCTCGCTTGTGGATTTGCTCGACCGCTTGAGTCTCCATTTGGGCCGCTATCCTGCCACGACGCTCTCTTTTCCGGGCCGTTGGGAACGGGCCAACGATCAGCACAGTGCGATTCTGGACGCCATCGAGGCGCGCGACGGCGATCTGGCAGCCGAGCGGGCCGCTGAGCACTTCACGGAATCCCGCAACATCCGCCTCAAACTATGGACCAGCCGGGCGCCGGAATAGGGCCGCATCCCGTCCAGGCGTCCGAATCCCATATCGGCCAAGTCAAAGGATCATGTTCATGAAATCGTGCAACGCCTGGATATGTCGGTGCCATGATTCCGCGACCATGGCGGTCATGCGACGCCGGGCTGAACACCGTCCGGGCAGGATCACGGTCCTTCTTTTCCCTCAGCAGCCGGGCCATCCGGTCCTGTTGGATCCCGTCCTTGTGCGGAAAGGAGCGGCCGTGACAACCGGTGATGTGGGAGCTCGAAAATTCATGCAAAGGCATCCGGAAGCAGGGACCTATGTCGATTGGAGAAACCCTGGATCAGGGATGGACATCGACACCCCGAAGGACCTGCAATTGCTGGCCGGAGATCTCTGCCAGCGGCAGGATCCCTGTGTCGGGGGCGGTGGCCAGATATGAAAATTTCCCTGGGACTGCCGCTGCCGAGCGCTGGCGCGCTTGCTACCGTTATCTCTGGTTCTCGCACCACGCCTCTCGTTCCGGCGTCGTCCGTCGGCCTCAGGGACAGGTATGGGAGGCGTGCGACGGATATGCGGCTCTCCTTAACGGACAAGTGCAATCTGCGCTGCACCTACTGCATGCCGGCCGACGGCTTGAACTGGCTGACCAAAAAGCACCTAATGACGGACAATGAGATAGTCCGGCTCGTCCGCATCGGCGTTGAGCAGCTCGGCATCCGAGAGCTGCGGTTGACCGGTGGCGAACCGTTGGTCAGGGCGGATTTAGTGGACATCATCCGAGCCATCCGGACCAGTCACCCCGACCTTCCCATATCCCTGACAACTAATGCCCTAGGCCTCGAAAACAAGGCCCAGGCTCTCAAGGACGCAGGCCTGAACCGGATCAACATCTCGTTAGATTCACTGCATCCGGACACCTTTGCCCAGCTGACCCGCCGCCCCCTCCTCCTGAACCGCGTACTGGCCGGTGCTGAAGAAGCTGATCGAGTGGGACTGGGGCTCATCAAGATCAACGCGGTGCTGGTGCGCGGTGTCAACGACCACGAGGCCCCCCAGCTGCTTGACTGGGCGCTGACCCGTGGCTTCGAACTCCGGTTCATTGAGCAGATGCCGCTGGATGCCGATCATGGTTGGACCCGGAAGGGCATGATCTCCGCTGCGGAGATCCGGCAACGGCTGGAGCCCGGTTTTGTCCTCACGCCGGATCCGCGACAGCGCGGTGGCGCCCCCGCTGAACGATGGGAAGTGCGACGGAGGACAGCGGGCGGCGCGCCAAACGCCGGAGTCGCAGGAACCGTGGGAATCATCGCTTCCGTCACCGAACCGTTCTGCTCGGACTGCCGCCGAACACGCATTACGGCCGAAGGCAAAGTGCGCAGCTGCCTCTTCTCGCACGAGGAGACCGACTTGCTGGGCCTGCTCCGGACGGATGCAGACGACGGCGCTGTAGCACGCCGTTGGCAGGAAGCCATGTGGGGTAAGCCGAAAGCCCATGGCATGGACAATGCAGGATTGGACACGGCGGACTATGTACAGCCAGAACGGACGATGAGCGCGATCGGCGGCTAGATATCAGGGATGGCAACAATTGCATTGCATCGACGGAGTGGAGTGGAAATGTTGATCAGGTACTTCGCCGCGGCGAAAGCCGCAACCGGCGTCGAGCAGGAAACGCTGGAGTTTTCCGACGGGGCTGTCCTTACGGAGGTAGTCCGCCATCTCATAAAGTTGCACCCCGGAACGGAAGTGGGTCACGCGCCGACCTTGGCCAAAATTCTTGCGAGGAGCAGCTTCCTGCGCAACGAAGTGGCGCTGAGGGACTTCGACGAGCCGTTGGGTCACGCCGACGTGATCGACATCCTTCCGCCCTTCGCCGGCGGGTGAAGACAGCGGGCATATACCTGAGGACAGCGGCAAAAACGGATATTCCACCAGATGCGTAACCGCCAGCATGACTGCGGGCAGGCTAAGGCGCGCCTAGACCCCACGTGCGACGTTAGGGCTGAGGGCCACTCTGCAATATCTGCGGACAACCGGAGGAGCGAAATGAACGTCAGCGTTGTAGTGGAGGCCACGATCTCCGAGGCGCCGCTGAGAGTGGAGACGGCGCTGGCCGCGGTGCAGTCGACAGACTGCGGCGCGGTGGTCTCCTTCAGTGGGGTCGTGCGTAACCACGACGGCGGCCGGGACGTGGACGCGCTGACATACATCGCCCACCCCAGCGCCCCGGAGGTCATTGGAGAGGTTGCGGCTGAGATCGCAGCCAGGCATGATGGCGTGCGGCTGTGGGCAGCGCACCGTGTAGGCCTGTTGGCCATCGGGGAGGCAGCCTTGATAGCCTCAGCTGCGGCGCCACACCGCAGCCAAGCATTTGCTGCCTGCTCCGATCTCGTGGACACCATCAAGAAACGCGTGCCGATCTGGAAGGAACAGTTCTTCAGCGACGGCCGCGCAGAATGGGTTGGCGCGGGCGAATAGCGCAACTGCCATTAACGCAGAGGAACACCAGGATCGGCGTGACCTCGGAGATGACGTGGCGGATGTTGCTATCAGCACGAAGGGTGACTCTCCTGCGAGGAGGGCTTCTGCGGATCGTGCGAACAAAGGTGCTGGCCGGAATTCCGGACCACCGCGACACGATCCTCAGCAAGTTGGACCGGAGAAGAACGAGACGATGATGCTGTGCGTCGGCCGGTCCAAAACGCCGCTGTTGGTGCTGGACGCCTGAGCTGGACCGGAGGACAGCAGGCTGCCCGCCGCGTCAGAGTACGACGTCGGCTGGCCAATCGTCGTCGGCGAAGTCCTTTTCGACCGCAGCTGCCGCCGTCAGTAGGCGGGGCAGAACAGTGTCGCGCAGGCTTTCGGAGCTCACGCGGGTCGCGTGTGCCGAGACGTTCAGCGCTGCGATGATGCCGCCACCCGCATCCCGTACCGGGACCGCGATGGACCGCAGACCCTCGGCCAGCTCCTGGTCGGCCAGCGACCATCCTTGCTCCCGTGCCACGGTGATCCTCTTCCGGATTACCTCGCCGTCGATCGCCGTATACCCGGTCAGGCTTTCCGGCACCAGCGATTCCAGATACTCATCAAGCCCCTCGTCGGTGAGCCCGGAGAGAAGGACGCGGCCTGTCGCCGTCGCGTAGGCGGGTAGGCTGGTGCCGATGATGATGTTTGCGGTCAGGACGCGGTCGGCATGGACCCGGTCGACGTAGATCACCCGGCCCTGGTGCAGCACCGTTAAGGATGCTGTCTCGCCGACCTCCTGCACCAGTGACGCGAGGTGCGGATGAGCCACCGCAAGCAGATTGTGGCTAAGTAGATAGGCGTCCCCGATCTCCAGCACCGCCGGCCGCAGCGAATAGCCGCTGGCGTCATAGGACAGATAGCCCAAGTATTCCAGAGTGAGAATGAAACGCCGCGCCGCGGTTCTGGTGATCCCGACGAGCTCGGCAACATCCGAGACCGACAATGGCCTGTCGTGGGCGCTGAAGGCCTTCAGCACGGACAGACCCCGGGCCAACGCCTCGACATGGTCCGGGTCGTTTTTCTTCAAAAGGGAGGCGGTCTCCGGGAGGCTTGGCACTATTCGAATCTATCTCATCAGCGGCGCGCTGGGCTGCAGGCGGTCTGTTGGTTCAACGAGCTCAGGCCGATCCAGGACAAAGCCCTCACCCAAGCGGCCCAGTTGGCACGCTTTAGCCCATCGAGAGCCTTGTATCAGGGACGCGAGCCAGGTTTTCGCTGACTTCGGCCGCGTTCTGGCGCACTATGTAGGCGGGGCGGTCCTAGCCATCCCTCGGGTAAGTACGGCGTTGAGTCGGCGGCGAGGGCGCCCCACGGAGCCGTTCGTGCATTTCCAGCGCAGTGCCCGAGCACGTCAGTCCGCCAGCTGGCGCAGTGATCTTAGCCACGGCTATCAGGCGGGTGAGGGACGGCGTGGTCCCGGTGCTCCGGGCGTGGGACGGCGTCCGTGCACGCTTGGGCGACGCCGTAAAGTAAGTAGGGTGACTAATGCGATCAGCCCGTCCGAAGCATGGCATCGCCTGCTTGAAGGCAATGCGCGTTTTGTTTCCGGAGACGCCGTGCACCCGAATCAGGGAGCGTCGCGCCGCAGCGAACTGGTGAACACCCAGAACCCCTTCGCGGTCATCTTCGGCTGTTCGGACTCCCGCCTCGCCGCGGAGATCATCTTCGACCTCGGCCTCGGTGACGCCTTCGTGGTCCGCACGGCCGGGCATGTGCTCGACGACGCGGTCATCGGGTCCCTCGAGTACAGCGTTTCCGTGCTCAATGTCCCGCTGATCGTTGTCCTGGGTCACGACAGCTGCGGCGCCGTCACTGCCACGAAGGACGCAGTGGAGACCGGACGGATGCCTCCGCGTTTCATCCGGGATCTGGTCGAACGCATTACCCCCTCGGTGCTGACGTCGCTGAGGGAGGATAAAGCGGAGGTAAACGACATGGTTGTCGAGCATGCCAAGCAGACCGTGGACCGGTTGCTGGAAAGGTCCCAGGTGATTGCCTCCGCTGTGAACGATTCCTCCATCGTCGTGATCGCCGTTGCGTACAGGCTTGAAGAAGGCCGTGCGCAGCTCATCTCGGAATCCGGCCTGGTCTAAAGGGAGGGGCGCCACGCCGGCATCACTGCCCTCAACTTCTACGTGAACATCTCCCATGACGCCGTGGTCAGTGGCCAGTGATATATGCGCGGAGCCAACTGCTGGCCGCTATTGACCTGACCAACTTTTGGACTGAGAGTGGACGCATTCCGCCCTGGGCCCCGGCGGAATGACTGTTTGAAACCTGCAAGAACCGCAGGAGCAAGCCCAGGACCGGGCCATCGTCGCCCGATTTATGGTCGAAATCCGCCCCACGTTTACCCCACGAAAACGATGAAGAACGTTGATATGCCACCCACCTGGTCTAGTTCCAAGAACCCGTAGAATCCGCGGATTTTCGGGACAACACAAGGCCTTGAAAGACGTCAAAATATGACCTCCTCTGAGAAGAGGAACTGGAGTCCAAGCAGCGCGGCGAGGACGCCTGCCCATTTGACGCCGGCGACGAACAGGGCGGACCGGAAACACGGTCTTCCCGGGCCTTACCCCGCCAGCTTCGCGGAACTACCGCCACGCCACGGTCTTGGACAGGCCATCAATCTCTGCCGCATAGTCCAGGACCAAGCCCGACGGATCCCAGCCCAGAACGCCTCCGGACATCGATCGGCAGACCCGGCCCCACACGGACCACCGCATCCCATGCACGGTGTTGCGGTGAGTGGTTGAATCCGCCCACCTTCGTCTCCCCGAAGCGGATGAAGCTGACCGCAAGCTTCAGGGGCGCCCGGCGTCCTCGCGTATCGGCGGGAATCCAGTTGTGCGACCTGTTAGAGCCGTCTCAGTCTTGCCCGCATCCCGATAAAGGCCGTCGTGTCCGTCCTCGTCGCGCTCTCAAGGGTGGGCCGTAGGCCCATCACGTAGTGACGCGGACGCGCCCTTGACTGAGCGGCGGGGACGACGAACATGTGAGGCCGGGATGCGATGCCAAGCCCACGGAGGCTGTGTTCGTCCGCCGAAACATTGGTGACGTGTGCACGCGATGGCGCCCGTCTGATGGGTGGTTCGCGCCCCGCGAATCTGTCTGCGCATGCGTGTCACCAGAGGATCGACGGCGGGCGGCCACAAGACTTGTTGGCGGGCCGCGTCGCCTACACTTCCAGGCCCGAAGCCAACCACGAGCTGAAGTCGCTCCGACTGATCCTTAAGGGGCCCGATGCGATAGGCGCCAAGGGGTAGATCGTCTTCCCCCAAGAATTGCGGTCCTAGATGCTCGGCAATACCTGGCCCGTCTGAGAGCGTGTCTGTGCGTCAAGCCATGCCTCCACATCGCTGGCGCGATAGCGGACGCCGCTGCCTAATTTCACGAACTTAGGGCCCATCCCTCTATAACGCCATTGCGCCAATGCGGGCGCCGTCTTGTGAAGCTTGGCTGCCAGCTCTGCCGGCGTCAGCAGTTCCGATTCCATGAAGCCTCATTCCCTTCCGTGAACGCCTCGTCATATTAGATGCAAAGTTGCTAATTACCCTTGTTGTCTATATAGCGTGTATCGTTTCTTATATGGTACATAGCGGAGAGCGGCTGCGAGGACATGACATTGGCCCAACCGGCAAGACCGTCGCTCGGAACCTGAAGCGTTTGCGGGGGAATGTCACTCTGCGGGAGCTTCAGCAAAGGCTTAGGGGCGTCGGGCACGAAATTTCCGCGAGCGGAATACAGAAGATCGAGGCCGGCGTCAGGCGGGTTGATGTTGATGATCTCGTGGCCCTGGCGGTAGTCCTGGGCGTGAACCCAAACGCACTGTTGTTCCCCAAGTCACTCGACGACCCGGTGGCCGTGACCGGAGCTGATCCGGCTGACCTGACAAGGGTTTGGCAGTGGGCGGACGGTATGGCCCCGATCGACAGCGGGGTCGGCGGCGATGACTACATACGGGGGCTGCGCCCCGACTTCATCCCGGCCGGGAATACCAAAATTGGTCCCGTGACATTCGAGGACCTCAATTTACGAGTGGACGAGCTAAGCGCGATTATCAAGATTCTGGTTGATCAGAACGCAGCGAAAGAACAATCCGGCGATGGCAACGATTGAACCCTATGAGACACGGGCCGGGCGCCGGTATCAGGTTCGCTACCGGAAACCCGACCGGGTACAGACCAAGAAACGTGGATTCAGGACAAAGAGGGATGCCGAGCTCTTCCTCGCCAGCGTTGAGGTATCCAAGGCCCGCGGGGAGTTCATAGATGCGGCAGCCGCAAAGGCCCTGATCGGTCCGCTTGGGGAAGCGTGGTTGTCGCGACAGACTCATTTGAAGCCATCTTCATTGCGCCCGGTGGAGTCGGCTTGGCGTAATCATGTGCTGCCGGTGTGGGGCGGTACGGCAGTCTCTGATATCCGAAAGACAGATGTGCAGCAGTGGGTCTCAGGTTTGACGAAGGGGGATCAGAGCGCTATCCCGCCCCGGAAACCGAAGGGGGCAACGCTTGTAATCCGCGCTTACGGAGTCTTGGCGGCCATTCTGGATGACGCCGTGAGCGACCGTCGAACATTGAGTAATCCAGCACGGGGCGTAACCTTGCCGCGCAAGATCAAGAAGCCGCACGTCTACCTGAGTCACGAGCAAGTGCATGCACTCGCCGCAGCCAGTAAATATCCGACTCTGGTTCTCGTGCTTGCCTACTGCGGGTTGCGATGGGGTGAGGCGACTGGATTGCGAGTCAAACATCTGGACATGTTGCGGCGGCGATTCGTGATCGAAGAAAACGCGGTCCAGGTCGGTTCGATCATCGAAGTAGGTACGCCCAAGAACCACAAGAAACGAACCGTGCCGTTCCCGCGATTCCTCGCTGAGCCCCTGGCTCAGCAGTGTGAGAACAAGGACAGAAACGATCTCGTGTTTCCCGGCGAGAACGGCCACCACCTCCGCCTCGCACGCGTGCACGATGACAACATGAGCTGGTTCGCAGGGGCCGTGAAGAGAGCGGGAGTGCCACGAATCACGCCTCACGATCTCAGGCATTCCGCCGCGAGCTTTGCCGTATCGGCCGGTGCGAACGTCAAAGCGGTGCAAAGAATGCTCGGTCACAGCTCGGCAGCCATGACCCTGGACATCTATGCGGACCTGTTTGACGGGGACTTGGACAACGTTTCGGACGCCCTGGACCTTGCGGTGTCCCTGGCGAATGTGCCCAAAATGTGCCCAAAACCCTGATTTCGCCAAAGCAAAAGGCCCCCGATCCCTTGTAAACAAAGGGAACCAGGGGCCTCGCTATGTGGCGGTGACGGTGGGATTTGAACCCACGTTGGCTTTTACACCAAACAACATTTCGAGTGTTGCACCTTCGGCCGCTCGGACACGTCACCAACTGAAATAGGGTACCGGAGTGGAGGCCTGTTCCCCAAAACGGTCGGGCGCCACCCACTTAGTAAGTAACCTTCCCTTCCCTAATCGCAGCCGCAGGACTAGATTCGCAAGCACGATGACACAACACGCACCGCAGAAAACACACACACAAACGGCCTTGGCCTACTGGACGGTCGGCCCCTGCCAAGGTGAACTCCGGAGCGAGGAACTTCCGGCTCCAGCCGAGGGCTATGCTCTGGTCCGGGCCCTGTACTCGGGAATCAGCAGGGGAACCGAGCTCGTGGTCCATGAAGCGCACGTCCCTCCCCGGATTGCGAAGAAGATGCGGGCACCCCATCAAACCGGGGATTTTCCCGCGCCGGTCAAGTTCGGCTATCTATCGGTTGGCATCGTTGAAGAAGGCCCCGAGGACTGGATCGGCCAGAACGTCTTCTGCCTGCACCCGCATCAGGACCGCTACGTCGTGCCGCTCACGTCACTCACGCGAATACCCGACGGCGTGCCGGCCCGCCGGGCGGTGCTCACGGGGATCGCGGAGATCGCCCTCAACGCCCTGTGGGAAGCCGGCCCCCGCCTCGGTGACAGGATCGCCGTCGTCGGCGCCGGACTGGTGGGCGGCATGACCGCAGCACTGCTGCGTGGCTTCCCGTTGGAACGCTTGCAACTGGTTGAGACGGATCCCGGGAAGCGCGGGTTCGTGGAATCCCTGGGTGTGGAGTTTGTGCTTCCGGAAGATGCAAAGCAGGACTGCGACATCGTTTTCCATTGCTCGGCCACCGACGGGGGACTGGCGCACAGCCTCCAGTTGGCCGGGGATGAGGGCGAGATTATTGAGATGTCCTGGTACGGGGACCGGAAGGTCTCCCTGCCACTGGGGGAGGACTTCCATGCCCGGCGCCTCTCCATCCGAGCCAGCCAAGTCGGAGTGGTTGCCCGCTCGCGCCGGCACCGGAGGACGTCCAGCGAGCGGCTGGAGCTGGCAGTGTCCCTATTGCGGGACCCCGTATTCGACGCGTTCCTCACGGGCGAGTCGCAGTTCGAGGAGCTGCCGGAGGTCTTCCGAGGTTTCGAAAACGGCGAACTGGACGATCTTTGCCGAGTCATCAACTACCCCGAAAAAGGCAGGAAAGCGTAGCGATGTTCAGCCTCACCGTCCGCCGGCACTTCATGATCGCCCACAGCCTTCCGCGGGAGTCGTTCGGCCCTGCCCAAGGACTGCACGGAGCCACCTTCGTGGCCGAGGTGACGTTCCGCCGCGCGGAACTGAACGACGACGCGATCGTGCTCGACATCGGCGCCGCCGGAACCATCCTGGAGGAGGTGCTGGCCGGCCTCAACTACAAGAACCTCGACGAGCACCCGGACTTCGCCGGACAGCTCACGACGACGGAAGTGCTGGCCCGTTTCATCGCTGAGGCAGTCGCGGCGAAAGTCCGCGAGAGCGACGACGGCGGTGCGCTCGCCGGCGTCGAGGTCGTCCTCCGGGAACATCCCGACGCCTGGGCGGGCTTCTCCCTGGATTTCGAGCGGTAGCTCGCGCGGGACTGCCCCGGATAGCCGGTAAACGGTGCAGAATGGGGCCATGACGTCCGCCGTGCTTTCCACCCAAACGCTCACCCCGGAACTCCTGCGCGCCTGGGCGTGGCATCGGCAGGGCCTGGACGGTTCCCTCCCGGGCAAGACGTCCGAGGAAGTCCTGGACCGCGCCGGCTGGGCCCGTTCCGTGGGCGGCGCCAACCCCTACCTGACACTCTTTGCCCGGGCCGGGATCCGGCGCGAACAGGTGGACCGGGACGTCGCCGAGTTGAGGATCCACGAGCTTCCCACGGCCCGTGGCTGCACCTACGTCCTCGGCCGCGAGGACTTTGCGTGGGGCCTCCAAGTAGGCCGGGACGCCGCAGCGGCGCCATTCAAGGTCCTGGCCCGGCTCGGCGTCGAACGCGGTGAGATCACCTTGCTCGAAGAACAAGTGCTCCACACCCTCATGGAATCCAGCGACCCCATGGACCCCAAGCAGCTCCGGGACGAGCTCGGCGAATCCGTCCGCAGCCTCGGCGAAGAAGGCAAGAAGAAGGGGGCGTCCACCACCCTCCCCACGGCCTTGGGCCTCCTGCAAGCCGACGGACGCATCCGCCGCGTCCCCGTCAATGGCCGTCTCGACCAGCAGCGCTACGCCTATACCTCGTGGATGCTGCCGCCCAGCCCCCTCGACGACGACGCCGCCCGCGCGCGCTTGATTGAACGGTACCTGCGCTGGACCGGCGGCGCGACCTTCAAGCAGAGCCAATGGTTTACGGGCTTCACCGTCGCGCAGAGCAAGGCGGCGCTGGCCGCCGTCGGCGCCGTCGAAGTGGCCACTGCGGCGGGCGAGCCGCTCTGGATGCTGCCCGACGACGTCGAGCACCTTTCCGCGTTCAGGGCACCGCAGGAGGAACAGATCCAGCTTCTGGCCGGGACGGACTCTTTGGTGCTGTTGCGCAGGAACTCAGCGGACATGTTGGCTGAAGCGGATCGGCGGCGGAAAGTGATGGACACTACGCTGGCGCTGCAGGCCGACCTGTCCGACCACCCGATCCTGGACCGGGGAAGAATCATCGGACTGTGGCAATACGATCCGGGCAAGGAACGGATCGCAGCCTGGACGTTCGACAAGCCCAGCGCGGCGGTCACCCGGCGGATCAGCGAGGTGGAGGCCTGGATCCGCGAGGACCTCGGGGACTTCCGCTCGTTCAGCCTGGACTCGCCGGCGTCGCGGCAGAAACGTATCGACGCCCTGGATGAGGCGAACGCCGCGAACGCCTAGGTCTGGGCCCGGTCTTGGGCGGGATCAGGCCGGGGCGGAACCAGGCCGGGGCTGGTTCAGTCCACCCAGAATCCGGAGAACTCGCCGGTGGCTTGCGTGAACGTGGCATCTACGTGTTTTACGCGGCCCGGGGCATCCCGGGATTGCAGCCATTCCAGCAGGGAGTCGACGGCTTCGCGATCTCCTTCAGCGATCACTTGCACCGATCCATCCATCTGGTTGGCCGCCTCTCCGGTCAATCCCAACAATCGGGCCTGGTGCATTGTGGAATAGCGGAAACCGACGCCCTGGACGCGGCCGGTCACCGTGGCAACGACGCGTACTTGGCTCATGCGGCACCCGATCCATACGGCCGCGTGATCGCCTCCAGGAAATGCCCGTCCGGATCCGCGAAGTAGACCCCGCGTCCGCCGTCGTTGTGGTTGATCTGCTGGGGGCGGGAACGCGCAGGGTCCGCCCAGTAGGGGATACCCTCGGCCTGGATCCGGGCGAAGATCCCGTCGAAGTCGTCCTCACTGACCAGGAAGGCATAGTGCTGGGGCGAGATGGGACGGTCCGCCGTAGCGAAATCGAGGGCTACTCCATGGTCAAAGGACACAGTCACGAAGGACCACATGGGTTGCGGCCTCGGCAATCCAAACATGTTGGCAAGGAATTCCGCGGAACGGCGTTTGTCGGTTGCGTAGACGATGGTGTGGTTGAAAGAGACGGTCATGAGGTCCTCCCCAGGCGTGCTGTCTGAAACCATCTGACGTCCAACACCCCACAATTTCAAGAGTCCCGGCTAGGTCCGCGGTTTCACCGGAGTGGCGCCGGGAAGCGGCCGGGCGGCGATCGCCGCGAGGTCCCGTGCGGGGCCCGGGGGCGGGACCCTTCCGCTCAGCCAGACGGCGGTCAGTGTGCGGCGGAGCAGCACGCCGCGTACCGGCACAACGACCAGGCGCTGAAGCGTGACGTCGTCCCGCACCGCCAGCGCACTGAGCACGGCAGGCGCCGTTCCGGCAGCTACCGCGGAACGCACGGCCGCCGTCGTCGGCAGCTCCACCAGGGGAGGGACCGACGGCGGTGCGCCGGCCGCCGTAAGCACATGTTCCAAAGCGTCCCTCGTCCCGCTGCCATGTTCCCGGGTGACCAGCGCCGTACTGGCCAGTTCGGCGGCGGTGACTGCTGACTTTCGCCGGGCCCACGGATGGTGCGGCGAAACTACCAAAACCAAATCGTCTTCCTGGACGCTGGCGGTGCTCAGGCCCTGTGGGAGACGCGGGCTCTCTATGAACGCGATATCGGCGTCGCCGGAACGGACGTGTGCCGCCGCGGTCTCGCTGTTGGACACCGTCAGTTCCACGACGGTGGGCGTGGTGCCGGCGGCCTCCTGTTGCCGCCGCAAGGCAACCAGCCAATGGGGCAGAAGGTGCTCGGCGATGGTCTGGCTGGCTGCGACGTGCAACTGGCGGAGACTGTCCGAACGGATCGATGCGATTCCGGCGTCGAGCCGTTCCGCTGCGGCGAGGACCTCGGCCGCCCAACCTGCCACCAAAACGCCGGATTCCGTGAGCGTGGAGCCGCGGGGCGTGCGGTTCAGGAGTGGCGCGCCAATCCGGGCCTCAAGGGCCCGCATCCGGGACGAGACAGCCTGTTGGGAAAGCCCCAGCTGCTTGCCGGCTGCCGAGAGGCTCCCCAACTCGTGCACTGAGGCGAGCATTTCGAGGGCGGAAAGCTCGGGAACACCGGGGCTGAGCACAGCTTCCCTCCTGGGGCGATGACCATTCAGATACAAGTGCGGCTTGTACCCTGCCAAGTCTATGCCCACTACTGCGGGGAAACGGGAACCGGAAACATGGACGGCATGGGAAAACTTTCTGAGCTCTTCGCCAACCTGACGCCGAACTGGTTTGCGAGCATCATGGGCACCGGAATCGTCGCGACTGCAGCAGTGACGCTTCCGATACAGTTTCCTGTTTTGCGCTCAGCTGCGACCGTTATTTGGGGCGTGGTCTTCCTCCTCTTGATCCTCCTGACTGCTGCGACTGTGGTCCACTGGGTCCGGCACCGCGAAACGGCACGCAGCCATCACAACAACCCGGTCATGGCGCACTTCTATGGCGCACCGCCCATGGCTATGCTCACCGTTGGTGCGGCGACCTTGTTGCTGGGCAAGGACGTCATCGGCGAGCGGCTGGCTCTGGGCATCGATGCCGGACTATGGGCGCTCGGCACCATACTTGGGCTGGCAAGCGCGGTTGCCGTGCCGTACGTGCAGTTCACCCGGCACAACGTCACTGCGGCGGATGCCTTCGGCGGCTGGCTGATGCCGGTGGTTCCTCCCATGGTCTCGGCGTCCACGGGGGCTTTGCTGCTGCCGTATGTTCCCGCCGGGCAACTGCGGTTGACGATGCTCATGGCCTGCTACGCGATGTTCGGCCTCAGCCTCATGGCCTCGCTGATCATCATCCCCTTGATTTGGTACCGGCTAGCCGTTCACAAGAACCTGGCGCCATCCGCCGTTCCTACCCTGTGGATCGTCTTGGGACCGCTGGGACAGTCCATCACAGCGGCCAACCTGCTGGGCTCCAATGCGCATCTTGCTGCTTCCGGGGCGCTCGCATCCGGGCTGGAAGTATTCGGGGTCCTCTATGGGGTGCCTGTTTTGGGTTTTGCGCTGATGTGGGCGGCTATGGCGGCGGTCATCACGGTGCGGATCGTGCGCAGGGGTTTGCCGTTCTCGCTGACCTGGTGGTCCTTTACCTTCCCGCTCGGGACGTGCGTCACGGGCTTGAACGGACTCGCTGCGCACACGCACTTGGCTGTGTTTGGGGCGATGGCCGTCGCGGGCTACATATTGCTGCTTGGCGCGTGGGCCGTGGTCGCAGCCCGGACGTTCCACGGAAGCGTCGTCAAGGGGGTCCTCTTCCAGGCGCCCACGGGTCCGGCACCAGCCGTTCCCGCGGGTGCGGCGCCCGTGGGGGCGAGTCCATCGACTGTGTCCCGCGCGGCCGCGGCCTAAGCGGCAGCTATTTCCGGTGGGCTGCTATTTCCGGTTGGGCTGCTATTTCCGGTGGGCAGCGAAGAAATCGCGCAACAGGGCCGAACATTCCTCTTCGCGCACGCCCGCGTAAACCTCCACCCAGTGGTTGAGCCGGCGTTCGCGCAGGATGTCGAACACGGATCCGGCGGCACCGGCCTTCTCATCCCAGGCCCCGAAGACCACCCGCGGAATCCGGGCCAGCACGATGGCTCCGGCGCACATCGCGCACGGCTCCAGCGTCACCACGAGCGTGCAGTCCTCGAGCCGCCAGCCGTCTCCGCCTTCGCCGAGCTCAAGGGCGTGGCGTTGCAGGGCGGCGGCCGCCTCGCGGATGGCGACTATCTCGGCGTGCGCGGTTGGGTCGCCGTGCGCCTCCCGTTCGTTCCGCCCGGCACCCAGCACGCCGCCGTCGGGCCCTAAAACGACAGCGCCGATCGGCACATCCTCCGTATCGAGCGCCCGCCGGGCCTCGTCCAGGGCCAGGCCCATCCAGGCCGCGTGCTCCGCGTGGTAAGGCTCGTTGGTGCTCATGCCTCAATGATAGTTTTGGAGTCATGCGCACACTCGTCGTGGACCACCCGCTGGTCGCTCACAAGCTCACCGTTCTGCGGGATAAGAACACTCCTTCTCCGGTCTTCCGGCAACTTACTGAAGAACTCGTCACCCTGCTGGCCTACGAGGCCACCCGCGAGGTCAGGACCGAAGCGGTAGAGATCGAAACCCCCGTCACCAAGGCGATCGGTACCGCCTTCACCAAGCCGACGCCGTTGGTGGTCCCCATCCTGCGCGCAGGCCTCGGCATGCTCGAGGGCATGACCAAGCTGGTCCCCACCGCCGAAGTGGGCTTCCTGGGCATGGCCCGCGACGAAGAGACCCTGGACATCATCACCTACGCCGAACGCCTCCCCGAGGACCTCACCGGCCGCCAGATCTTCGTCCTGGATCCCATGCTCGCCACCGGCGGCACCTTGCGCGAAGCCATCAAGTTCCTGTTCAAGCGCGGCGCGTCGGACGTCACGTGCATCTGCCTGCTCGCCGCGCCGGAGGGCCTGGCCAAGCTCGAGGAAGAACTTTCCGACGCCAACGTGAAGATCGTTCTCGCCTCGATCGACGAGAGGCTCAACGAAAAGGCCTACATCGTTCCGGGGCTGGGCGACGCCGGAGACCGCCTGTACGGCGTAGCCGGATAGCGGGTCCGTCCGCGCGGCCGAAGCCGAATCAGAAACGGAAGCGGTCACCGCCGTCGAGCCTTCCCTGCATCACCGGCTTCGTCAACGCGGGGTCACTTACGGCCCATTTCGAGCAGCAACATGGGCCGTAAGTGACCCCGCGTTGCGCTCCGCCCCTACCGGTTTTCCGGCTCCGCCGATAGCCTTTGGCGCATGGACTGGAAACTTGAACTCGTGTTTGTCCCTGTGTCCGATGTGGACCGCGCCAAGGATTTCTACGTCAACAAAGTGGGCTTCAACGCCGACTACGACGAGCGGCCCATGGACGGCATCCGCTTCGTCCAACTGACTCCGCCCGGCTCGGCCTGCTCCATCTGCATCGGCGAGGGCCTCAACGACGCGCCTCCCGGCACCGCCCCCAGCCTGCAGATGGTGGTGAGTGACATCCAGGAGGCCCACAGCCAGCTCAAGGCCAACGGCGTGGAAGTCAGCGACATCGACGTCCAGGATTGGGGCCACTTTGTCTACTTCTCCGATCCGGACGGCAACAAGTGGGCCGTCCAGTACATCCCCCACAGGCCCAACGGCTAGGACTCACACTGTAAAAGTTGGGCCGCAGACCAGATTCAACGGCAGGATGGATGCATGAACCTGCCTGCTGAAGCCGTGAAAACCCTGACCGTCCGGGCTGTCCTCTTCGATATGGACGGCACCCTGGTGGATTCCACGGCGATCGTGGAGCAAGTGTGGAGCGAATTCGCCAGCCGATATGGACTGGATATCGAGGAGATCCTGCGGACGTCACACGGGGTCCAGGCCAAGGACACCGTGCGTCGCTTCGCCCCTGCCGGAGCCGACATCGACGCGCTCGCGGAGGAACTCGGCCAGATGGAGCGGACCCGGACGGATGGGATCGTGGCGTTGCCGGGAGCCGCGGAGCTGCTGCGGTCCTTGCCTGCCGACGCCGTCGCGATGGTCACCTCGGCCGATCGGATCCTCGCAGGGGTGCGCATGCAGGCAGCCGGACTTGAGATGCCTGCGACCTCTGTCACCTCTGAGGCCGTGACCCGCGGCAAGCCTGACCCGGAAGGCTATCTCACGGCAGCCGCGCTGCTGGGTGCCGAGCCGGCCGACGTCGTCGTCTTCGAAGATGCTCCCGCGGGCATCGCTTCCGCCCGCGCGGCTGGCATGCGGACCGTGGTGGTGGGCGACGCCGGCGGCGAGGCGGCGGATGGGCTGTGGCAGATCGCGGATTACTCAGCTGTCACTGCGACGGCCAGTCTGGACGCCTCGGGCCGCAGGGTGATCGAGCTCCGGTTCTAACGTTAGTGGGCTGGATGCAGGCCGGACCGCTCCTGTTGTTCCCCTGAGGACGAGGGTTCCCTCGAAGATGATCCTCGCGCCGGTCAGGCTGGTTGAGCCGGGGTTTTCGGAGAGGGCGGCCACGGCGCGCCGGGCTGCGGCACCGACATTGACCGCGATCGTGGAAAGGGCAGGAAACGTTGTGGTCGCCAGGGTGTCGTCGCATCCGATGACGCTCAAGTCCTTCGGGACGTCCACGCCCGCGGCGGCGAATCCGCCCATCAAGCCGTGCGCAATGACGTCGTCAAAAGCAATGACAGCGGTGACGCCGGACGCCGCCACCGAATCGGCGAGAGCTTTCGCGGCGTCGTAGGTGCCGGGATCCGCACTGAAGTGCGTGACCTCGAGCGCATGGACCTTCGAGAAGTTGTCCACAGCCGAGTGACGCTGCTTGTTTGCCCATGATTGCGGTGGACCGCCGACGTAGGCGACGCGACGGTGGCCGAGCTCGGACAAGTGCGTCAGTGCGGAGCGAATGGCCGCAGAGGTGTCCAGCAGTACCCGGTACGTCTCCGCAACATCGCGGTTGATGAAGGCCACGCGCTGGGAATCGGCGATTTGCCGGATGCGGGCCGAAGGGAGCCGGGATGAAACCACGATCAGCCCTTCAACCTGGGGCGCCATCCGCGAGATGAGACGGTCTTCCCGATTGGCATCTTCATCCGTGTCCGCCAAAAATACCGATAGTCCGAGATCGCTCGCGTAGTTTTGAGCCGCCCGGACCAGCGGAGGGAAGAACGGGTTGGCGATGTCCGGCACGATGAGTCCGATCGCGCCGGCGCGTCCGGTCGAGAGGGCGCGTGCGTGATGGTTCGGTACGTAGCCGGCGGCTTCGGCTGCCTTTTGTACGAGTGCCACGGTCTCCGGTTTGAGGAGGTTTGGCCGGGTAAAGGCCCTCGACACCGTTGAGGGGGCGACGCCGAGTTCGGCCGCCAATTGCGTGATGGTTGGACGGCCTGTCATTGGAGTCCACCTACGAGTTCCAACGCGGTCTGGATCAGCGCTTCGGCACTTCCAGGCGCGAAAGGGGCCGGCATGCCGTAGTAGCGGTGCGCGTCCTCCACTTCGTATCCTCCGAAGTCATATTCATCGGCGGCCGGAAAGTACCCTGGACAGCCGTTGGTGTAGCCCGTGACGAGTACCGGCCCCTTGACCCCGGAGGCGATGGCTTCCGCTGTGGCCAGGAACGGTTCTCCCGGTAATCCTACGAGGGTCAGGCCCTCCCAGTTGAAGACACTCACTGGCGCCTCCCAGGACATTTCTTCTTCGGGACGGCGGTCCATGGCCCACTGCTTCCACGCGTTGAGAAGGGATCCTCGGCCTGGATCGGCCGACACCGCTTCGGCCTCCCACTGCCGGCTCAACTCCGCCGGGGAAACCGCATCGCGCGGATCCATTGCGACGCTGACGGTCCTCCTGGCGGCGGAGGTCTTCGCGGAATCGGAGACGGGCAGGAGGCGGGTCCCCAACACGGACGCGGCCACATGTTCTCCTATCTTGCGCGCTTGCTCCATCGTCCTGCCGGCTGAGCCGGAGAGCGTGTACGACGCGTCGGCGGGATGGCCTGAGTTGATGTCCCCAGCGGTCCCGGGCAGGAATAGGGCCACTGAGCCGGGGAAACGTTCCTCCAGGACCCTCCTGGTGAACGCCGGATAGTCGCCGCTGATGAGGCGGTTCTCCGGGCCCAGGACCACAGGGTGGCAGGGATAGAGGACGATCCAGGCAACCACTTCTCCGCTTGCGTCGCGGAAGGTGGCGACCTGGACTGGCGGATCAACGGCGCGTTCGGGATGGCGTCGGTTCCTGGCAACGTCCACTCCGCGCGATTCGCCGTACTGCAGGGTCGCAGGCCGCTGGGAGGCCACCGCAGCCTCCGTGGCCTCGCGGCAAGCCAGGACGATTTCCACCAGGAGCCGCGGGTCATGGCCCCCGAGCCGGCCCGGCATGACGCACGGACCTGCGTGCGTATGCGTGGCGGTGATCGCGACACGTTCCGGCAGAAGGGGCAAGCTCCCTGCGATGCGGGTGCAGGTGTCTTCGTGGAGGCCGCACACATCCACGGTGATCCAGCACGTGTCATCGACGGCCAGCGCCCGAACGGTCAGGGGGTCGTGGACGCCGGTGCTCGGTTCCGTCCTTGCTGCGAATCCGGCCATTGGCGTACCTGGGGGCGGGGAAATCTCGACGACGGCGGCGCCCACGCGCAGGGCGGCCGGCCCTGGATGGCTGGTACTCATTCCGGTTCGCCCGATACTTTTCGACCGCCTTGGATCACCGCGGTAATGGTCCCTGCTTCGGGTCCGTCCCCGGTGATCTGGACAAAATCCGCCGGGGAACCGACTTGAAGGTGGCCGAGCCCCGGTCGGGTGCCCGGGATCACCCGGGCGGGAGTGGACGTCACCATTTTGAGGGCTTCCGGAAGCTCCAGTCCGACGTCGTGGATCACGTTGCGGAAACCGTCCGGCAGCGTAGCGGCGGCTCCTGCGAGCAGATCCGTGCCGACATGCGAGAGCCTCCCGCCAGGGGAAAGGTCCACCAGGCCGCCCACGGAAGTACGGTGGCGGCCAGGCTCGCTGCCGGCCAGCGCTGTGCTGTCCGAAACCAGGTATGCGCGTTCGGGGGTCTTGGCCCTGATCATGACTTTCAGCGTATCGCTGGGCAAGTGGTGGCCGTCCGCTATGAGTCCTGCCGTGAGCCGGTCGTCAGCGAGTTGAGTCCACAGGGCATTGGGGTGCCTGGGCAGGGTAGTGGCGATGCCGTTGCCAAGATGGGTGGCCAGGCCGGCGCCCGCGGTGATGGCCGCCGTGATTTGTTCAGGACTCGCGTGCGTGTGTCCGATAGCCACTTGGACGCCCAGTTCGCGGATTTGGGCGATCTGGGCCGGCGCGTCGGGCGTATGCGGAGAGACGGTGACGATGCCGACCATTCCGCTTGCGCGAAGCCAGCGCCGGACCTCCTGGACGTCCAAGGGGCGAACGAAGCCGGCGTCGTGGACGCCCCGGGGACCGTCCTGTCCCGAGATGAAGGGGCCTTCGATGTGGACGCAGGGGATGGCTGCCCTGGTGACTGGATCAATTTCACAGGCCCGTTTGATCTGTTCGAGCGCGCCGGTGATTGCCTCTTCCGATGCTGTCACGATGGTTGGCACCCAGGTAGTGACGCCCAGCTTCGCCAGCTCCGCAGTCATGTTGATGACCGTTTGCGGCGTGATGTCAGCGGTGTTGACGTCTAGTCCGCCGTAGCCGTTGACCTGGCCATCGATGAATCCCGGTGCGATGACAGGCAGCCTCTGGCCAGAATCTATCTCCCGCAACGACAGGATGGTCGTGTCGTAGGCGACTTCTATGTTGATCCCCCGGTGGGGGTCTTTGCCCACAATCGTTTTGGGGTGTGTCACAGCTTGCGTACCCGTCCTTTGAAACGTGAAATGAATTGCTGGTTGGCCTCGTCCCCTCCGGCGGCGTTTCCTGATCTCCACAATGGCGGCTCAATCCCGATGTCGTTCAGCTTGCTGATGGTGGACATCATGAGCCAGTTCAGGGTGAAAGCGTTGGCGAAGGTGGACACGGCGGCCGTTTTCTCCTTTGCCCCGGGGACCTTCATGACGGCGTCTCCGACGGGAACCTTCGTGTCGATGTGATGGTCAACCACATCGTGCAGATTCAGCTTTTGCGGATGCCGTGCGGGATGGTCACTGGCTGTTTCCTCTGCGTGCTCCCGCGATGAAACGCCGATGGTCCTGACCGACAGTTCACGTGCAGTCACGGCGGCGTCGATGAGGGCGCTATTGATGCCGTACGCGTTGACCAGGATCAGGACGTCCCCTGCTCCGATGCCGGCGTCCTCGATAACAATCCGGCCGTAACCCGGAGTCCGTTCCATGGCCATTGAGCGGAGGGCGCCGCTGGAGAGCAGGGTGCCTTCGTCCAAAATGGCCGAGACGTGCATCAGTCCGCCTGCCCGGAAGAACACTTCCTGGCTTGCCAGGTTCGAGTGGCCGCCGGGGCCGTAGATGTGTACCAGTTCGTCCTTGGCCACCTGGGCCGCAAGAATGTCCGCGGCAATGCTGATGTTTTCGGCCTCTTCCAGGCGGATGCGCTCAAGGAGCCCGGTGATTGTTCCGAGGTAGTCCTGCGCGAGCTGTTCACTGGCGTTCATCGCGGATCGGATTCGGCGTCGAGGTAGATGGTGACGTTGGGGTGCGTGCGCAACGCAGTACCGGGATGGTCTCCACTGATCGGCTGGCTCAGCGTGTTGTGGACGGCCGCCCTTTTGGCACGGCCGGGCACGGAAGCGATGATTTCGGAAGCGTGCAACAACCGCGGAATGGAGACGGTGATGGCGCGCTGGGGAACGTCGTCGACACTCGCGAAATGCCCTTCGTCCACCTGTTGCTGGCGGCTTACTTCGTCCAGGTCGATGACGCGGGCGGGCAGCGGGTCAGCGAGGTCGGCCGGAGGATCGTTGAAGGCAAGATGTCCGTTGACTCCCAATCCGAGCAGGACGAGGTCAAAGGGATCCTGGCCCATCAGCGTGCCATAGCGCTGCGCTTCCTCTTCGGCGGGGTTCCCCGGGTTGATGCGGTGAAAGGTGGTCGGTGGAAGGTGGTTGAAGAATTTGCGTTGCAGCCAGTTTCCGAATCCCTGAGGTGCGTCCGCCTCGAGCGCGAGGTAGTCGTCCATATGGAAACAGGTTATGCGGGCCCAATCGATGCCGGGTTCCTGGACGAGTGCCTGCAGCGTTGCCTCCTGGCTGGGAGCTGCTGCGAGCATCAGCCGGACTTCCTGCTGATTCCGCAGCGCCCTGCGTAGCGTTTCCGCTGCATGCTTCCCGGCGTGTTTGCCCAGGGCGGCCCGGTCCGGGTGGGTGGAAACGGCGGGGCTGTAAGTAGTCAGTGCTGTCACGTGTGCGTCCTTCGGGTTTCTAGTTCAGTAGTGAGGAGAAGTGATCGGGCTATATGGAAGGGGTCCTTGACCGGCAGCGCCACCACTTTGTCGAGGGGTTTGCCCTCGCGGTCGCGTATTTGCAGCCACTCCTGGCCGGAGGGGTCGGGAAATGTGTCGAGGGTGTAGGACCAGATTCGCTCGTGCCAGTCCAGGAGATCGGGACGCCCGAAACGTTCGGCGAGCAGCCTGCTCGCGTAGAGGGCCTCAACCTGGACCCACCACAGCTTGGTGTCCCACGTCTGGGTCACCAGTGTTTCGTAGGGGTCGTTGCCAAGGAGCCTGCCCCGGGGTTCTGCTCCGGTGCTGTCGACGTATCGGAACATGCCGCCGTGCTGGTCGTCCCAGCCGTCTTCCAGGGCCCGGACGGCAAGGTCCGGTAGCCAGTCCGGAATGCGAGGTGCCAGGACAGGCATGATCTCGACGGCCTCCATGACCATCCAGAGCATCTCCAGCAGATGACCGGGGGTTCGGTGGCGGGCCAGGAGCGTGTCCAGGTCGTCGGTGCTGTCCGGCCGGTATTCCCACCAGGAGTCGGCCTTCCACATGCCTTCTGAGTTTCCGTCGCCGAGCAGCTGGGAAAGCGCGGCACCGGCTGTGTCGGCGCTTTCAGCAGAGCCGCTGGCCAAATGGAGCTGGGCGCCCACATGCAGCAGCAGCATCAGCCCGGCCGCGTCCTTGAACCCGGCCCGGACGGGGTATGGCTCGGACGGAGCGCTCCGCGCCTCGATCCTTTCTTCGGCGTGGGCGAGAAGTGCATGGGCTGATTGCAGCCACTCTTCACGTTCCCGGCCTGCGGCTTGGGGGAGCCGGGCTGCACCCGCGAGGCCCAAGGCCGCAAAGAGGTCAGCCAATACGCTCACCGCGATCTCCCCTTGCGGCCCGGACGGCAGCGCCTGCCCTTCAGCCGATGTGCGGTATGCCGTGACATTGCCGTCCATGATGGCGTGGGCTTGGATGAACCTGGCGGTTTCAATCGACAGAGTGGCCCACAACTGGGGATTTTCCGCGATGATTCCGGCCTCGCTGTCCAGCGCAATCCTTGAGCAGAGCCAAGCCCAGCGGCCTTGGGACCACGTATATTTTTCGTTCGAAAGCAATCGCCCTGAGTTGGAAAAGCAAGTGAAAACGCCGCCGTCTTTCCTGTCGACTCCGTTCTCGAGCCACCAAGGCAGGACGCCCTTGAGCAGCTGATCCCGTATTTCGGATCCGGTTGCGCTCATGCCACGGCGCTTTCAACTGGAATCGATGTAGCCGGCTCATGGTCACGGTCAAGGGACTCGACAAGGGCGTCGGAAGCTTCGTTGTGCCAAGGGCGCAGCCAGCCGAAGACGCAATACACGATCGCGGAGGCGACCACCGGGGCAGCCACGTTGATAGTCTGCGCACTGGCCGTGCCCAGGCTCGCGATGGGAGCGGCCAAGGCGTACTTTGCAAGCGCGAAAACGAGCAAACCGGTGGCCCAGGAGAACAAGGCTGCCGATGGGCCGCAGCGCCGGAACGGCCGCAACATCCCCAGCAGCATGGGAACGGCGATCGGCCCCACCAAGGCCCCGAACCAGAGGATTATCAGGCCCAGGACGCCGCCGAAGGAATCCGCGCTCAGGGCAATGACCATGGACAAACCGATGAAGAGGAACGTGGAAATCCGGCCACCCAGTAGTTCCGCACGCGACGTCAGGGGCTGCCGGGAACCGCGCAACGCAGGGATGATGTCCCGGATGACGACGGCGGAAATAGCGTTGGCGTCCGAAGAGGTCATAGCCATGGTGTGAGAGAACATTCCCGCGACCACCAAGCCAACCAGCCCGGCCGGCAGCAGCTGCTGGGTCAGGAGCGCATACGCCTGATCCGGGTGCGTCAGATTGGGCAGGATGAGCGGCGCGGCCCACATGGGGAAGAAGAGCACGAGCGGCCACACGAGATAGAGCGCGCCCGAAAGCAGGACCGATTTGCGGGCCGCTGAGCCGGACGGTGCGGCAATGAAGCGCTGAGCCAGGTTCCAGGTTCCTCCGTTGTAGGAAATAGTGCTGATCAGGCAGTACGCGAGGAAGAATCCGATGGTGTAATCGCCGGCGAACAGCTGCGAGTGGGAGGCCGGCAACCGGGACCAGATTCCCGCAATCGAGGAAACGCCCCCAAGCTTGGCCACGGCGAAGATGAGCATTGCAATGCCCGCGACGGACTGGATGATGAATTGGCCCATGTCGGTCAATGCGTCCGCCCACAAGCCGCCGATGGTCGAATAGATGAGCGTGACCCCGCCGACGATCAGGATCCCAACGGCGATCGGAACCCCGGCGAACACGTTCAGGAGGATCGCACTGGCAGCCCACTTGGCCGCAACATCGAAGACTTTCAATGCGGCACCGGACCAAGCCAGTACTTGCTGGGCGGGCAGGTTGTAGCGCGTGGCCAGGTATTCGAGCGGGGAGATGATTCCCAAACGCTGCCTGAGGCGGGGCCAGCGCGGGGCGAAAAAGGCAGCGCCGATGAGGCAGGCGATCGTGATCGTGAGCGACCACCAGACATACAGTGCGAAACCGGTGGTGTAGGCGATGGCGGCGTAGGCCACGAAGACAGCTGCCGAATAGCCGGACATGTGGTGGGAAATCCCCGCCAGCCACCACGGCATCTTCCCACCGGCTGTGAAGAAGTCGGCGGCGTTTTTCACTCGGCTCTTGGCCCACCAACCGATACCTATCATTACTACGAAGTAGGCCCCTAAAACGAGCCAGTCGGCGAAATACATACATCCTCCTTGATGCAACGCAAGCTTGGAAATGGATCTGCAGTGGCGTCCACTTTTCTCTGCAAACGTTTGCAAAACAAGAGTCTTTTGGAAAGATTTCTCCTGCGGACTTCCTCAGCCCACTCAGCCAGCCAGTGCGTACACCGTGGTCCCGCCAATGTCCTGGGCCGGGAAGTTCGCAGCCACCCATTGCGCGATCCGGGCAGGAGCTTCCGATCCGCTGTTCGCCTGCATGGTCCCGCCGGCGATGAAGTAGTGGATCTTGCCTTCTGCCACGAGCTGCTGGAACTGTTCGAGCGTCGGGGACGGGTCGGTGCCGTTGAAGCCACCCACCGCCATGACGGGCAGTTCGGTGGCCAGCTGGTAGCCGGCGGCGTTGTTGGAACCCACGACGGCGGCCGCCCAAGTGTAGTTCGAGGCGCCGGTTTTCAGTGCGGCAACCATTTCCGACGACGGCGTGGTGGCGCCGAGCAGGCCGCCCATCCCACCGCCTTGCCGGTTCGCGCCAAAGCCACCGCCCTGGATGCCCGGCTGCCGGAGGGCTTGCGGGGGAGTGTTTTGGCCGTTGTTCTGGCCTGTGTTTTGGCCGTTGTTCTGGCCTGTGTTTTGGCTCGCGCCGTTTTGTCCGAAGCCGCCCCGGCCGCCGAAGCCGAAGCCGCCGAACGTCGTCGTGGGACCGGCGCTGGGGATTGCGCCGCTATGCGTTACGGAGGCGGTTGAGATCGAGTACGCCAGCGGGCCGGCGAGGGAGGCCGCGAGGGCGAGCACCGCCGTCGTGCGCTGAAGGATCGTGGGCTGAAGGATGCGGGACGGGAAGCGTCCCGAGAGCATCAGCCCGGCCGCGGCTGCCAGGGCGCCCAGCAGCACCGCCCAGCGCAGCCACGGACCATACGCGGTGGTGCTGCCCAGGAGATCGAAGGCCAGGAATCCCGCTGCGGCCACGGCCGCGGCGAGCGCTACCGCGGCGACGAGCTGCGCGCGGTTTTGCCACAAGAGCGCTCCGCCCAAGCCAGCAAGCCCGGCGATGCCCGGGGCCAGGGCTACTGCATAGTAGGGATGGATGATGCCGGCCATGAAGCTGAACACCAGCCCGGTGACAAGCACCCACGAGCCCCACACGATCACCGAGGCACGGACGCCATCGGTGCGCGGGGCACGGCGGCCCAGCCACAGCAGCCCGGCCCCGAGAACCAGCACCGACGGCAACAACCATGCGATCTGGCCGCCGAACTCGCTGTTGAACATCCGGAACAGCCCTGGAACTCCCCAACCGTTGCCGCCCCCGACGCTGCCGGTTTCCTGTCCGCTGAGCCGACCCAGGCCGTTGTAACCGAGCGTCAATTCCAGGATGGAGTTGTTCTGGGAGCCGCCGATGTACGGCCGCATGTTCGCCGGAACGAGTTCGACGACGGCGAGCCACCAGCCTGCCGAAACCACCATGGCTGCCCCAGCGCCTAGCAGCCGAAGCAGGCGACGCCCCACTCCGCCCGGCGCGGCAACCACGTACGCCACCGCGAATCCAGGAACCACCAGCAGGACCTGGAGTTGCTTGGTGAGGAAGCCGAAGCCCAGGAGCACCCCGGCCAGCAGGAGCCAGCGCAGCTTGTCGTCCTGGATGGACCGCAGCGTGGCGTAGCCGGCGGCCGTCATGAGCAGCACCAGCAGGGCGTCCGGGTTGTTGAACCGGAACATGAGGGTGGCTACCGGGGTGATGGCCATGACGACGGCGGCCAGCAACCCGGCCCGGTGCGCGAGCCGCGGGTCGCCGGTGGCGGGGGCCGCGGCCCGCCGGACCGCAAGATACAGCAGCCATGCCGTGGCAACGCCCATGAGTGCCTCGGGAACCAGGATGCTCCAGGAGTTCAGCCCGAAGATCCGTACCGAGAGGCCCATGATCCAGAGGGACGCCGGCGGCTTGTCCACCGTGATGGAGTTGGCGGCATCGGAGGATCCGAAGAACCAGGCCGCCCAATCCTGCGAACCGGCCTGGGCTGCGGCGGAATAGAACGGGTTGGCCCAGCCGGAAGCGCCAAGGTTCCAGAGATACAGGACCGCCGTTGCGAGCAGGACAATGCCGAGCTCCCCGCGGTGCCGCAGGGCATGCGGGTCACTGTTGCGGCGGGGTTTTTGCCTCAGGCCGGGCGGGACCCGCTCCACCAAACGCGACGGCGGGACGGGCTGCGCTGGTTTGGAACCGGTGTCCGTGGAATAGGAAGCGGTCATCGGAATCTACTTTGTCAGCTTGTAGACGGTGGAGCTGCCCGCCGTCTGGGCTTGGAAGTTGGCCTGTACCCAGGAGGCTACCTCGGAATTGCCGCCTTGGCCTCTGAATCCGCCGCCGCCACCCATGCCGCCTCCTGCAATGTAGTAACCGATCTGTCCCTTGGCCACCATGTCCTGGAATTGTGCCAGCGTGGGGTAGGGATCGCCACCGTTCCAGCCACCGAGCGCGATCACGTTGGTGTTGGTGGCAAGCTCAAGGCTTGCGGCCTGGCTGGCGCCGGAGACGATCGCCGACCACTTCGTGGTGGTGGACGTCAGCAGCGCGGTCAGTCCTGCGTCGGCCGTTCCCTCCGAACCCGGCCCTCCGGCCTGGCCCGCGCCACCAGCTGCGCCGAACCCTCCGGCGCGGTTTCCGAAGCCACCCATGGCGGAGCCGGCGGGTCCCGACGTCGGGATGGAACCGGAGTGCGCGGTTGCCGCCGTCGCGAGCGTCCACGCCGCGGTTCCCAGGCAGCCGGCCAGAAGGGAAACGACGACGACGGCTGCGGCCGTGGCCTTCCGGAACCGGCCGGCCGGCTTGAGCGAGTCGAGGCGGAGCAGGATTGCCGCGGCCGCCACCACGCCCAGGACGACGATCACGATGCGCAACCAGGGAAGCCACGAGGCGTCGCGGCCCAGGAGAACCGCGGACCAAGCCGAACTTCCGAGGATTACCACTGCCAGGACGATCCTGGCAGGCCAGTACCCGCGGCCACGCCACAGCTCAACGCTGCCGATGCCCACCAACGCTGCGATTGCCGGTGCGAGCGCTACCGCGTAATAGGGGTGGACGATGCCGCCCATGAAGCTGAAGACCCCCGCTGTGACCAGAAGCCAGCCACCCCAGAGGATGAGCGCGGCGCGGGTGCGGGAGGCTCGCGCTTCCCGGCGGGTGAACCACAGGCCGGCTGCCAGCAGAATGAGCGCCGCAGGAAGAAGCCAGGAGACCTCGGCGCCGAAGCTCCTGCCAAACATGCGGGCGATCCCGGCAGCTCCACCGAAACCGGCGTTGCCGCCACCACCGCCGTCGAACGCACCCAAACCGCCAGCGGGCGCTCCAGCGCCCCCTCCGCCGGGCGTCCCTTCGCCCGAACCGGTGATGCGGGACAGCCCGTTGTAGCCGAAGGTCAGCTCGAGGAAGCTGTTGGTTTGCGAACCTGCCATGTAGGGCCGCGCCGAAGCCGGAGTCAGCTGGAAGAGAGCCACATAGCTGCCTGCCACCACAGCGATACCTGCCAATGCGCCCAGCAAGTGCAGCAGCCTCCGCCGCAACGGGGTAGGTGCGGCCCAGAGGTACGCGAGTCCCAGGCCCGGAACAATCAGGAAACCCTGCAGCATTTTGCTCAGGAATGCCAGGCCCACCACGGCGCCGGCCGCGGCGAGCCACTTCCAGCCTGCCCGTTCGATAGCACGGGTAGTGAAGTACGCCGCGAGCACCAGGCACAGGGTCAGCATGGCGTCGGGGTTGTTGAAGCGGAACATGAGCGCGGCCACCGGGGTCAGTGCCAAAGCACCACCGGCCAACAAGCCAGCGCCCGGTCCGGAGATCCGCTTGACCGTCAGATAGAGGAGACCGACGGCGGCCACGCCCATGAGCGCCTCGGGAACCAGCATGCTCAGGGGTGAGAAGCCGAAGATCCGGCCCGCCAAGGCCGGGATCCACAAGGAGGCCGGCGGCTTGTCCACGGTGATGGCATTGCCGGCGTCGAGCGAACCGAACAGGAACGCCGTCCAGTCCTTGGTGCCGGCCTGGATGGCGGCGGCGTAGAAGGAGTTTCCGTAGCCGGTGGCTGCGAGGTTCCAAAGATACAGGAAGGCCGTGGCTACGAGGAGCCCGGCGGCGGACGGCCGCACCCAGCGGGGCTGCCGGCCAAAGGCGTATCGCGTCCAATGGGGCGTGGCACCGGGGGTTGACGGGCCTGTCGAGTGCCCGCCCTGCGGTGACTGGGTAGTTCCGACGGCGTTGGGCGAGTCGGATCCGGCCGGTCCTGTGCTTGCGGGAGTAATCGTGGAAGTCATGATGCTGCCGTTTCTGTGCGCGATGTGGCTTGTGTGGCGGGTGCAGTCGCCTGCGCGACAGGCTGTCGGAAGACCCAAAGCCGGAACAAGAGGAAGCGGACCGCGGTGGCGGCGAGGTTCGCCGCAACGACGGTGAGGAGCTCGCCCCAGCGGTCCGGCGTCGTCGTACTGTGCACCAAGGCGAGTGCCCCGGAGGTGAGCGCGAGGCCGATCCCGAAGACGATCAAACCCTCGAAGTGGTGCCGTACGGGGTTCCCGCCTTGGATGCCGAAGGTGAAGCGCCGGTTGGCTCCGGTGTTGGCGATGGCCGTGACGAGCAGCGCCAGGAAGTTGGCCAGTTGCGGGTCCATGAAGCCGCGGCAGAACAAGAAGATGAGCACATAGGCGAGGGTGGACGCAGCGCCGATTGCGGCGAACCGGACCAGTTGCCCGAAAAGGCTGCTGCGCGGGCTCTGCTCGGCGGTGCGGGACGACGCCGGGAGCGGCCCGCGTGCAAGCGCTGCGCGCAGTTCCGGAATGGGGATGCGTCCCGAGACGAGATCCCGGGTGAGCCGGACCATGCCGCGGATGTCGGCCAAGGCGGTGCGCACCAAGTCAACGCTTGAATTGGGATCGTCGATCCAGTCAACCGGAACCTCGTGGACCCGGAGGCCGCAGCGTTCGGCGAGGACCAGGAGTTCAGTGTCGAAGAACCACGAGTTGTCCAAGGTGTGGGGGAGGATCTGCTGCGCAACGTCGGCCCGGATCGCTTTGAAGCCGCATTGGGCATCGCTGAAGCGGGCGCCCATGAACGAGTGCAGCATCAGGTTGTAGCTGCGCGAAATGAACTCGCGCTTGGGGCCGCGGACAACCCTGGAATCGCGGGTCAGCCGTGTTCCAATCGCGAGATCCGAATGGCCGGAGATCAGCGGGGCCAAAAGGGGAGCCAGTGCGGCGAGATCCGTGGACAGATCCACGTCCATGTAAGCCAGAACCGGCGACGGCGACGCGAGCCACACCCTGCGCAGGGCGTTGCCGCGTCCCTTCTCCTCAAGATGGACAACCGCGAGCTCAGGCAGTTCCCTGGCCACACGTTCGGCGATTTTCAAGGTGCTGTCCGTGCTTGCGTTGTCCGCCACGGTGATGCGGAAGCCATGCGGGAAGGATTCGCGCAAATGGCCGTGCAGCCTGCGCAGGCACTCTTCGAGGTCGCGTTCCTCGTTGAAGACGGGGATGGTGACATCGAGCACGGGGATGGCGGTGTGGGTGTCCACGGGGGCGCGCCGCACCGTGCTGCGTTGAATGGGAGTGCTGGCTTGGATGGGAAGGCCCGGCGGCACCACCGCGGGGTCCTTCAGGGTTCCGGAGGTGGATTCGATGAGCGTCATGTATCCAGAGTGCCGTTGCAGAATATGAGGGCTTTAGGCGGAACCTGTGACGTGGCTGTGGATGTATGACCGGCGTGGCGAATCGCCTGCCTCGTCGAAAAACGCAGAGGTCCGCCCCCTGAAGGGGACGGACCTCAACGCATTTTTGCGTGGCTTCGGCTTAGTACCAGTTGTGGGCCAAGTGGAAGGACCACGCCGCGGACGGCGATCCGTAGCGTTCCTTGATGTAGTTCAGGCCCCAGCGGATCTGCGTCTGGTAGTTGGTCTGCCAGTCGGCGCCTTCTGATGCCATTTTGTCGCCCGGCAGAGATTGCCCGATCCCGTAGGCGCCACTGGAGGCGTTGGTGGCAGTGGTGCGCCAATCCGATTCCTTGTTCCACAGGGTGATCAGGGCTGACATTTCGCCCTGGCCCCAACCGTAGGAGGGCAGGATGCTTGCGGCATAAGCCTGGGCGCCGGAGGGATCATCGACGGCGACGGGCGCGGCCGGGGCTGCCGGAGCAGGGGGTGCAACGGGGGCCGGGGGCGCCACGGCGGCCGGGGGCGCCACGGGTGCGGCCGGTGCGGCAGCCTGGGGCGCGACGGCGGCCGGAGCGGGGGCGGGTGCCTGGCTCGGCGTCGGCGTGGCGCTCGGCTTGGGGCTTGCGCTCGCGCTCGCCGGCGGCGTGGCTGCGTGGTCCGTCGCGCGGGATTCGGACGTGCGGCTCATGTCCTGGGCATTGATGGCTTGTCCGGCGGCCTGGGTGGCGGCGCCTGCGCCAAGGAACACGGCAACGACGCCGGCAACAACTGCCATCCGCTGGCCGGTGCCAAGGTTCGAGGCGGCTCGCCTCAAGGTGGAACGTGACTTGTTTCTCCGGGCTGGTTCGCCGCGGTGGCGCGCAACAGAGCGCGACTGATTCCTGGAATCAGACATGGTGATTGCCTCTCGACGCCTGCGGAGTTAGCTGTCGGATTCGGATGAGGTCATCCGGCCGTGGCCACAGGGAATCGTGGCTGTACGGCTTCACCCCTAGGGCTGGCTCAACATGAGCGCTTGCCCGGAGACCTGGGTCCCCCGTCTCTGCCTGGACTGTTGGGCACCGGGGAGGGGCAGAGCTCGGCGCCTACCCGGCGGTGGCCGGAATTATCCAGCGCACCTATTCGACGGTACAGGAGGATTCCGCTCAAGTCACATTTAGGTAACGGAGATCACGACGCCGGTGGGTCAACTTGCGCTCGCCGCGCACCGGCGTCACGCCCTCCTGGGTTGCCGTTCAGGCCGTGGCGGTCCTGAGCGCCGGAAGCCGCACCGCAAATTCCGTTCGGCCGGCCCGCGATGCCACTTCGACGGTTCCACCATGCGCCTGGACAATGGATTCCACGATCGACAAGCCGAGCCCGGACGTGCCCTCGGAACCCGAGCGGGCGGCGTCGGCACGGGCAAAACGTGAGAAGATCCTGCCCTGGAATTCAGGCGGGATGCCCGGCCCGTTGTCGGTCACCGTCACCACGGCGCTGCCGTCGGCCGAACGCATGACGCTTGTGACCACGGTGGTTCCCGCCTCCGTGTGCTTGCGGGCATTGGAGAGCAGATTCGCCAAAACCTGATGGAGTTGAGTGGTGTCGCCACGGACCATGAGGGGCTCGTCCGGAAGCTTGAGCTGCCAGATGTGATCCGGGGCCATGACTTTCTCGTCGCTGGCGGTCTCGATCACCAACTGCGTGAGGTCCACATCGGTGAACTCCGGGGCCTTCCCTTCGTCCAGCCGGGCCAGCAGGAGGAGGTCTTCGACGAGGGTGGTCATGCGTTCTGACTGGCTCTGCACACGGGCCAGTGACTTGCGACCGTCCTCGGTGAACGTCTCCGTCATGCGCAAGAGCTCGGTATAGCCGCGGATGGCGGTCAGCGGAGTGCGTAGTTCGTGTGAGGCGTCGGCCACGAACTGGCGCACCTTTGTTTCGCTTTGCTGGCGCGCCTCGAGGGCTCTGGAAACATTGTCCAGCATCAGGTTCAAAGCATGGCCGACGCTTCCCACTTCCGTGCTCGGATGGGCCGCCGACGCCGGAACGCGCACCGCGAGTGCCACCTCACCGGCGTCGAGCGGAAGTTTCGATACCTTCGTAGCGACGTCGGAGAGCTGCTCCAGGGGGCGCATGGTGCGGCGGATGAGCACGGTTCCGGCCAGCCCGATCAGGACCAGCCCGCCCAAGGACACGAGCACCATGGTCCAGACGAGCGAGGCCTCGGTGTCCTGCTTCGAGGCGAGCGGCAGCCCCGTGATGACAACATCGCCGTAAGGAGTTTCGGTGGCCACGAGCCGGTAACCGCCATTGGACAGGGTGCGATCAACCGGTCGGCCATCGGGGGGGAGCGCCGAGAGGATTTGAGCGTCGCTGGGCGTCAGCGGAGCGCGGGTGGCATCCGAGGACAAGAATCCTGCATCGCTGCTCACCCGACCGGCAAGAATGCGGGCATTCAGCGTGCCGATGCTCTGGCCCCTGGGATCCAAGGGGTCCGGGCGGCCGCCAGGATTGCCTTGCGGCGGGCGGCCATGGGAGGCCTGCATCAATTGCTGGTCCAGCTGCTTCGTGAGGAACACATCCATGGAGGCGTAGCTGACCACCCCGACGGCGCCGCAGATGGCCACGAGGAGTGCCATCGAGAGAAGGATCAAGCGCGTGCGCAAGTGCCAGGTTGAAGGATTGAACCAGCTGTGGTCGGTCTGGCGGGGGATACCCGAGAGTGCGGACATTCGGAGCCCCGGCTATTCGGCGGGCTTGATGACGTAGCCTGCTCCACGCACAGTGTGGATCATGGGCGGGTGGTTGGCCTCGATCTTCTTGCGCAGGTATGAGATGTAGAGCTCTACGATGTTGGCTTGCCCGCCGAAATCGTAGTCCCACACGCGGTCCAGGATCTGGGCCTTGCTGACCACGCGCTTGGGATTTTCCATGAGATAGCGCAGGAGCTCGAACTGGGTTGCCGTGAGCGGGATGTCTTCGCCGGCGCGGGTGACTTCACGGGTGTCCACGTTCAGGGTCAAGTCACCCACCACCAGTTCGGCCGTGTCCATCGCGGCCACGCCCGAGCGCTGGACCAGCCGGTGCAGGCGCAGCAGGACTTCCTCCATGCTGAAGGGCTTGGTGACATAGTCGTCGCCGCCGGCGGCCAAGCCGACGATCCGGTCCTGCACGTCATCCTTCGCGGTGAGGAAGAGCGCAGGCACCTCAGGCGCAAAGGCGCGGATCCTGCCCAGCAGCTCCACGCCGTCGAACCCCGGAAGCATCACATCCAGTACCAGGACATCCGGCCGGAAGTCCTTGGCGAGCTTTACTGCGGCGGGACCGTCGCCGGCCACCGCCACCGACCAACCCGCCATGCGCAGGCCCATGCTCATGAGCTCGGCGAGGCTGGGTTCGTCGTCCACCACAAGGGCACGGATGGGGGAACCGTCCGGGTGGCTGAGTTGCGGAAGGTTGTTGGTCATGGAGTGCGAGGATGCCATGGGACAACTCTCCAATCTGCGGGTTTGCCAGTGCTTTGCCGTTGCTGTGAGCACCCTGTGAGTCCCAGCCTAGCCACCTGTCCAGAGGTTGTGCCGGTTCGGGGAGCATCCGACCCACTCTGCGGGAGGTCACAGGCAAGCCTGCAGTTCGACACAGCCAATGCACAGCAAAGCGGCTGACGCTGTTTGGGACAAGCACTACCACGACCAACAGTCTCGATTTCGATGGAGAACACACCATGGATCAGCAAAACAACCCCTCTGTACCTGGTTCCGAGCCGGGGAACGGGCACCCGCAGCCGGTGATCCGCCCCCTTGATGATTCCGGGCAGCCTTTAGCCGGGGAACCTGCCGCCGGGTGGGGCGCCCCGCAGCCGCCGGCGAGCCAGCAGCCTGCCGCGGGGTGGGGTGCCCCGCAGCCGCCGGTGAACCAGCAGCCCGCCGCGGGGTGGGGTACCCCGCAGCAATACAACTCCGGACAAACGCGCCCCTCGTTTTTCAAGAATTGGAGCTTGAAGAAGGGGATCATTGTCGGCGGCGTAACGGTCGTGGTCGCTGCGGCGGCAGGGGCCGGTGCCTACGCCGCGGGCAACGGGACCGTGGCGGCTGACACCAGCAGTGCGCAGGCGCCGGGCGCCGGGCAGAACGGCCAGGGCGGATTCGGCGGCCCAGGCGGCGCGAACGCAGGTCCGGGCGGCCTCGGGGTGGGGATGGGCGGTCTGAATGCGGCGATCCACTCGGAATATGTGGTCCTCCAAAGCGGCACCTACGTCACCATGGCGGGCCAGCTGGGAACGGTTACCGACATCTCGGCGAGCTCCATGACCGTCAAGAGCGAGGACGGGTTCACGAAAACCTATGCGCTGGGAACGGACGTCGTGGTCGCGGAAGGCATGCGGCAGCGCGGAAGCGGAACCACCGCCACCACCCTGACGCTCGCCGATGTGAAATCCGGATCCAGCGTGAGGGTCACTTCGCTCAAGGAATCCGACAAGTACACGGCCCAGTCCATCCAGATCGTGACGGCCACCAACTCAAGCACCCAAGGAACCGGCACTACCAACTAGCGATGGGTGCTGCTTGCCTCCGTCCTGACCTTCTTTGTCGCGCTTTGGCCTCAGAATGACGTGACTCGCCGTGTCGCAAGCGCTTTCCGGATTCAAAGAAGGTCACGACGGCGCGTCGCGCTTGCACTGCAACGAGGCCCGTAGCAGACGAATTGGCAAAAAATTTCCATGAGATGCAGACTCACGATTGGACAAGGGTTGTTTCATATCTCGAGATTCAAAGGCAAGCGCGTGACGTGACTTAATATTCAGAAAACGGTCATTTCATCAAACCTGCTTCGAATATTGTGCTCATAAAGGCCAGTGTGACGAACGAGAATGGGTCACATTTGGACATGTCTGAATTGTGATGTGCGGCACAATAGTCCGATTCGTCTCAAAATGTGGACGGTCCGGTCCTTTGTTACTTGCAAGTTCCCTTTGTTACGTTGCACACTTCAAATGTGAACAAGAACTCAACAGCATCTGCAGCCGCAGCGATCGAGCCCAGCGCACCCGCTGGTCCTTCGATGAGCTGTTGTCGAATGCATGCCTAACTTAAGACCCCAAGAAGTTTCAGGCATTCGCCCCCTGCCCAGCGTCGGGCGCCCCTCCCCATCTCATTGCGGGGACCAGACCAGCATTCGAAGCCGCGATGACGGCTATTCACATTGAGGTAAGCAATCCATGTCAGTTGCATCCGGATACGTCCACATCTCCGTCCGTAACGCCAACAAGGCCGCGTCGAACGCTGGCCTGCGTCCCGGCTTCGGCAACCGCCCGGCCTACGCCCAGCCCGCACCGCAGGGTGGCAGCCAGGCACCCGGTTATGTCCCCCAGGGCTACAACCCGAACTCCTACGGCCAGCTCCGCGCTGTTCCCGCCAACGAGGCCTCGCCGATGACCGCACCCACGCCTGTCCTTGCTCCAGCGGACCGCTCCATCCGTCCCGTTGCCAACGACAATGTGGCCCGCGGGTTCGTGCTCTACATGGGCATCGACGAAGATACCGCCGCGGCCGCCGGAACATCCATCGCCAAGCTTGCCCAGGAAATCCGGGCCTACGCGCAGTCCCTCGTTTCCGGCGCCGAGAGCTACGCCGCCGTCGCGGTAGCCCCGGCCAGCGCGCCCGGTTCCGCGCTCGACGTCGTCCGTTCGACTTTCGGTGACCCCACCGTCGGCAACCGCCAGCGTTCCGAGGCGCTCCGTCCGCAGCCTGCACAGGAAGCCCGCCCGTCCGGCGTCTTGATCGACCTCGCCCGCCGCGAAGTGCACCTCGACGGCGAATCCCTGAACCTCACGTTCAAGGAGTTCGAGCTTCTCAACTACCTCGTCGAGAACGGCACCCGAACCGTTGGCCGCGACGAACTCCTCGAGGGCCTGTGGCGCAACGCCGAAGAGGTCCCCAACGAGCGCACCATCGACGTCCACATCCGGCGCCTCCGCTCCAAGCTCGGCCGCCTCGCAAACACCGTCCGCACGGTACGGGGCCAGGGCTACCGCTTCTACGAGCACCCCGAGGTCATCGTCTGGGCCGCTCCGGAATACTCGATCTAGTCTCCACGCGCTCAAGGCGCCCGCTCCCTGCTTGGGGGCGGGCGCTTTCGCTTCCGCGGTCTACCCAACTGACTCGCATTTGTTGTCGTTTACGGGCCCCAAAACGACACCTAATGCGAGCTAGTTGGGATAGTAGGGTGGGGGGATGAGCGAGCATCACATCAAGCGGCTGGTGATCATGCGGCATGCGAAGTCGGACTGGCCCCTTGGGGTGCCGGATCATGAGCGACCCCTTGCCGAGCGTGGCCACCGGGAGGCACCCCTTGCCGGGAAATGGCTCCTCAGGCACCACGTGATTCCTGACTTCATCCTGTGTTCGTCGGCGCTGCGGACCCGGCAGACCTGCACGTGGGTGTGCAGCGAGCTGGGGGACAAGGCCCCGACGCCGAAACTCGAGGACGGCCTGTATGCCGCCTCCGCGCAGCGGATGTTGACCGTCATCAACCACGTGCCGGAAACCGTCACGACACTCATGATCTTCTCGCACATGCCCGGAGTGCAGGACCTCGCGATGCACTTGGCTTCCCGCGACTCCGACCATGACGCCTACATGGATGCCGCGACGCGTTACCCCACCAGCGCCTTGACCGTGATGGAACTCGAAAAGCCGTGGGCTGAACTCGACGGGCAGGATGCCCGCCTGACCCACTTCGCGGTTCCCCGCCCCAGGAAGTAAAATCCTCGGCGCGACTTGGCAGCTAATGCCCCTTTTTGCGCCGCCAGAGGGCATTTGCTGCCAGTTCGCGCGGCCGGCGGGCAGCTAGCCGACGTCGAGGCCCGCGGCCACCTCCTGCAGCAAGCCCACCACGTGGCGGATGCTGGGGCTTGCCGTCATGGTCTTCCGGTACACGATTCCCACTTGGCGTTGCTGCATCGGGTTGACCACGGGCACCGCCACAACTCCGGCGGGGAGTTCGGGCCTGCCGAGCCGCGGCACGAGGGCCACCGCAACCCCCTGCTGAACCATGGCGATATGAGTGGAAAAGTCGGGGTCGAAAATGCGGATGTCCGGCACGCGCCCGAGGCCTGCGAAGATGGCCAGCAACGCCTCATTGCAGATGGCACCTGCCGGGGTGCTGATCCATCGTTCGTCCACCAGGTCTGAAGGCTCGACGGCGGTCCGGCCGGCCAGCGGGTGCGCTGAGTTCAGCAGGACGTCGGCGGTGTCCAGGCAGAGGTCCTCGTGGACCATGTTCTCCGGAATCACCAAAGGCACCGAGTGCCAGTTGTGTACGACGCCGAGATCGGCTTCACCGGTTGCGACCCTTTGGACGGCCTCGCGCGGGTCCTCGGCCACCACCCGGATTTCAAGCCCGGAGCCGTCAAGCCTGGAGCTCGCCGCGGCCGAAGAGGCGGGGGCAACAGCCCCGGCCGCGCCCAGTTTCCCCAGCATCGGACCAACCAGGCCGCGGCAGGCCGTCGAGAACCCGACGAGCCGAAGCACTCCGCTCGGCTTCGCGGGGTCGGCGAGCAGGGTGGCCTGCAACTCCTCCAATTCGCCCAGGATCCGGCGTCCGTACTCGGCCAATGCCATGCCCCGGTCGGTGAGCAGCACGCCGCGGCCGTGGCGCTCGAGGACGGTCACACCACTTTGCTTCTCGAGCTTCTTGATCTGTTGGGAGACTGCCGACGGGCTGAAGCCCATGGCCTCCGAGGCCGCCACCACGGATCCTTGCTGTTCCACTGCTACGAGGGCCCGTAACGCCGCAATCTCAATCATGAAGCAAACGTACATGATTTGATGCAGAACTCAACGCTGGTGCTTCATCCGATTGGCTGTCAGAGTTGAATCGTGAATATCCGACACTCAGCACTCGCCGTCCTTGTCGCCATCCTTTGGGGCCTGAATTTCGTCGCGATCGATTTTGGCCTCCATCCCGCAAGCGGAATTGGCGGCCACGGGAGCGGTGGCGCGGCGGACGTGCCGCCGCTGCTGTTCGTGGCCATCCGCTTCGTGCTGGTGGTGTTCCCCTGCATCTTCTTCGTCCGCAAACCGGACGTGAGCTGGAAGGCGATCATCGGCGTCGGGCTGTTCATGAGCGCCGGGCAGTTCGGCCTCCTCTACCTTGGCATGGCCCTCGGTATGCCGGCCGGGCTCGCTTCGTTGGTGCTGCAGGCGCAAGTGCTCCTGACGGTGCTGTTGGCCGCCCGGTTCCTGGGGGAGCGGCCGAGCAAGCGCCAACTGACAGGGGTGGTGCTCGGTGTGGCCGGACTGGCCCTCGTAGCGGTGGGTCGAAGCTTGGTGGCCCCGGTGGTGCCGCTCATGATCGTGCTCGCAGCGGCGTCGTCCTGGGCCGCGGGAAACATCATCGCACGCAAGGCGAAGGCGGCCTCGGGACTGGGGCTGGTGGTCTGGTCCGGGGCCGTGGTTCCGTTGCCCCTCGCAGGCTTGTCGCTCATCGTGGACGGCCCGGCCGCCGTCGTCGGGACCCTCACCAACCTTCAGCCGGCGACCATCCTGAGCGCCATCTACACGGCCGTGTTCGCCTCGCTCGTGGGCTATGGCATCTGGAACCGGCTGCTCAGCCTTTACCCGAGCTCGGCCGTGGTGCCGTTCACGTTGTTGGTTCCTGTGGTGGGAATGACCGCCGCGTGGCTGCTCATCTCAGAGGTCCCGACGGCGGCGGAGCTGGCCGGTGGCCTCCTCCTGCTGGGCGGCGTGGCGACTGCCGTGCTGCAGCGGCGCGCCAAACCTGAGGAAGCGGGGGCGCCCGAAGTGCCTCAACGCTTGGGGGCCGGCTTGCGCTGAACCGGCGATCGCGGAGGAAGGGATCCGGACGTCGCTCGCTTGGTAGGCGCTGCCGGGCTGCGGGGCGCAGGACGCTTGGCAGTCCCCGACGCCGGACGGGCCGCCGGCCGCTGGGCGGGCCTGGCGGGTGCCGGGGAAGGACGCGACGCCGGACGGGCCGCCGGCCGCCGGGCAGCCTGTCGGGCCGCGACCTTCGCACGGTTCTTGCGGGAGGGCCATACCGCCGCCACGAACAAGACCAGCAAGGAGATGCACCCGGCGAGTGCGGCGAGGTAGAAGTAGATGTCCGAATCTTTGGTGCTGACCGCGCTGCCCAGGGCATTCTCGTCCTGGTTGAAGGCCAGGCCCCACATGCGCAGGAACGCGATTCCGAAAGCGATGAACAGGATCGTCGAGATAGCTCCGAGAACCAGCATGAAGTACCTTCGACGGGCGAAAACCTCGGCGACGCACGCCAAGTAGCCAACTGCCAAGACTCCGAGGAAGGTGTACATCACGGTTTCCTCAAGGGTGATGGCGAGGAGCACCAGCAAACCAGCGGACACCACGGCAGAGATGATCGCAAGCTTTCCGCTGTTCCCCATGTGACGCATGGGATTAATCATCCCTGACCGGAGCATCGCCACGCCTCATGACGCGGCAGTTGCCATACCGTTACCGCAGCACATAGCCGCGCATGATGGTCATGATGGCAGCTATGCTCTGTTCGCGGGTGCGCTCGGGGTTGTACGTCTGCCTGTCAAGGCCCACCACGAAGATCGCTCCGAACATCGCCGCTTCGAGGCTGCCCCGGGCAATGCCGGCATCCACGGTGTAGGTGGAGGCGACCTTTTCGATGGCCGCGCCGATCACCGCCAGTAACTCGCTGCGGAGTTCGACGAAGAGCTTGCCCCATTCGCTCGGTGTCCGCCAGTTCTCGCTGATCCAGAGCCGCGCGAAGGACGGGTAATCGTCCATGAAGTCCATGGCTTGCCCGAGCATGGCTTCCATGGCCTCGAGCGGATCGGCGTGCAGGCCTTCGATTCTCTGGAGCCGCCCGAGCATGATGTCGACGCCGTGACGCAGCAACTGGGCGATCAGATCGGACTTGCTCCCGAAGTTGTAGTAGACCGTTCCCTTGGACACTCCGGCTGCGGCCGCGATTTCGTCCACCGTGACGCCTGCTGCGCCGCGCTCGCCGATCAGCTCCATGGAAGCGTCGAAGAGCCGCTGCTTGGTCGCGTTGGTGCGGGCCGGGCGGAGCTTCTTCTCCGGGAGCCCGGGGACATCCGGCTCTTGCATGCTCATACCGCGATCTCCGGCTTCAGGGTCTTGAGGGTCCAGAACTTGTGCTTGCGGACGGCCAGCGTGGAAAGCGCGGCTCCCAGCACAGTGTAGCCAAGCAGGCCCAGGACAATCGGCCAGATCATGGACAAGTCGCCACCGTAGATCAGGTGCCGCATGCCGGTCACCACGTAGCCCATGGGCATGATCTCGTGCACCACATGCAGCGGCATGGGGGTGGTTTGCCACGGGAACGTTCCTCCCGAAGACACCAACTGCAGGACCAGCAGGACCAGCACCACGAACTTTCCGGGAGTTCCCAGCAAAGCCACGATGCCCTGGATGAGGGCCGTGAACGCCATGACAGCAGCCAGCATGAACAACCACATCCATACCGGGTGGGCCGCGTTGAGCCCCAGCCCCAGGTCCACCACGAGGGTGAGGATGCTGGCTTGCAGCACGGACACCACGAAGAACGGCAGCCAGCCGCCGACGGCGATTTTCCACGACGGAGCGTTCGAGGCCAGGGCCCGCTGCGTGATAGGACGCATGGCCTGGACCAGCATGAACACGCCGATCCAGAGGGACAGCGTCAGGAAGAACGGGGCCAGGCCGGCACCATAGGACCCTGCCTTCGCCTGCGAAACGTTGTTGACCGCGACCGGATCGGCGATCACCTTGGACACCTCGCTCTTCTGGGCGTCGTTCGGGTTCGGGACCTTGCCCGCGCCCTTCGCCAACTCGCTCGCCAAGGTGCGGGATCCGTCTGCGGCCGTGGCTGCACCGCTGGCAAGCTGCGCCGCGCCGTCGTCGAGCTTTGCGGCACCGTCCGCGAGGGCCGCGGTGCCGTTGACGGCAGACTGTTCACCCGCGGCCAGCGTCCCAGCGCCGGAGCTGAGCTGGTCCGCGCCTGCCGAGGCCTGGCCGATGGCCCCAGTCAGCGCCGGCGTGGTGCCCGCAAGTTTGGCGGCACCCGCACTGACAGCGGCCGATCCGTTGGAAAGCTGTTGGATCTGGGCGGCATCGGCCGAGATTTTGGCTTTGGCGTCGGTGACCGGGCCGGACCCAGCGGCAGTGTCGAAGTCCGCCATGATCTTATTTGCCTGGTCCTGCGTGATGACACCACTCGCCACGAGTTTCTGGGTGCTGCCCACGACGCGGTCGCGCGCCCCGGCGTCGAACGCCGAGAGTTGCCCGACGACGTCCTGGACTTTCGCGTTCAGCTGCGCGTTTCCGGCGGCTACTTGGGCGGCGCCCTCGGCGAGCTTTTGTGAATCGGACGGGAGGGAAGCGGTCTTGTTCTTCAGTTCGGTGAGCCCCGCGCTGAGCTGGCCGGCGCCGTCGTTCAGCTGATTGGCGCCGTCGCGCAGTTTGTTTTGCCCCGCCAGAAGCTCGGACGCGCCCCCGCTGAGCTTGCTGGTGCCGTCGTGGAGGGTTGCCGCTCCGTCGCTGAGTTTGCCGACGCCGTCGGCGAGCTGGGAGGCGCCATCGGAGGCCTTGACGATGGAAGCGTGGATGGTCCCGAAGCCCGTGAGGAGTTGGTTGGCCGTTTCCTCACCGACTTCCTTGGCCACGGTGGAGTGCACCGCGGTGGTGAGCTTGTCCACGATGGTGCTGAGGAGGTAGTTGTTCGCGTCGTTGGTAGTGACGTTGAGCATCGCCTGGTTGGCGGCGTCGAAGCGGCCGGGAGAGACCAGGTTGGCTGAGAAGTCCTTCGGAATCTTCAGCGCGAAGGCGTATTTGCCGGATTCCACACCGGCGTCGGCCTCCGCCGTGGTTGTCACCCGCTGCCAGTTGAAGACGTGGCCCTCCACGAGGCTGTCGGCAACCTTCCGGCCTGCCTGCAGTTCGGGGCCGTTGGCTGGCTGGGCTCCCGCGTCCTCGACGACCAGGGCGGCGTCGATCTGGTTCAGGTTGCCGTAAGGATCCCAGTTCGCGTAAAGGTACACGGCTCCATAGAGCAGCGGAACCATGGTGAGGGCGAGGATGGTCAGCTTAGGCAGGAGCCCGCCGGTCATGCGCTTGAGTTCGGAGCGGGCCAGCCGCAGAACAGTCACTTTGCGGTCCTTTGCAGGGTTTCGGGTACTTCTTCGGGATCTTCTTGAGCGATTTCGAGGGGTTCGACGGCCGGCTCGGCGGGTGCCGTATGCATGATCGAGTTGCCGATCACCGCGGCCGGGCCGTCCCAGTTGTCCGGGAGGGCGGAAACGACCGCCACGACGGCGAGCGGCCGCCCGGCGTCGTACGCCAACTGTTCAAGCCTCGGAAGCCAGTCGGCAGGGTTCGCGCTGTGCCGGTCCGGGGAATCGAGCACCAGGAGGTCGAGGGCAGGGTCGGCGAGGGCGAGGGCGGTCAGCAGCTCGAGGCGGCGGTCTGCGGGGAGCTGCTCAATCCAGAGCCCGGCGATGTCCTCGAAGCGGTTGACCTTGAGCCACGGCTTGCTGAGGAGGGCGCCCCGGTAGCGGCGGGGGATGAGGGAGAGGTCTTCGGTGACGAGGTCCCGGACGCTCAAGTGCTGCTCTGGCTCGTTGACGCCAGGAGCGTCAATCAGGGCGCTCGCCGCCCGGATCTTCTTCGTCTTTGCCGAGTTGTCCCAGCTCAGGAGGCCTTTGCCGGGCTTCATCCGGCCGCTCAGCGCGAGTGCCAATGCCGTGCGCTGGTCCTGGCCGTCGCCGCTGACCAGGAGGAGCTCCCCGCGCCTGGCTTCGAGCGAGGTGGGAGGCAGGAGATCGTCCCGTCGGCCGTCGATCTGGAGTTGCTGTGCAGACAGCACAATTGGACCTTTCGCAGAACCAGTAGTCTGCTCCCAATTGTAAACTGAACTGACCGGTCAGTTCAAATAGATGCTCGGCTCCTTGGGAAGCTAGCCGCCGGTAGGCTTTGCGCGGCGTACGGGCATGAAAGTACGGGGCGGCTCCGCCGCGGCCAGAAAATTGCTTACCAGGCCCGCGACGGCTTCCGGCTGTTCCAGGGGAAGGCCGTGGGATGCTCCGGGGACGACAGCCAATTGGCCTTGGGGGAGGGCTTCGTACAACGAAAGAGTGTGGGGCAACGTGACCACATCGTCGTCGCCAACGATGACGAGCACCGGCTGGGTAATTTGCGAGATGTCGGTGGTGGTGAGTGCCGGCTCCGTAGTGAACATCGCGACACTCTTGCCAAAGACAGCGTCAAGGTGCTCTGCCCCGTCGGGAGATCGCTCGATGTAGGCCTTTCCGAGTTCCTGCGCGATGGGCGATTGCAGGTCCATGTCGAAGGGGACGGTGCCGTTGTAGTGGTAATTCGTACCAATGACCACTAGCTTTTGCACTAGTTCAGGCCGTCGGAGCGCGACAAGGAGGGCGACGATCCCGCCGTCACTCCACCCCACCAGATGGGCTGGTCCGCCCACGACGTCCTCGAGCACCCGGATCGTCTCGGTGGCCATGTCCGCGTAGTGGAAATCGGCATCCGTGTCCGCCGTATAGCCGTGTCCGCGGCGATCGAAGGCGACCACGCGGAACCGCTCCGACAGGCCCGGTCCGATGCTCCTGAGCAGATCGTCACTGTTGCCCAGGCCTCCGTGCAGCAGCAGGAGCGGTTCGCCGGAACCTCCCCGGTCTTCCACCCAGGTTGGGTGTCCGTCGATGTCGAGGTGCTTGGCCATGCGGCCATTGTCCTCCCGCGTCCTCCGCCCCACAACGGATCTCAGGGCTACAGGCCGTACTTCTCCAGCAGGCGCAGCCACACCTCGCTGATGGTCGGGAACGACGGCACCGCGTGCCACAGCCGGTCCAACGGGACTTCGCCGACAATCGCGATGGTTGCGCCATGCAAAAGCTCGGCCACCCCAGGACCGGCGAATGTCGCGCCCACCAGCACCTTCCGGTCCTCATCCACTACCAGTTGTGCCCAGCCTTGGTAATTTTTCGAATGTAGCTGGGATCCGGACACGTTGATGGGCAGTTCCACCGAGCTTGCGTTGATGCCCTTTTGGAGGGCCTGCTTGAGGCTGGGGCCTACGGATGCCACTTCCGGATCCGTGAAGACGACGCTGGGGATCGCATATTCGTCGGCCGTTTTTGCGAAGGAACTCCAGGGCTTCGGGGTGCCGTGGAGGGTTCCCTTGGCCCGCGCCACGATGGCATCGCCGGTTGCCCGCGCCTCGTACTTGCCTTGATGCGTCAGGAGGGCAGCGCCCGCCGCATCGCCAGCCGCGTATAGCCACAGCCCGCTGGTGCCGTCGCTGGCGGCGCCCTCAACCAAGCCGCTCGAGTCCGTGGTGAGGCGCAAAGCCTTCCCGTCTTCGGCGTCGAGCCCCACGTTCTCAAGTCCCAAGCTGTCCAGGTTCGGCCGCCGGCCCGTTGCCACGAGCAACTCGTCACTGTTCAAGACCGTCCCGTCGCCGAGCGTGACGCTGAAGGCGTGGTCCAGGTCGTGTTCGACGCGCGCGGTGTCCGTCCCAAGCCGAAGATCGATGCCGTCGGCCCGCAGTCCCGCAGCAACCAGATTGGCGGCCTCCTCGGGAAAAGTACTGAGCAGCCTGCCTCGGGCAACTATTGTGACCGTCGAGCCCAGGCGGGCGAACGCCTGGGCAAGTTCGACGCCGGCAACTCCGCCACCCAGCACTATGAACCGTCCGGGGATTTGCCGTGCAGACGTGGCGCCGCGGGTTGTCCAGTACGGGACAGCGCGCAGGCCGTCGATTTTCGGGATGAGCGGTGTGGATCCGGTGGCCACCACCACGGCGTGATGGGCTTTGAGCGAGTAGCTGTTGCCGTCCTTGCCATCCACTTGGACTTCGCGGGGGCCCGTGATGCGCGCCCGGCCCCGGATGAGTTCGATGCCGGTGTCCACGAGCCACTGGACCGCGCCGTCGTCCTGCCATTTGTTGGTGAAGTAGTCGCGGTTCTTCAGGACCGGCGCGGGATCCAGGACCTTCGTGACGGAGTCCGATGCTCCGGGTACTGATTGTGCGGTGTGCAATGCGGTTCCAGGCCGTAGGAGCGCTTTGGATGGTATGCAGGCCCAGTAGGAGCATTCCCCTCCGACGAGCTCAGCCTCGACAATGGCCGCGGTAAGCCCGCCCCGGGCCACTCGGTCTGCAACGTTTTCACCCACCGCCCCGGCGCCGATCACGATCACATCGAATTCCCGGATATTCTCCTCAGCCATGGGAGAAGCCTACGCCCGGAGGCCGGCTCGGTTCAGGGACCCGGGTCGGGGTTTCTACCGGAAGTCAGGCGTGCATAGCGTCCTTGAACCAGCCCGTAATGCTGGCCGGATGGGTGATCGCGGTGCCGACGACCACCGCGAACGCCCCGGCGTCGAGGGCTTGGCGGGCCTGCGCGGGGGTGTGGATGCGTCCCTCGGCGATGAGCGGCTTTCCTAGTCCGGCGCCGGCGATCTCCGCGAGAAGCTCAAGATCGGGGCCGTCTGTCTTGGAACGCTCAGCGGTATACCCGGCCAGCGTAGTGCCGATCATGTCCGCGCCGGCTTCGACGGCGGCCATTGCATCAGCGTAGGAACCGCAGTCAGCCATGACCAAGGCATGCGATTCGGCGTGGATTCCATCGACGGTTTGCTTGAGGGTCAATCCGTCGGGACGCGGACGCCGCGTGCCGTCAATAGCCACGACGTGGGCGCCGGCATTCACGACGGCGAGGGCGTGCCGGAGCGTGGGGGTGATGAAGACGCCGTCGTGGCCGTCCTTCCAGAGCCCGATCACGGGAACCTCCACAGCAGTACGGGTGAACTGGACGTCCGCGATGCCCTGGACCCGGACTGCGGCGGCACCACCGATAACCGCCGACGCCGCCACCTGGCCGGTCGTCCGTGGATCGCGCATAGGCTCGCCCGGGTACGCCTGGCAGGAGACGATCAGCTGCGAGCGGAGGGCTTCGAGGCCATCGAGGGTCAGGATCATGGGGTGTCTCCTTGCGAGGTGTTCGGGTTTTCGTGTATTTGGGAGTTCGGGTGTTAGTTCAGGACGAGTTTGGCCGCGCCCACAATGGCCGCGGTATTGCCCAGCGCCGCCCGAAGCACGGGAATGTCAGCAAGCGGGGCCATGAGCTCTTTGCGCAGGGCCCGTTCCATGGGTCTCCACCAGAAATCTCCCGCATCGGCCAAGCCGCCGGAAACCACGACCGTCTCCGGGTCGAGGATGTTGACGAGCCCGCCGATCGCCTGCCCGGCGGCACCCGCGCCCTCGCCGATGGCTTTGACGGCGGCAGCACCGTCAGGGGAGCCGGAAGCGGAAGCGGCTTGCGCCACGGCAAATACAGCACGGGTGTCCGGTACATCGGGGGAGCCGCCGAAACGGACGAAGGATTCATGGATGGCCGGCCCCGAAGCAATCGCCTCGACGTGACCCGACCCCCCGCACACGCACGGGAGGGCCGTGCCCTCGTGATAAGCGTACGGCGAAGCAAAGTGCCCCACATGCCCACCCACATAGCGGTGCCCCAAAACAGGAGAGCCGTCCAACACAAAGCTGCCGCCCACGCCCGTCCCGAACGCCACCATCAACGAACTCGAACTCCCTGCGGCCGCCCCACGCCACGCCTCACCAAGAGCATGCGCGTGCACGTCGTTGACCGCGCTGACCGACCCCCGGGGCAAGCCAAGGAGTTGCGCCAAACCAGCGGTCAACCTCGTCCCGGCCCACCCCAGAATCGCATCAGTCGCCGAAACCACTTCACCATTCACGGCATCGATGACCCCGGCAGAACCCACGCCGACACGCCCGACGTCGATTCCCTCACCCGCCGCCCGCCGCATGAGCCGCCCGACGAGCGCCGCTGTCGCCTTCAAAATGGCATCACCCCCGCCCCGATTCAGCGTAGGAATCTGCTCCGAAAACAACACCTCCCCATCGGCCCCCACAACCCCGGCAGCAGTCTTCGTCCCACCAAGATCAACCCCGACCACGTACATCATGTTTTGTCCTCCGGGTCTCTTGCTGCGGTTGTTGGGTTCATCGTTGTTGCGTCACGTGTTTGCTGCGGTCCGTCTGCAGTCGGGTTAGCTGTGGTTGCGGCGGCCCCAAACCGCGGCCTTGCCGGCGCTTAGACACCTTCCGGCGTCGCCTTCCGGTCGCTGGGCGACCTTCAGACGACTCTGGTCGGCGATGCGCGCCTACGCAAGACCCCGGCCCGGCGCCTCAGGCGGTCGGCCCAGCTGACGCTGCGACCGTCGTCCGTCGCTCCGCCCGCGGCGGCACAGTGCGGACCCAAAGTGGACCGCCCCGAAAGGTTCCGCGATCGCCCGAGTGGCGGAGGGACGGTTTTGTGTAGTCCCGCATCGCCGACCAAAGCATTGCGGAAGTCGCTCAGCGACTGTAGCAGTGCGTCGGGAGGTGTCTAAGGGACGGCAAAACTGGTCCGCCGCCACGACCCGACCACGGAAACAGGCTGAGGCGACATCCGGCAACCCACTGGAGGCAATGTCCGGCAACCCGCTCAAGTGAGCGCAGATCCGAAGCTAAGCCGCGAAGTCGCCGCCCCCTAGACCAGGCCGTTGCGCTCGAGGATCGTTCGGATTGCGGAGGTTTCTTCGGCGTTCAGGGAGAGCATCGGGGCGCTCATGGTGTTGGATTCGATGATGCCCATGATTTGGAGGGCGGTCTTGAAGGCGCCCAGTCCTGCTGCGCCGCCGGAGACTCGGCCGTTGGGGGTGTAGACGATGTCGAAGAGGTCGGCCAGGCGGTCCTGTTCGGCGGCGGCGGCTGTCCAGTCTCCGGCTTGGGTGGCGTCGAACAGACGGCGGTAACCGGCGGGGTCGACGTTGCCGAGGCCGGGGACTACGCCCTGGGCGCCGGCGAGGAGCGCCCCGTCCACGACTATTTCATGGCCAGTGAAGATGTCGAAGTTGGGAATGTCCTTGGCTGCGAGGACGAGTTGGCGGAAGGAGACGTCGTCGCCGGAGGAGTCCTTGACACCGGCGATGACGCCGTCGCGGCCGAGGCAGACCAGGAGGTCGGTGGGCAGTTTGAAGTGGGTGCGGACGGGGACGTCGTAGGCGAAGATCGGCTTGTCTACCGCAGCGTGGATGCTGCGGAAGTGGGTTTCGTTCTCCTGGGCGTTGCCGATGGCGTAGTACATGGAGGTGACTACGATTGCGTCGGCGCCGAGGTCAACCACCTTGCGTGCTTCTTCGATGACGCGGTTGGTGGTTTGTTCGTTGGCGCCCACAATCAGGGGCACCGCACCGGCGTTCGCGTCGGCGATCGTGGAGACGACGAGTTCGCGCTCTTCGTTGGTCATGTAGGGGACCTCGCCGGAGGAGCCCAACACGAAGAGGCCGGACACGCCGCCGTCGAGCAGGTGCTTGGTGACGTTCTTCAGGGACGCGGTGTCAACGCGGCCGTCTGCGTGGCGGGGGGTGATGACCGGGGGAATGACGCCCTGGAACTGAGTAGACACAGAAATCTCCGTTGTTTGGATCTGAATGGGAAAAACTTAGGCGTGGAGCAGGCTGGGCGCGGCGCCCAGCAGCTTCTTGGTGTAGTCGTTGCTCGGGTTGTCGAAGACCTGCGCGGCCGGGCCTTCCTCGACGATCTGTCCGAAGTACATGACGCAAATGCGGTCGGAGACGTAGCGGACGGTCTGGATGTCGTGCGAAATGAACACCATGCCGAGGTTCAGCTGGGTTTTCAGGTCGGACAGCAGGTTCAGGACTTGGGCGCGGACGGACACGTCAAGGGCCGACGTCGGCTCGTCCGCCACGATGATGTCCGGGTCCAGGGCGAGGGCACGGGCGATCGCCACGCGCTGGCGCTGGCCGCCGGAAACCTGCGACGGCGTGACCTCGGCAGCCGACTGCGGCAAGCCGACGAGGGCCAGCAGTTCCTTGACCTTCGCCGAGCGGGACGCGGCGTTGCCGATGCCGTGCACCTGCAAGGGATCGGTGAGGATGTCCTGGATGGTCATGCGCGGATTGAGTGCCGTGGCCGGGTCCTGGAAGACCACGGATACGGCACGTCCGAATTCCTTGCGCATCCGGGCGTTGCGTTTGATAGCCGGCGTTCCGTGGAAGAGCACCTGGCCCGACGTCGGGACCTGGAGTCCCACGAGCACCGAAGCGAGCGTTGACTTGCCGCAGCCGGACTCGCCGACGATGCCTACGGTTTCGCCTCGGCTGATGCTGAAGTCGACGCCGTTGACGGCCTTGACGATGTTGGGCCGGAAGAAGCCGCCAGTGCGGGCCCGGTGGTGGACCTTGACGTCTTTGAGTTCGATGACCGGCTTACCGGTTGAAACACTCATTTTGCGTCCTCCTTCAGGTGGCTGGCCCAGTAGTGGTCGCGGTCTGCTCCGCCACCGGCCGGTTCAACAACGGCGAGGACCAATTGCTGGTTCGGGTCGGCGTCGGGCCTCAACGAGCGGGCCGCAAAGCGGTCGCCGGGAGCGAAGTCGCGCGGGGACGGGACGGTTCCGGGGATCTGGTGGAGGCGGACGGCGTCGGCCTCGATCGACAGGACAGCGCCCAGCAAACCGCGGGTGTATTCGTGCCGGGGGTTCTGCAGGAGCTCCGAAGCCTGTGCCGATTCCACCACCTGGCCGGCGTACATGACCGTGATCCGGTGCGCCAGGGAGGCTACCAGGGCGAGGTCGTGGCTGACGAAGACCATGGCGAAGCCGAGCTGTTCGCGCAGTTCGTTGAGTAGTTCCACGACTTGTTTCTGGACGGTGACGTCGAGGGCGGTGGTCGGTTCGTCTGCCACCACGATCTTCGGCGAGCGGGAGAGAGCCATGGCGATCAGGACGCGTTGGCGCTGGCCGCCGGAGAGCTCGTGAGGGTAGCTGGCGAGCGTGCGGACGGGATCGAGCTTCACCATTTCGAGCAACTCGGCGGGGGTCTTGCGGCCGCCGCGCTTGGTCAGCTGGGTCATTTGCTCCTTGATCTTCATGGACGGGTTGAGCGAGCTCAGCGCATCCTGGTAGACCATGGCGATTTGTTCGCCGCGCAGGCCCTGGTAGGCCTTCGCATTGCTGTGCTTCGAGCCGGAATCCAGGAGTTCCTTGCCATCGAAGGTGATGGAACCGGTGATCTCGGCGGTCTTGGGCAGGAGGCCCATGATTGCGAGGGACGTGATGGACTTTCCGCAACCGGATTCGCCCACCAGGCCCATGGTTTCCCCTTCGCGGACAGTGAAGGAGACGTTGTCCACGATCGCGGTTTCGCCGAAACGGCCGGGGAAGCGGATGGACAGGTTCTTGACCTCGAGCACGTTCCGGGCATCGGCGGGGACCTGGGGGAGCCGGTCCGTGCGCTTCGCCTCGATGGAAGCGAGGAGTTCGAGTTCCTTGTTCAGCAGGGCGTGGGGATTCTCGGCTGCGAGCCTCGGGTTGTTCAGGACACGAGTATCCTTCAGGACCGATGCCGCGTAGTCCTCTTCGGAGAGCGGATCGCCGTTGGCGTCCCGCACGCCGTCGAGCTCGTGCTGTTCCACGACGGATGACTGGGCCACCGACGTCGCGATCTCGGTATCGATGGCGGCACCCGCCACCGCCGCGCCCGCAAAAGCAGCGGCAGCACCGTCGTCGTCCTTCACCACGGGAGCCTTGCGCAGCTTCGGGTTCACCATGGCATCGGTGAGGCCTTCGGCGAGGATGTTCAGCGCAAGCACGGTGAGCAGGATGGTGAGGCCGGCGAAGGTGGTTGCCCACCAGCCGCCCGAGAGGACCAGGTTACGGCCGTAGGAGATCACGTTGCCCCACGACGGTGCGGGATCCTGGACTCCGGCGCCGAGGAAGGACAGGGAGGCTTCGAGGATGATGGCGTCGGCCACCATGACCGTGGCGAAAACCAGCACCGGGGCGGCCGTGTTGCGGACAATGTGCTTGAGGAGGATGTAGGGGCGGTTGGCACCCATCACCCGTTCGGCGCGGACGTAGTCTTCGCCGTATTGGGCGAGCACGTTGGCGCGGACCACGCGGGCGAGCTGCGGGGTGTAGATGATGGCGATGGCGACGATGATGGTGGGTACCGAGTTGCCGAACGCCGCCAACAGCACGGCTGCGAGGGCGATCCCCGGGAATGCCATGAGAATGTCCATGAGACGCATGATGATCTCGTTGACGGCCTTGCTGGATGTCGCGGCGAGCGAGCCAAGCACCGCGCCGATGACGATCGCAAGGGCCACCGCGCCGAGGCCGATCATGAGCGAAGACTGTGAGCCATAAAGGAGCCGGGAGAAGACGTCGCGGCCAAGGCGGTCGGTGCCGAAGAAGTGGTCGCCGTCCGGAGCTTGCGCCGGAATGAACGTTTCCAGGGGATCATGCGGCGCGATGACCGGCGCGAAGATCGCCGCCAGGGCGATGACCACGAGGAACAACAGGGCAAAACGCGATCCCCAGGGGAGGGACTTGAAGCGGACGCCCGGGGCGCTGAGCCGTTCAGCAAGTTTGCTGCGCATGGCTATACCGTCCTGATTCGGGGGTTGATGAGCAGGTACAGGAGGTCCACCACGATGTTCACCAGAACGAACGTGACCGAGATGGTGAGGACCACGCCCTGGACCAGGTTGACGTCCAGGTTGGTGATGCCGTTGAGGATCAGCTGGCCCATGCCGGGAAGGGCGAAGATCATTTCAATCACGACGGCGCCGCCCAGGAGGTAGCCGATCCTGAGTCCCAGCACGGTCACCGGAGTCACTAGCGCGTTGCGCAGGACGTTCCGCGAAACCACCTCGGGGTAGGGGACTCCGTTGCCGATGGCTGTCCGGACGTAGTCGCGGTCCAGCTCCTCCACCATGGAGGTGCGGACCACGCGGATAAGGGAAGCGGAGACCGGAATGCCGAGAGCGAGGGCCGGGAGCGCCATCGAGTTGAGCCAGCCGCCGAAGCCGGACTCCGGCGTCGCGATCCCGCCCGAGGGGAACAGCGGGTTGTCACCGAGCGCGAACCACTGGATGAGCAGGATGCCAAGCCAGAAGGACGGGGTGGCGATGGCCGCGATGGAGAAGATCCGGACCAGCTGGTCCTGCCACTTGTCGCGGTAAAGGGCGCCGATGATGCCGAAAACCAAGGACAGGACGACGGCGATGATCACGCCGAGGAACGTCAGTTGGAGGGTCAGCGGGAAGGCCGAGGCGATCATGCTTGCCACCGATTTGGACGGCGGGGTGGTTACGCCGAGATCGAGCTGCAGGAGCCTGCCCAGGAAGCGGAAGTATTGGACGAACAGGGGATCGTTCAGGCCGTTGTCCTGGCGGTACTGCTGTTTGGCGGCCTCGCTGGCGCCTTCGCCGAGGGCCGAGCTGGCCTGGTCGCCCGGGGCTGCTTGTAGGACGAGGAAGACCAGCAGCGTGATGCCCAGGATCATCAAGGGCAATGCCGCGAGCCTGCGTCCAAGCAGACGCAATATCATGACCAATTTGTTCTCCGGTTGCTTTGGTGCGGGGACCCAACTAACTCGCAGTAGGTGTCGTTTTGAGCCGTCTAAACGACAACAAATGCGAGCTAGTTGGGCGGCTCAGCGTGTGGTGGGGCTAGGCTGTGCGGCCGACGCCGATGAAGGACAGCCCAGTGGTGGGGAGCGGTTTGAAGCCTGAGAGCTTCTTTTCGTCCCACGCGCTGGGGAGCTGGCGGTGGAAGAGCGGGTATAGCGGAACCTCATCTGAGACGAGGTCCACGATTTGGCCGGTGATCTTCTTCGCATCGGCCGCGGCGGCCTGCGAGCCCTTGTCCATCAGACCCTGAAGGGTGGCGCTTTCCGGAGTGGTCCAGTAGGCACGCTTGGCCATCCAGGTGGCGCCGGAGTAGAACCAGCTCAAGAGCAGGTCTGCGTCGTTGCCGAAGACGGAGGGGTCGCCCGGGGCCGCCACCACCGAGAAATCGGCCTTGCCGACCCTGTCTGCGTACAAGGCACCGGACTGCAGGTTCTTTGCGGTGACCTTGACTCCGGGGATCTTGTTCCAGGATTCCAGCATCAGCGGGGCAACGTCCTTGACCCAGGCGGTATCGGTGGTGAGCAGCTCGAATTCGAGGTTGCCCACGCCGGCCTGCTTGAGGAGGTCAGCGGCCTTCTGGGGATCGTAGCCGTAGACGTTCTTGGCCTTGACGTAATCCGGGTGGCCCTCCTGGAAGTACGACGACGCAGCCTTGGCATTGCCGAACAAGGCCTTCTTGATGATGGCGTCCTTGTCCAGTCCGTAGTGGAGGGCCTGGCGGACCAGCTTGTTGTCGAACGGGGCCTTGGCGCAATTGAACATCAGGAAGAGCATGCCGAAGGACTGCACGGATTCAACCCGGGTCTTGGACTTGAGCCCGTCCATGTCCAAGTAGGGGACGTCTTCGATCGCCTGGACGCGGCCCGACTGGACTGCCGTGACACGTGCTGCGGCGTCCGAGAGCAAGAGCCAGGTCATGCCCTTGGCGAGGGCGGGCTTGGGGCCGTTGTAGTCGGTGAATGCTTCGAAGACGATCTTGTCGTCCTTGACGGCCGAGATCAGCTTGTAGGGGCCGGAGCCGACGGGCTTGGCATCGAATCCCTTTTGATCCGCCGAGGCCAACGCCTTCGGAACCACCTTCACCACGGAAATTCGCGGTCCGAAGCCCGGGAAGGGGTACTTCAGGGAGAACTCGACCGTCTTTGCATCGAGCGCCTTGACGTCCTTGATGAATGGGATGAACTGGGAGAACAAGGACTTGTTGGCCGGATCCATCACGCGGGTGAAGGAGTAGACAACATCGTCGGCGGTGACAGGGGCGCCGTTGTGGAACTTGGCACCGTCGCGGATGGTCACCTGGTACGTGGTGTCGTTGACCTTCTTGGGGTCGCTCGCTGCCAGCGCGTTGTAGGGCTCGCGGGTGGCGGGGTGGAGCTCCACGAGGCCTTCGAAGATGTGCAGGTTTGCGGCCTGCGGCGTGGCTCCCGAGGACGTCATCGGGTCGAAACCCGTGGACAGGGCATAGGAGATGCCTGCTTCGATGGTGAGATCCTTGTTGACGGTCGCAGTGTTGTTTGCTGCGCCCGTGGTGGTGGAGGCAGGACCGCCACATGCGGACAGAGTGGCCGTGAAGGCTGCCGCGGCTCCAATCGCCCCGGTCAACTTGAGGAAGTTGCGTCGGCTGGCGTCGCTGACCAGCGGCAGGTTGTTAATCGTGTTGCTCATAGGATGCCTCACCATTCAAGTTTTCTGGTTATCGGATGTAGGACATCCGATGCTCGTAAAGAAACTGTAAGGGTGGTCACATGAAGTCGTCAAGCGAGATCTGGATCACTAGTGACCCGGAGAGTGGCCGCAGGGCTGCCGGCGAGGTACTGCCGATGGGTGCTGCGCCGAGGTTCACCTTGCGCGGGTTCGAACCGGGGCGCGGTCAAAAATAAAGGCGAACATCTATCAGGGAGATGGGACATCCGATATTGTATGTTGCGAAGCAATATATCCACGGTGGGCGCTAGGCTCACCTCAACATTAACACTGCACTGATTCCTTGTCCCTGATCCTGAGAGGATCCGGGCCGGGGATGGGTACTTTTGCAAGGAGAGCCATGACCACTTCCGGTGTCGTTCCGCAGGCGCGGTTCAGCGCACAGGCCCGGCTCAGGGCCCTCCAGTCGGACATTATGGAATTGATCCTCGAACGCGAGCTCGAGGCGGGCGATCCGTTGCCCACGGAAAATGAACTCTCGGTGGCGTTGGGGGTGGGGCGCAACACCCTTCGCGAATCCCTGAAAGTGCTGCAGGCGCTGGGCGTCATCGAGATCCGCCACGGCTTTGGCATGTTCGTCGCCCCCAGCAACTTCGACGCGCTCGCAGACGGCCTGACGTTCCGTGGGCGCTTATCCCTGCGCCACCAAGGGCTTGAGGCGCTGCAACTCGTGGACGTGCGCCAGGCCCTCGAATCGGGGCTGATCGGTTCTTCCATGGACGTGATGACCGCCGAACAGCTCGCCTTGATCGAAGAATCCGTCAAGCAGATGGAGGAGCTCGCCCAGGCTGGCGAGAACTTTGTAGCCGCCGACGCCGAGTTCCACCGCCGGCTGTTCGAGCCGCTGAACAATGAACTCCTCATCAACCTCATGGGCGTTTTCTGGAAGGTCTACCGGAAGATCCACGTGGAGATCGGCTCTGCCAACGAAGATCTTGTAGCCACAGCGGCCATGCACCGAAGCATCTACACCGCCGTCGCAACCGGGGACAAGACCGCGGCTGCCGAATTGCTCAACCGTCACTTCGACGGAATCCGCCGCCGCATCAGCGAGGCCGTCGCAGTCTAAGGCCAGGCACCAAGGCGCAAGGGCCGCCGTCGTACTTTCATGAAGTACGACGGCGGCCCTTGCCTTTGCGCTGCCGACCGCGTATCACCCGTTGCCGCCCAGTCCCTGCTCGACGCTGGGCGTCGGATTCTGCTGGATCACTCCCCTTGCCGAAGGTTCCCGGCGACCGCACCAGCGTCCCCATCTTTGGTTTGGGAAAGCGTTTGCGACACGGCGAGTCTCGTCATTTGGTGGCCTTGGCGCGGCAAACATGGGGAGGACTGTGCGGCCAGACATCGAGGCCGCCGCGACGGCAAGGGCAAACCCGGGCCAGAACTTTAACGAAAAAAGACCCGCACCGGGTCCGGTGCGGGTCTTGATTTGTGCGCCCAGAGGGATTCGAACCCCCGGCCTTCTGTTCCGTAGACAGACGCTCTATCCAGCTGAGCTATGGGCGCATCTTGGTGATTCTCGGGAGTTTCAAAACCATTCCCCCCTCGAACCTCAATAAACTTTACGCGAGATCCCTGTTGGTGCCAAATCGACGCGGTGTAATCTGTCTAACTAGACCGGTCTATGTGACCTTGGTCACTAAATTTAGCGAATCCCCGATGCGGATCCTTGATTTTTAGGGGTTTTGCTCCGAAATGGTCAAGAGATCCCATGTCTGGACCCAGATTGGTCTACTCCGCGCCCCCTAGCATTTAGGACACACCACTGAACCCGAGGAAGGGAACCACGATGGGCGATCTGGCGCGACTGCCGCTGCTTGAGAAGGCACCTACTACGCATGCACGCCTGTTGGCCTGGGTGGAGGAAGTAGCCGAGCTGACACAGCCGGACCGCATCCACTGGGTTGACGGCAGTGAAGCTGAAAACAAGAAGCTGACCGACGAACTTGTCGCGGCCGGCACCCTGAAGAGGCTGAACCAAGAGCTCTTCCCCAATTCTTTCGCTGCATTCTCCGATCCCGCGGACGTAGCCCGCGTGGAAGAGCAGACCTTCATCTGCTCCGACAAGGAACACGACGCCGGCTTCACCAACAACTGGATGGCTCCGGCTGAGATGAAGCAGAAGCTGCGCGGGCTGTTCGCCGGCTCCATGCGCGGCCGCACCATGTACGTCATTCCGTTCGTCATGGGCCACCTGGATGCTGAAGATCCGAAGTTCGGCGTCGAGATCACCGACTCAGCCTACGTTGTTGCCTCGATGCGCATTATGGCACGCATCGGTACCGACGTCCTTGAGCGCATTACGCAGACCGACGCTTTCTTCGTCCCCGCGTTGCACTCCCTTGGCGCTCCATTGGAACCCGGTCAGGCAGACGTCGCATGGCCCTGCAACCCCGACAAGTGGATCGTGCACTTCCCGGAAGAGCGTTCCATTTGGTCCTTCGGCTCGGGTTACGGCGGCAACGCCCTCCTCGGCAAGAAGTGCTACGCCCTGCGCATCGCGTCCGTTATGGCCCGCGACGAAGGCTGGCTGGCCGAGCACATGCTCATCCTGAAGCTGACTTCGCCTGAGCAGAAGACCTACTACATCTCGGCGGCGTTCCCGTCGGCTTGCGGCAAGACCAACCTCGCGCTGCTCGACCCCACCATCAAAGGCTGGAAGGTCGAGACCCTCGGCGACGACATCACCTGGATGCGCTTCGGCAAGGAAGGCGAGCTCCGCGCCGTCAACCCCGAAGCCGGCCTTTTCGGCGTCGCTCCCGGCACCGGTTGGGGCACCAACCCCAACGCGATGCGCGCCATCGCGAAGGGCAACAGCATCTTCACCAATGTGGCGCTGACCGACGACGGCGGCGTCTGGTGGGAAGGCATGACCGAGGAAACTCCGGCGCACCTGACCGACTGGCAGGGCAACTCCTGGACTCCCGAGTCCGACAAGCCGGCCGCGCACCCGAACTCCCGCTTCTGCACCCCGATCGACCAGATCGACATGCTCGCCGAGGAATACTTCAGCCCCGACGGCGTGGAACTCTCCGCGATCCTCTTCGGCGGCCGCCGCAAGACCACCATCCCCTTGGTCACCGAGGCCCGCGACTGGTCCAACGGCATCTTCATGGGTTCCACGTTGTCCTCCGAGACCACGGCTGCGGCGGCCGGTGCCGTCGGCGTCGTACGTCGCGACCCCATGGCCATGCTGCCGTTCATCGGCTACGACGCAGGCGACTACCTGAACCACTGGGTCAACCTGTCCGCCAAGGCCAACCCGGAACGCTTGCCCAAGATCTTCCTGGTCAACTGGTTCCGCCGCACTGCCGAGGGTGGCTTCGCCTGGCCTGGCTTCGGCGACAACGCCCGCGTCCTCAAGTGGGCCATCGAGCGGCTCGAAGGCAAGGCCGACGCCGTCGAGACTCCCATCGGCTTCGTGCCGACCGGCGAGTCCATCGATCTCGAGGGCCTGGACATGACCCCCGCCGAGGTGGAAGCCGCAGTGCGCGTCGACCCCTCCGAGTGGAAAACCGAACTGGCTTCGATCGAGGAATGGTACGCAAAGTTCGGCGGTTCCCTGCCGGCCGCGCTCATTTCCGAGCTCGAAGGCCTGAAGGCCCGCCTGGCCTAGGACCCCACCGCCTCCCTCGCTTCGCTCCGCTCAGCCAGGGAAACCCCCAGCGTGGGCCCGGCAACCGAACGACGGCGGTCCCGCACCTTGTGTCCTCAAGGTGCGGGACCGCCGTCGGCGTTTCATTGACCAGGCATTGTGCCGCGCTTGCGGCGGGAGTAGTTTTTAGAGAACCAGCAGTTCTCTAATTTTCCGGGACCGGGCCATGGATAATGCCCAGCAGCACACGCAGAAAGTCCACTCTGCCATCAGGACGGCGCTGCCCGGAATCCTGTTGGTGATGTTCCTCGGAGCTCTGGACCAAACGGTCATGGCCTCGGCCCTGCCCACCGTCGCCGGGGATCTGGGCGGCCTGGATCAGATGTCCACCATCATCACCGGCTACCTTGTCGCCGCCACGGCCGCCATGCCCCTCACGGGCAAACTTGGCGACGCTTTCGGGCGAAAACGGATCCTGCAGGCTTCCCTCATCTTTTTCATCATCGGCGCAGGACTGTGCTCGCTGGCGCAGTCCGTGCCGCAGCTCATCGCCTTCCGCGCGATTCAGGGCATCGGCGGCGGAGGGCTCATGATCGGGGCACAATCGATCATTGGCGAACTTGTCAGTCCCCGCGAGCGGGGCAAGCTTCTGGGCATTATCGGCGCAGCCTTCGTCATGGCCGCGGTTGCCGGACCTTTGGCTGGCGGCGCGGTGGTTGATCATTTCTCCTGGCGCTGGATCTTCTACTTCTATGTTCCGTTCGGATTGGCTGCCCTTGCCGTGGTGACCTTACCCTGCGGCTCCCGGCTACTCCGCGCGGGCGACGAGTGGACTACGGAGGCGCGGCCTTACTGGGCCTTGCGATCGTGTCCGTGATCTTCCTCTCCAGCGGCGGTTACCCGGAGCAGGTTTGGGTGTCTCCGGTCCTCGGGGGCGTGGCTCTTGTGGCATTGGCGGCTTGGCTGTTCAGGGCGCGTCGCACGGCTGATCCGATCATCCCCTTGTCCTTGTTCCGGGATCCTGCCTTTGCCATACCGACGGCGGTGAGCTTCCTGGTCGGTTTTGCGATGTTCGCCACCTTGAATTACCTTCCGGCGTTCTTGCAGGTGGGGATGGGCATGTCGGCAACGGCCTCGGGCGGCATGTTGATTTCGCTGATGGCCGGGCTTCTGCTCACGACGTCGGGATCTGGCGCGCTGATCACCCTCACCGGGCGCTACAAGCTGTATCCGGTGGCCGGGACGCTGCTTGCGGTTCCCGGGCTCTGGCTTTTCAGCACCATGGACTCGAGCAGCGGCCCGTGGCTCGTCCTGCTCTCCATGCTGCTTCTCGGTCTGGGAATCGGGCTCGTCATGCAGGTCATGGTACTGGTGGTGCAGAATTCCGTGGAGCGCCGGGACCTTGGCGCTGCGACGTCCACGGTGACTTTCCTTCGCCAGGTGGGTGCCGCCGTCGGCGTAGCTGTTCTGGGTTCCTTGATCACGGCGCGATTTGCCGCAGCGGTCCCGGCCCCTCTGGCGGCCGCGCTGGGCAGCCGTATTAATTCCTTGACGCCGAAGGCCCTGGAATCGCTGCCGGCCGCGGACCGCATCGCGGTTGCCCAGGCGTTCGGACATGCGCTTCCTCCGGTTTTCGGTTTTGCCGCTGTGGTGTTGGCTGTGGCATTCGTTTTGACGCTCTTCCTTCCCGAGCGGGAGTTGCGGACCACCGCGCACTCGGACACCGCGCTCCCGGAACCTTCCGACGCCGCAGACAGCACCGCACGAGGAGCCCAAGATGACTGAGAAAGCCACTGCCCCTCTGGCCGATTTCTGCGCTGGGGATATCGCCATCGCGGGCGGCAAGGGTGCCGCTTTGGGGGAGCTTGCGCGCGAGGGGTTTCCGGTGCCGCCGGGATTCATCATCACCACGAACGCGTACCTGTCCTTCCTGGCAGAAACGAAGGTGGGGCTTGAGTTGGATAGCCTGCTGTCCGGCTTGAGCGATGCGCCCGACGGCGGCGCGCGCACAGGCGCCGCCATCCGGGCACTCTTTGCCGAGGCGGATATGCCCGGCCCGCTGCGGCAGGAGATCCTCGATGCCTACGAGAACCTGGGCGGCGGGGCGGTCGCGGTCCGGTCCAGTGCTACGGCGGAGGATCTTCCGGGAGCGGCGTTTGCCGGCCAGCAAGACACCTACCTCAACGTCATTGGCGAGGAAGATATCATCCAGGCGGTCTCGAGTTGTTGGGCATCATTGTGGACGGACCGGGCTATGGCCTACCGGCTTCGGCAGGGAATCGACCCGCACGAGGTGGCCATCGCCGTCGTCGTACAAAAAATGGTGCCGGCCGCCATGGCGGGTGTCATGTTCACAGCGAACCCGGTCACGGGCGAGCGCGGCGAAATAGTGGTGGACGCGAACCCCGGGCTGGGGGAGGCAGTGGTCTCGGGGCGGGTGACTCCGGAGCATTATGTCCTGGACCGCTCGGGAAAGGTTCTTGGTTTCACGCCAGGTGGCCACGAAGTGGTGATCAGCGGGGCAGATGGCAGCGGTACGAGGGAAAGGGCCGGTACGCCGGGGGGCAAGCCTGGGCTCGCCGCGGGGCAGTTGGCGGAGCTGGCCCGGCTGGGCCAGGAAGCCCAACAGCATTTCGGCCGGCCGCAGGACATGGAGTGGGCCGTGGCCGGGGGCGTGCTGTATGTGCTGCAGTCGCGTCCGATGACCGCGCTCCCGCCTCAACCGCCCAGCCTCAACGCGGTCCAACGGCGAGTGGGGCCGTTCTTCGTCGAGATGTTCCAGGAACGGCCGTATCCGCTGGATGTCTCCGGGTGGATGAGCAGGGGAATCCTGGGCATGCTGCGGGAGATGGTCAGCAGCGTGGGCGTGGTCTTCCCGACGGTTGAGGAGTTGTTGCCGGAAGAGGACGGCGTGGTGGTGCAGCTCATCCCGCCGGTGCCGCGCCTGACCATCCGGACGCTCGCCGCGCCAGTGTCTTTGCTGCGTCGGTCAAGGCAATACAATCCCCGCGAGTGGACCCAAGATCCGCGCTTCGCCCAGTTCCTTGGCGAAATCGAACGGCTCAACGGAATGGACCTCGGTCCGCTTCGGTGGCCTTCGGTCATTGAACTTGTGGAGGAGTGTTTCGGGACGATGCGGGCTCTCGGGGATCTCCGGGTTTCTTACTTGCCCGGAATTCTCGTGCCGGTGCTGAAGATGCGCTTGATGCTCCTCTTCCTCGGCAAGATGAGGCTCGCCCCTGCGTTGATCGCAGGCGCGGAAACCCGGACGAGCCAGGCGAATCGGGCGCTTGAGCGGCTCGCGTCCCTTGCGGCAGGCGACCCCGGACTGTCACGCGCCTTTCGTGAAGCAGACCCCCGCCAGCTGCTGGACCAGGTCGAAAAGGATCCAGAGCATCGCGCTTTCCGGGAGGCGTTCCAGGAGTTTCAGCTGGAATACGGACACCGCGAAACCACCAGCGTTGTCCTGAGCAGTTCGCCTACGTGGTCCGATGCCCCCGAGGTGGTGCTGGGGCTGGTGAAGGCCATGTCCGGAGAGCGCCATCAAGCGGCCGACCAGACCGGTACAGCGATTGCGGAATTGAAGGGTCACCCGGCATTCCGCTTCGAACCGGTACGGCGAAGGGTGCTCGCGGCCGTCGAGTCCGCCCGGGCCGGAATGGCGTTCCGCGAGGATAGCCACTTCTACGCCACCAAAGCCATCCCGCCGATCCGCCGCGCCTACCGGGAGCTCGGCCGGCGGCTGGTGCTGGCCGGGGTGATCGATGAGCCGGACGACATCTATCACCTGCGGTTCGAGGAATTGGAGTCCATCACGGACGACGACGACGGCGCGCTGCCGGCTTCGCTGCGTGACCGCTACCGGCCGCTGGTGCTGGCACGGGCGGCGAAACGGAAGGAGCTGGAGGGCATCCCGCTGCTTGATCCGGTTTTGCTCTTTGGCCGAGGCCGCCAGGTGGACGGAGCCCTTGTCTCCGGTACTCCGGCCAGCCGCGGCCAGGCAAGCGGGCTTGTCCGGGTGATCCGGGGGCCGGCCGAGTTCGGCCAGCTCCGCAGCGGCGAAATCTTGGTCTGCCCGTACACCAACCCTTCGTGGACGCCGTTGTTCCAACGTGCCGCGGCGGTTGTGGTGGATGCCGGAGGGCTCGGTTCGCATGCGGCGATCGTGGCCAGGGAATACGGAATTCCGGCAGTCATGGGCACCGGTTCGGGGACCAGCGCCTTGGCCGACGGGCAGCGGGTGCTCGTGGACGGAAGCCTGGGCGTGGTCCTGCCGGCTGCGTCGCCGGGGAATGTTTGACATGCCGAAGCAACAGGAATTCTTGCCGGAGCAACAGCACCTCGTGCAGGCACAGCCCTTCCACCTGCAGCCGCGGCAGGACCATCGCAAGCTGCCGCGCCGGCGCGGAGCTGCCCTGAACAGTGCAATTTTCGAAGCAGTCCGGGCGGAGATCGCCGAATCCGGATACGCCGCGCTGACCATGGACAGTGTCGCCGAGCGCGCCAGGGCGAGCAAAGCCTCGCTCTACCGGCGGTGGCCCGGGCGGGCAGCGTTGGTGCTCGAGGCAGCCTACGATGCCATGCCCAGTCCGTCGTCCGCGCCGGATACGGGTAGCCTGCGCGGGGACGCCCTGGCGATCCTGCGGCTTGTAGCGCAACAGCTGGAAGGAGCAGTGGGCCAGGCCATGCGCGGGCTGCTAGGGGAGGCGCTCCAGAACCCATCGGTGGCCGCAGAAGTCCACGAGTACACGCGGGGCAACGTCGGGAAGATCATGCGAGCCATCATTGAGCAGGCCGCGGCGCGCGGCGAATGCGATCCCAGCGTGGCCACGGAGACGAGGATCGAGGCCGGACCCGCCTTGCTGCGGCAGCGGTTCATCTTCTCGGGAATCCCGATCGATGACGATTATTTGGTGCGGGTAGTGGACGAGGTGATGCTGCCGCTGCTGGGTGCCGGTCCGCCGGGGGTGGTGGTCAGTCCGCCGGGGGTGGTGGGCTGACCCAACTGACTCGCAGTAGTTGTCGTTCTGGGGTCTCTAAACGACAACTATTGCCAGCTAGTTGGGCGAGCCAGAGCCTTCGTAATGAATTCTCGTGGTGGTGTGCAATGCGGGACAGGACTTTACAAGCCGTGCCTACAGTTCGGGGCGTAACCCGATCGCCTGGAATGCCGGCGCCATTTGCCGCAGGTGCGGCAGGGAGGAGACGACGACGTCGTCCAGCTCCCGGTAGAAGGCTTCCCTCGCGCGAGCCAAGGCATGACGCAAGCCGCATTCCGTGATCAGGGGGCAGTCACCATGGGGGGATTGGCACTCGGCGGGGTCGAGCCTGGTATTCAGTACCCGCAGTATCTGGCCAACGGTGGCTCGCTGTCCGGCGGCGCTGAGCCGGGATCCGCCCTTGCGGCCGCGCTCGACGTCGATGAGGCCCAGCTCCCGGAGCCGAACAATGGCCTTGCTGACGTGGTGGTAAGGAGTCCCCACGGCGTCTGCGATGTTCTGGGTCGTCAGGAGTTCTCCTGCGGGCGCGGACGAGAGAACCAGGAGCGCACGCAGGCTCACATCCGCGAAGGCATTGATCTTCATGCCCTCAAGCTTACGGAGTGGGGTCTAGTCCACCCATACGAGGGGTTCATTGGTGTCGGCTTCGGCGTTGTCAAAGGTGAAGCCTTCGGCGGTGCGGACATAAGGGACGACGACTGCGAGGAGACCACCGCTGCGATGCTCAGCCGCGGCGTGGATCCCGTCCGAGCCGTGTTCCGGAAGGATTACATCGCTCGCAATCGCCACCGCACGGTATTCGTCACGGCCTTGACGCAGCAATTCGAGGATGTCTGCCAGCATCGACTCTGTGTCGACGTTTCCTTCCTCGTCCGGCTCTTCAGGCGTTACGAACAGGATCCGAAGTTCGTTGTCCTCGGCGAGCGTGACTGCGAAGGGCAGGAAGCCACCGTTTTGTTCCAGGTGTTCCTGCGCTGTTGCCAAGGCGGCCCCAAGCGTTTCACGCACTTCGCGGAGCTCGTGTTCCTCTGTGTTTTCGAGGCCGTTGATCTGGGAATTCATGCTGATGCTCGCCTTCGGGGCTGCCGGCTAGGACCGGACGATTGCGAGGACGCGGTCCCGCACCTTTTCCATCGTGGCAACATCCTTCGCCTCGGCGTTCAGCCGCAGGAAAGGCTCTGTGTTGGACGGACGCAGATTGAACCACCAGCTGCCGTCCTTCGCGGTGAAGGTGCTGCCATCCATGGTGTCCACGTCGACGTCTTCGCCATCAAATTCGGCGCGGACCCGCTCAATGGCTCCTGCCTTGTCTTCGATTTCGGAATTGATTTCACCGGAAGAGACATAAGGCTCGTACTGGCGGCCAAGGTCGGACAGCGGGCCATCCTGCTCGCCCAATGCCGCCAAGACGTGCATGGCCGCGAGCATGCCGGTATCCGCGTTCCAAAAATCGCGGAAGTAGAAGTGCGCCGAGTGTTCGCCGCCGAAGACGGCTCCTTCTTCGGCCATGACAGCCTTGATGAACGAGTGCCCCACACGCGTGCGCACAGCCCTGCCACCATCCGCCGCCACGAGCTCCGGGACTGCCCGCGAGGTCAGCAGGTTGTGGATGATCACGGGGGTCTTTTCACCCGCGGCCTGTGCGCGGGCGATTTCCCGGCGCGCAACCATCCCGGTGATGGCAGACGGCGACACGGGTTCGCCCTTCTCGTCAATCACGAAGCAACGGTCGGCGTCGCCGTCGAACGCCAGGCCGATATCCGCACCGTGCTCGATGACTGCGGCTTGCAGATCGCGAAGGTTTTCGGGCTCAAGCGGATTCGCGGGGTGGTTCGGGAACGAGCCGTCCAGCTCAAAGTAGAGGGGGATGATCTCGAACGGCAGGGCAGGAAGCAACTGGTCACCAAGCACTGCCGGAGTGGTCAGCCCGGCCATGCCGTTTCCTGCGTCGACGACGATCTTCAGCGGACGGGAGCCCTTGAGGTCAACCAGGCTGCGCAAGTACTCGGAGTAATCCTTCAGGACATCGCGGGTGCTGATCTTGCCTTGCACATCCGCAGCCGGGATGCTTCCGCTGTTGAGGTAGTTCTCCGCCAGCGCCTGGATTTCCTTGAGGCCTGTTTCGGAGGAGATCGGCTGGGCGCCGGCCTTGGACATCTTGATGCCGTTGTACTCGGCGGGGTTGTGGCTCGCGGTGAACGTGGCGCCGGCCGCATTGAGGGCACCGCAAGCGTAGTAGAGCTCGTCGGTGGAGATGAGGTCCAGGAGCTGGACATTGGCACCGCGGCGCGCGGCGCCGTCGGCGAATGCCTTGATGAATTCGGGAGATGACGGGCGCATGTCGCCGCCAACCAGCACGGTCTCCCCGGCGAGGCCGAGGGTGTCGACGAAGGCCGCGCCGACGGATTCCACGATCTGGGATGTGATGGATTCGCCGACGATTCCCCGGACGTCATAGGCCTTGAAGGAAGCCGAGAGGTCAAATGTCTTGTTCTGCTCGCTAGTCACGGGCTCAATCTTACTGTGGAGCGAGGTGGTCACTGCGCCGGAAGGTCATCTGTGTGGAAAACGCTTGTCCACATAGATGACGTCCCGGGTTCTGGCTGTCTGCGGGTGCTGGAATACTGAAGCCATGCCCAACAACCCGGATGCTTCCCTACTTGCAGCAGAACAGTCCACCACCCGGATGCAGGCCCTTGAAGTATTGAAGGAGCTTGTGGGAAATGCAGACGCCCGATTCCACGACGGCCAGTATGAGGCGATAGAGGCCCTCGTCGACGCCGGACGGCGCGCCTTGGTGGTGCAGCGGACGGGCTGGGGCAAGTCGGCTGTGTACTTCGTCTCGTCGTTGTTGTTGAGGCGCCGCGGCGCAGGGCCCACCCTCATCGTTTCGCCGCTGCTCGCACTCATGCGGGACCAAGTGGCAGCAGCAGCACGTGCCGGGGTGCGGGCCGTAGCGATCAACTCCGCCAACCAGCTTGAGTGGGACAACGTCCGCGCACAGCTCGCCGCTGACGAGGTGGACGTTCTCCTGGTTTCGCCGGAGCGGCTCACCAATCCTTCGTTCCGGGAAAACCAGCTTCCCGAGCTCATCCGCCGTACCGGTCTCTTGGTAATTGACGAGGCACACTGCATTTCGGACTGGGGGCACGATTTCCGTCCCGATTATCGGCGCATCTCCGATCTCATCGAGCAACTGCCCGGCAGTGTTCCCGTGCTGGCCACCACGGCGACGGCGAACTCCCGGGTGGTCCACGACATCGAAGAACAGCTCGGCGCCGGAGTGCTGACCATCCGTGGGGAGCTTGGCCGGGAGTCCTTGCGGCTGGGTGTCTTGAAGCTCGCCGACTCGCGGGATCGCCTTGGCTGGTTGCTGACCCATCTGGCCGACATGCCAGGCAGTGGAATCATCTACACCCTGACCGTTTCCGCCGCTGAAGACACCGCCCGGCTGCTCTCCGAGGCAGGCCACAATGTCTTGTCCTACACCGGGAGGACGGACCCCGCGGATCGTGAACGCGCGGAGCAACTCCTCAAGGACAACGAAGTGAAGGCGCTGGTGGCTACCTCGGCGCTCGGCATGGGCTTCGATAAGCCGGATCTCGGGTTCGTCATACACCTTGGTGCCCCGTCGTCGCCGGTGGCCTACTATCAGCAAGTTGGCCGTGCCGGCCGTGGCGCGGCCAATGCCGACGTGCTCCTCCTGCCCGGATCCGAGGACCGCGAGATCTGGCAGTACTTTGCGACTGCTTCAATGCCCTCGGAGGAAAAGGCCGCGGCCGTACTCAACGTCCTGGCCGAATCCGGCTCTGCCTTGTCCACGGTGGCCCTCGAAGCGCGGGTGGACCTGCGCCGGACGCCTTTGGAACTCCTGCTGAAGGTCTTGGCCGTGGATGGAGCGGTGGAGCGCGTCGGCGGTGGGTGGAGGTCCACGGGTCGGCCGTGGATCTACGACGCCGAACGCTACGCCCGCATCGCCGAGGCCCGGGTGGACGAGCAGGATTCCATGGTCATTTACCAGGACACCGCCGGATGCCGCATGGAATACATCACCGCGGTGCTGGACGATGATTCCGCACGTGCATGCGGCCGTTGCGACAATTGCGCCGGCAAGTGGTTCCCGTCAGACGTCGCAGCAGCGGCCGCTGACGCCGCCGGGCAGACCCTTCGGCGCGCGGGTCTTGCGCTCGAGCCACGGCTTCAATGGCCCAGCGGCATGGACCGGCTGGGCGTGACGGTGAAAGGCAAGATCAAGCCCGAGGAGTTGCTGGCCGAAGGACGCGTCCTGGCCCGACTGACCGACCTCGGCTGGGGCGGCGCCCTCCGTGAGCTCTTTGCCGCCGGGGCGGCCGACCGCGAGGTTGAACCTGCCATGCTGCAGGCCTGCGTGCAGGTGTTGCGGGAATGGTCTGCTGGAGACGGCCGATCCACCGGGTGGAGCGGCCAAGGGCGGCCTGCAGCAGTCGTGAGCATCCCCTCCAGGAACAAGCCGGCGCTGGTCGAATCCTTGGCCCGCGGAATAGCCGGCATCGGCCAGATGCCGTATTTGGGTTCCCTTCAACTGCAGCACGGCGGACCCACGGGCGGGCGCGGTGGCAACAGCGCCTATCGGCTGGCCGGTGTCTGGGAGCGCCTCGTCGTGGGTCTCGAGCTTGGACAGAACCTTGCGTCGCTAGGCGGTCAAGGCATCCTCCTCGTCGATGACCTGGCGGACAGCCGCTGGACAATGACCGTTGCCGGCCGCGCCCTCAGGCAAGCCGGGGCAGGATCGGTGTTGCCTCTCGTCCTCGGTCAAGCAGCATGACCGGCGCAGTCCCGGACGTCCAGTCCGAATCCAAGTGGCAGCCACGGCTCGCGTTGCTGGTTGCAGCCACCTTCTTCATGGAGTTCCTTGACGGAACAGTCCTTACTACTGCCATGCCGAGCATCGCCGCCGACTTCAAAGTGGTCTCGGCCGATGTCAACATCACGATGACGGCCTACCTGGTGACTGTGGCCATGGGAATACCGCTCAGCAGCTGGCTCGCGGAACGCTTCGGTGCGCGTCGGATCTTCTGCCTGGCGATCGCCGTGTTCACCTTGGCCTCGCTGTTGTGCGCGGCCAGCCAGGACCTCACCCTGCTGACCTTGAGCCGGGTGGCGCAGGGGGCCGGCGGGGCCATGATGGTGCCGGTCGGGACTCTCGTAGTGCTGCGGGGCACACCCAAGTCGGAGCTCCTCCGCGCCACTGCGTTCCTTGTGTGGCCCGGGTTGCTGGCCCCCGTTTTGGCACCGCTTGTGGGCGGAGCTTTCACTACCTATCTTTCCTGGCACTGGATCTTCCTGATCAACGTACCGCTGGGGCTTGCTGCGTTCATCGCAGCCCGGAGGCTTGTTCCTCGAACGGGAGGCGATGCCGCCCGTCGGCTCGACTGGGTGGGGCTCACACTTACCACCTTCGGCGTCGGATCGCTCGTGGTGGGCCTTGAAGGGGTTGGCGGTCATGGCGGGGGTGCGGTCCCGGTCGCCGTGCTGCTGGCCGGGGCACTGGCTTTGGCCGGAGCGGCCTGGTGGATGCTCAAAGCCAAGGCTCCGCTCTTCGATCTCCGGGTTTTCGCCACGCGGACGTTCCGGGCCACCTCCACCGGCGGGTTCGTCTATCGCCTGACGATCAGCTCGGTGCCTTTTCTGCTGCCGCTGTTGTTCCAGGACGGCTTTGGCTGGGATCCACTCAAATCCGGTGCCATGGTGGCCGCGGTGTTCATCGGCAACATCGGAATCAAGCCCGCCACGACCCCCATCATTCGGCGGTTCGGCTTCAAACCCGTGTTGGTCTTCGCCTCTTTCGCCTCGGCCGTCACCTTTGCCGGTTGTGCAACGCTCAACGCAGGGACCCCGGAGCCGTTGATTTTTGCCTTGCTGCTGGCCAGCGGGGCCTTCCGCTCGATCGGATTCTCGGCGTATGCCTCCGTGCAGTATGCGGATATCGTCCCAGGGGAGCTTCCCTCGGCCAACGCCGTGTCAGCCACTTTGGTGCAACTGGCCGCAGGTGGCGGTATTGCCGTGGGTGCGCTCTTCCTGCGACTCTTCGACCATGTGTCGCTCTTCGGCGACGGCCCTTCCTCGGCGTACCGGGGTGCTTTCCTCGCCATGGCGGCAGTGATGCTCTTGAGCACCGTGGACAGCCTCACGCTGCACCGGCACGCCGGAGCTGAAGTCAGTCGCAGTGTTGTGGGCAAACCCGAGGAACGGCGGGGCTAGGGTGCTTGGGGACGCCGGTCGCCGGAACCCCCACTAGGGAGATTCCGGCGACCTTTGGCTGCCCGGCGTCCTGTTTGGATTGCTTTAGCTACGAGGCCGGGTGCGTGAACGGGATCCGGTCGAACGACATGACGCTCGGTGCATCCTCCGGGTTGACCGTGACCTTGAGCCAGTCCTTCGCATTGTTGGATCCATCGACGGTGATTCGCGTCAGGTTCTTCGCTGCTGTGGCCTGACCGTAGAAAGACAGCCACGTGGAGCCGGCCGCGAGGGGGTGGTCCTGGTTGTACACGTGGCTGTCACCGTTGATGAGATAGACCGGGCCGCCGAACGCGTTCGACTCCTCGATCAAGGTCTGCACCAGGGGCTTGAAAGCACCAAAATCCGCCTGGGAAGGGGCCGCGACTGTCGGGTCGAACATGTCCGCCTGCGTCATCACGACGACGGCCCGGTCACCGTTGTTCCGTGCCTTGCGGAAGGTGTCCCTCAACTCCTGGATGTCAGCAGCTGTCCTCTGCTGCACCTCGTTAAGTTGGGCGGCGGTGGGCTGGGTCTGGCCAAGTCCGGTCCAAGGCAGCATTGAGTTATTGCTGCCCGGAATGTTGACGGCAGCAAAGGCGACCTCATGCTTGCGGAAGCTGACGTTCTCCGGGAAGCCTTCCTTTACCTGTGACTTCACTGTCATCGGTGCGCCAAGTGTGAATCCGGGCTTCGGGAAGAAGACATCCCGGACCTTGGCCAGTCTTTCCAAGGGGTTGTAGGCGCCATTGTTCGTTCGGTGGCAGTCAGTCCACTCGTTGTCGCCCGGGGTATAGACGAGCGGGACGGTAAAGCTGTCAAAGTTCTTTTTGATGGCTTCGAAGTACTGGTCGGTGCACTGGGAGGATCCATTTTTGATATCGCCCACGTGTGCTACAAAACTCAGTTCCTTGTGCGCGTTCAGGTCCTGAATGTAGGACGGGAAGGCCTGGATCTCGGCGTTACCGTAGGGCACGTCGCCGATCACGCCGAAGCTGAAGCCCTCGGTATTGCCTTGGTGTCCGTTGCCGTTAGAGCCGTTCTGTCCTGAGTTGCCGCCGTCGTCGGCCGCCACTGCAGGCGACATGAGCAACGTGGTTGACAGCAGGACGGCCCCAACCGTTGCGGTCGCGAATCTCGTCATTGAACGCATGAATCTCTCCTCGTCGTTGGTCTCCATTACCCGGACGAGGTTATTGGCGCGAGCTGAATTCAAAGAGTCGAAGACATGAATCTTCCCCGCCAGGTTCTGACGACAAAACGTGTGTATGGGAGGGGCTTGCTTCCTCACCTCGTTCGGCGCCGCCCGGTCATTCCGCCGCCGCACGGCCTGGCGCTGGACACCGTCGGATTCTGCTGGATCACTCTCTTCGCCGAATGTGCCGGTCCCGTGATTCCGCGGGCCCGGAATTTGTCCATTCGAGTGATTGAGCAGAATCCGACATCCGAGCGACGGCGAGTCCGGGACGGACATGACCGCACGGGGATTTACCTACGTTTTGTCCCATAACCCATAACTCCGAGCCCCCTGCAAAAGCTCCAAGGACGCAAAAAGGCCCCGGTCAGGGACCGGGGCCAAAACGCGGAGACGGGGGGATTTGAACCCCCGGTGGAGTTGTGCCCCACACTTCATTAGCAGTGAAGCCCATTCGGCCGCTCTGGCACGTCTCCAGTTGCTATTGCTAGCCAACCAAGGATACGCAGAACTGGGCACCCAGCGCAAAACGGGGGTGCGGGCCGCCGTCGGGCGCTCCGATCCTTAAGGGGCGCTAGTGCCCAGGGCCCTCCTTGCCCGCAAGCGCCCGCCACAGGAAGTGCTGGCTGCGCGCTTGGAGCGAGGCCGCCTGGCGGTTGTCCGAGGCTCCCGCGTGACCGCCTTCAAGTGCCTCGTGGAACCACACGTTCGGGATGCCCATCGCCAGCATCCGGGCTGCCATCTTCCGCGCCTGGACCGGGCCCACACGGTCATCGGAGGTGGCAGTCCAAATGAACGTCTCCGGGTACTCTACGCCGTCGCGGAGCAGGTGGTACGGCGAGAAGGTGCGGATGTACTCCCACTGCTCCGGGACGTCGGGGTCGCCGTACTCGGCAATCCAGGAGTAGCCGGCGGAAAGCTTGGTGTAGCGGCGCATGTCCAGCAACGGGACGCCACAGGAGATGGCTCCGAACAGCTCCGGGTACTGGGTCAGCATGTTGCCCACCAGCAGTCCGCCGTTGGAGCCGCCCACGCAGCCGAGCCGCCGCGGACTGGTGACACCCCGCGAAATGAGGTGCCGCGCCACGGCGGCGAAGTCCTCGAACGCGCGGTGTCGATTCGCCTGCAAAGCTGCGCGGTGCCACGCGGGACCGTATTCGCCGCCGCCGCGGATGTTGGCCACGACGTAGACGCCGCCACGTGAATGTGCCGTGGAGCCGTCTTCGGCCGTGGTGCTTTCGCTCCGGCGCTCCAGCCAGGCGCGCCCGATGGCCCCGCTGTAGGCCGGGGTCCTTGAGACCTCGAACCCGCCGTAGCCAGAAAGCTGCGTGGGGTTCTCGCCATCGAGGTCAAGATCTTTGGACGCCACCTGGAAATATGGCACGCGCGTGCCGTCTGCCGAAGTGGCAAAGTGCTGCTGGACCTCGTAATCCGCCTCGTTGAAGAACGACGGCGAGGACTTCACCACCGCGTGGGTGCTGGACACTCCGCGGTCATCGCCCGCGTCGAGCGTGTAGCCGGCAATTCCGCGGGACAAGGTGCCGCGCATGAGCGTGGTGGGGGTTGTGAAGCCCGTTGCCACGAGCCAGTAGTCGTTGCCGGCGTCGTCGCCTTCTGCTTCGTCCTCGTCGTCGACGGCGTAGGCGTTCACATCGTGCAGCGGCGGGCACGCGTCCAGCAACGTCGAGGCCCACCCGCCGGCGGAGTCCTTGCGGGCTGGGTCGAGCACCCTGATTTCGGAAGACACATCGTGCAGCAGGTTCAGGAGGAGGTAGTTCCGGGTCCAACTCCACGATTGGAGGGACGTGTGCTCATCCGGGGTGAAAAGCACCGTGAAGTCGCGTGCCCCGGCTAGATAGCCCTCGAAGTCGGCAGCCAGCAGAGACCCGGCGGCGTAGGTGGTTCCGTCCACCTTCCAGTCCTGCCGCGGACGGAACATGAGCCATTCGCGGTGGGAACTGAGGTTGACGTCAGTGGGGACGTCAATGGCGAGCCACGCGTCCTCGCGCAGCACAGAGGTGGTCCGGTTGAAGAAGTCGATCCAGTCGACCGCGAACGTGCGTTCGAAACCCGGGGTGGAGTCGTGGGCGACGAGGGCCATCATGTGGTCTTCGGGAATCTCGAAAATCCGTTCGGCTTCAACCAGGGATTGGCCCCGACGAAGCTTCACGCCGGTGCGCGAGTATGACGAGCTCGTCTTGGGCAGGCCGTCGGCGGTGGTGGCAACCAGCAGGGTATCGGCGTCGAGCCAGCTCACGTTGCCCTTCGCGGTCGGGAGGTCGAAACCGCCTGCGGCAGGGTCCACGAAGCTGCGGGTCTCGACGTCGAACTCGCGGTGGCGGTTGGCGTCACCGCCGTCGGGGGAGAGGGCGATGATGGCGAGGCGGTGCGGTTCGCCTTCGGCCGGGCGCAGGAAGTTGGCGCCGTGGAAAACCCACTCTTCGCCTTCAGCGGCGGCCAGGGCATCGATGTCGAGCAGCACGTCCCATTCCGGTGCGTCGCTGAGGTAGCTCTCCCATGTTGTGCGGCGCCAGAGGCCCTTGGGGTTCTGCTGGTCCTTCCAGAAGTTGTAGTAGTGCTCGCCACGCTTGTTGACCATGGCGATCCTGTCTGTGGAGTCCAGAACCTCCAGGATTCCGGCTTCCAAAGCGGCGTAGTCGGCGTCGTCGAGCAAGTCTTCGGTGCGGGCATTTTGCTCCCGCACCCAGGCCAGCTGTTCCTCGCCGTGAATGTCTTCGAGCCAGATATTCTCATCGACAGGCTCGGGGGCGATTGCGGTTTCCTGGGCAGTTTCGTTGTCGGGCGCGGGCGCTTGATCAGCTGCTGTGGTGGTCATCCCTCATCCTAGAGCGACTGTCTGAGAAGGAAGCAAGTCACAAGAAGTTAGGCTTGGGCGTGGGTAAATCGCAGAACATTCGGGTCGGGCTGATCGGGGCAGGCCCCCGCGGCACCAGTGTGCTGGAGCGTTTGCTCGCCAATTGGGCTGCGATGGAAACTCAAACCCGATCCCTGCACATCGACGTCGTGGACCCCTATCCCGCCGGCCCCGGGCACGTCTGGCAGCCCGATCAATCCCGGCTGTACCTCATGAACACGCAGTCTTTCTACCCCACCTTGATCCCGGAGGACGAGCGACTCGCGCCACCCCTGGCCGGGGGCTCCTTTGAGCAATGGCGGGCTGAACAGCGGTCCGTCGGCGGCCCGGCCCTGAGCGCCGAGGAACGGGCCGAACTTGCCGCGCTCGCTTCCCACGACTTTCCCAGCCGTGCCCTGTACGGGCGGTATCTGCGCTCCACATTGGAGGAATTGCTGGACCGTGTCCCTGCCGGCGTCGAGATCGCGTTTCACCGGAACAACGCCGTGGCGGCGCGTCCCCTGCCGGGTGGCCCGGCGGACGGTTCGCCCGGTAAGCCCGCGGACGGAGGGTTCGACGTCGAACTCGACGACGGCGCCCGGCTCACCGTGGATTCCCTCGTCCTCGCGCTGGGCCACCTTGAATCCCGGCTCAACCCGGAGCAGCGTTCGTTCAGGGAAGTGGCAGCGGAGCTTGGGCTGCTGTATGTGCCGCCGGCCGCACCTGCCGACGTGGACTGGGCCCTGGTCCCGGAGGGGGAGACGGTCCTGGTCCGGGGCATGGGCCTGAATTTCTTCGACGTCATGGGCCAGCTGACCGAAGGCCGCGGGGGACAGTTCGTGCCGGCCGAAGACGGTCTCCAGGGGAAGCTCAAGTACTTGCCTTCGAGCCGGGAACCGAAGATCGTCGCGGCATCCAGGCGTGGCACCCCGTACCGGGCCAAGGCCGGCTTGGACGGTTACTATCCCAAGTCCGTGCGCTTGCGGTATCTGACCGAGAGCGCGGTGGAACGCTTCGCCGCTGCAGGAATCCAACCTGGCTTCGATCACGACCTTTGGCCCCTCCTGCATCGGGACGCCCTGTGGGCCTACTATTCAACGTTGGTCCTGGCGGAACCCGTAGCCGTGTCTGATGCGACTGAATTCCTTGCGGCTTTGGAAGACGTGCTGCGGCCACACGCGCATGCCACCGGGCGATGGGAAAACCAAGTCGCGGAGTTGGTCTCCACCCATGTGGCCGCGTCGCGCCGCCTTGACCTGCTGGGCCTCGCCGCGCCTTTGGCCGGGCGTTCCTTCGCGTCCAGGAAGGAGCTCGACGCCGCCGTCGTGGACTATCTGGACGACGACGCCCGCCGCTCCGCGCTCGGGGAAGCAGATCCCGTGAAGATGGCCATCGGTGCCTTGCACACGGGAAGGGCCATCCTGAAGAGTGCCGTGGCCGACGGCGGCATCACGGACGAATCGTGGGTGGGCGAGCTTCGGGGTTGGTTCGAATCCTTCGTTGAGGGCCTCGCGAGCGGTCCTCCGGCCGTGCGCGCCGAACAGTTGGCCGCTTTGGCGCGTGCCGGCGTCGTGAGTTTCGTGGGCCCGGATCCGCGATTCAGCGTTGATCATTCCAAAGGCGTCTTCCGCGCGGTGTCTGCCTGGGTGCACGCCGACGCCGCGGAAGCCAGGACCCTGATCGAGGCGATGTCACCGGCGAACCGGGTGGGCGTGAGTGTTTCTCCGTTCCTGCGGCAGTTGCTCGCCGACGGGTTGGTGCGGCCCAAGGTGATGATGACTGCCGAGGGAACGCCGGTGCAGACCTCCGGCTTGGATGTCCAGCCGCACCCTTACCGATTGGTGGGCGCCAATGGCTCGGTGACTCCGGGGATGTACGTCCTTGGCCTGCAGCTTTCCTCGACCCAATGGGGGACGGCCATCGCCGCGGAAGCCCGGCCTTCCGATGGCATCAGCTACCGAAGCGGCCAACGGACACTCCGCGACGCCGACGAAATCGCAAGGGACATGCTCGGCCTTCCCCTCCAAAAATGAGCATGTTCCCCCAAGCAGAATGAGCATGCTCCCCGCCCGTTCCGACGAGTGGACATAAGCCTGATATGTCCATTCGCGGGTGCCGGGGGAGAGCATGCTCATCCGTGATGTTGCGGGCTTATGCAGCCTGGTTTTCGATGAGCTTGAAGATCGCACCCGTCGGGTCGGTCAGGGTAGCCGTCCGGCCGTAGGGGGTGTCCTCAGCTGCCTGGACAACCGTGGCGCCCAAGCCGGTGGCCTGCTCGATTGTGTCATCGACCTTGTCCACCGCGAAGTAGACGCCCCAGTAGGACGGCACCTCAGGCGGGAGGAAACCGGAAGCATCCATGATGCCGGCCTTGGAGGCGTCGCCTGCCCCGAGCGTGGTGTAACGGAACTCCGGAGTATCGCCCACGACGGTCGTTTCCCAGCCGAAGACGTTCTGGTAGAAGGAGACTGCCGAGTCGTACTCCTTGGCGAAGAGCTCGTGCCAGGCGGGTGCGCCTGTTTCGGCAGCCAGCTGATAGCCCTTCATCTCGCCGAACTGCCAGGCGCCGATGGCTGCTCCGGAGGAATCCGCGTACATGGCCATGGTTCCCTGGTCAGGGACTTCCATGGGTTCCATGTAGACCTGGCCGCCGTTGGCGACGGCAGCTTCGGTGGTTGCCTTGATGTCGTCAGTGCGCAGGTAGGTGGACCAGACATCGGGCATCTGGGCCATGTTTTCCTGCTTCTGCATGATCCCGGCCACCATCTTGCCGTCCTTCGAGGCCGTGATGTAGCCACCGTACTTTTCCTGGTCCCCGGTCTCGTAGGTCCAGCCGAAGAGCGTGTTGTAGAAGGACTTTGCCTTCTCCGGGTCCGAGGTCATCAGGTCGATCCAGCAAGGTGAGCCGGGGGTGATGTCAGGCGTGGGCATGTTTGCTCCTGTGTCGTGACCGCGGCTGTTGCCACGGTTTCATGAGTGGGTGGTGGAGACAGTCAAAACCCTATGCGGGGCCCCTGACAGTTTCAATGCCCTGGGTCAATGCCTCAGCGGAACCTAGCCCATGACGAGCATCAAGATGAAGTAGATCGCGCCGCCAACCACCGAGTAGATGGCGAAGGGCGTCAGGGTTCGGGTCTCAAAGAACCGAAGGAGGAACTTGGTGGCGAACCAGGCCGCCACACCCGCGCACAGCGCACCAACCAGGAACACGCCGCGCTCATCGGCCATGGCCGGGGTGAAAAGGTCCGGCAGCTTGAGCACGGCGGCCGCACCGATGATCGGCGTCGCAAGCAGGAAGCTGAACCGAGCGGCGTTCTCGTTGTTCAGCCCGGACAGCAAGCCGCCGGCCATTGACGAGCCGGAGCGGGAGATTCCCGGGATCAGGGCGGCTGCCTGGGCCGCTCCGATTCCCAAGGCACGCTTCCACGACAAAGTGGCGATTTCGGCGTCGGAAGCCGTTGCAGTCACCGGCTGCGCCGCCGCGCGGCGGTTTTCCCTGGTCCGCAGACGTTCGGCCGCAAAAAGGACGAGACCGTTGACAACCAGGAAAGCGGCAGCGATCAGCGGCGAACCAAAGAGGTTCCGAATGGGCTTTTCCAGGACCAAACCGATGATTCCGGCAGGCACGGTTCCCACCACGAGGAGCCAGCCGAGCTTTGCATACGTGTCTGACGGAGCAATTTTCCTGTCCCGGATGGAACGCCCAAGACCCTTGGCGATTTCAATCCAGTCCCGGAGGAAGAAGAAGAACAGCACCACTGCTGTAGCCAGGTGTGTGGCTATGAGGAAGTTGAGGAATTCCGGCGCCTTCTGGTCCAGGCCCCAACCGAATAGTTTGGGCAAGATGACGCTGTGGCCGAGGCTGGAAATCGGGAAGAGCTCGGTGATTCCCTGCAACAGGCCCATAACGATGGCCTGGATCATATTAATCATGGGTTCGATCCTAGCCAGTACCGGTTACTGGGAGATGAACGTTTGCTGGGAGGCAGCCGTGTGCCAACAGCCGAACGCAGTCAATAGTGCAGGTGGCTAGTATCGACGAATGACCCAAGAGCGATGGCGGCAGGTTTCCGAATGGCCGATGGTGGCGGCAGCAGTGCTGTTCCTGGTGGCCTACTCGTTCCAGGTGATCGCCAATCTTAGCGAGGCCCAGTCCACGGTCGTTGACACCATCATCTGGGTCACCTGGGTGGTGTTTGCCCTGGACTACGCGATGTGCCTCCTTTTGGCGCGGCGTCGCGCCAAATGGTTCGTGAGGAACCTGCACGAATTGCTGATACTGGCACTCCCGGTCCTGCGGCCCCTGAGGCTGCTGCGGCTCGTGACACTGCTTAAGCTGCTTCATCGCACAGCCGGGAACGCCATGCGCGGCCGTATCCTGACCTTCGTCCTCGGGTCCGCGGCCCTCCTGACGTATTGTGGTGCGCTCGCTGTGCTTGATGCGGAGGAGAACGCCGCGGGCGCCAACATCACCAACTTTGGCGATGCCATCTGGTGGGCGATGGTCACCATCACCACCGTTGGCTACGGGGATCACTACCCTGTGACGGTTGTGGGCCGCTGCGTTGCGGGGGGTTTGATGGTCTGTGGAATCGCGGTCCTGGGCGTCGTGACGGCTTCGGTTGCGTCGTGGCTGGTTGAACAGGTCTCTTCCGGAGCTGCGGCGGCCGCGACAGTCGCAGAGGAACCCATGAAACAGGAGATTCGCCGGTTGGCCGAGCAGGTCGAGCGCCTCAGCGCGCTTTTGGAAAACCCCGACGGCGAGCTGGAGGGCGGCGTGGTCGGAGCCCGCGGCGACCACTCGCCGTCGCCCTAGCATTTAACGCAAAAGAGGCCGGCCCTGGAATCCAAAGATTCGCAGGAACCGGCCTCTCGACTGCGCGATCGTCGCGCCACGCGGAAGGTAAGGGATTTGAACCCTTGGTGCGGGGTTACCGCACACTGGTTTTCAAGACCAGCTCCTTAGGCCGCTCGGACAACCTTCCCTGCCTAGTAGTGTTTCATAGGGAGTTGGCTGCGCCAAAAACCTGCCGCCGCGATTAACGCGGTTAAGGTGTCTGAAAGGCCAACTGCACTGAGCAAGGGATCGGGAGCACTCTATGAAAGCCGTCTACATCTCCGAACCGGGCGGGCCCGAGGTTCTGGAAATCCGCGACGTACCGGCTCCGGTTCCCGGCCCCGGCGAGGTTCTCATCGACGTCGTCGCCGCCGGTCTCAACAGGGCCGATGTCCAGCAGCGCCGCGGGTTCTACCCGCCACCACCTGGAGCATCCGAAATTCCGGGGCTTGAGGTCTCCGGCAGGATTGCCGCGTTCGGGCCCGACGTGAGCAAGCCGTTTTCCGTGGGTGACAAGGTAGTGGCCCTGCTTTCGGGTGGCGGCTACGCGCAGCAGGTTGCTGTCCCGGCGGAGCAGGTTGTGCGATTGCCCGACGGCGTGGATCTGGTCACCGCGGCGTCGCTGCCAGAGGTCGCCGCCACGGTGTACTCAAACCTCATCATGACTGCACAACTGCAAGCGGGTGAGACGGTATTGATCCATGGCGCCACGGGCGGCATCGGCACCATGGCGATCCAACTCGCCAAAGCGTTCGGTGCCACGGTCGCGACGACGGCCGGTACGGCCGAAAAGGTCGGCACCGCGAAAGCCTTCCTTGGCGCCGATATTGCCATCAATTATGCGGAGGAAGACTTCGCCGAAAGCCTCAAGGCGCAAAACGGCGGCAAAGGCGCGGACGTGATTCTCGACGTCGTCGGTGCCAAATACCTGCAGCAAAACGTGGAAGCCCTCGCCGACTACGGCCGGCTGGTGGTGATTGGGCTGCAGGGTGGTGCCAAGGGCGAACTCAACCTCGGCCAGTTGCTCAGCAAGCGCGCGGCGATCATCGGCACAGCGCTCCGTCCGCGTCCCGTCGCGGAAAAGGGCGTCATCATGAACGCCGTCCGCGAATCGGTTTGGCCAATGCTCGCGGACGGCCGGATCAAGCCGTTCGTGGCCAAGTCATTCCCTTTGGAGCAGGTCCGCGAAGCCCACGAATACTTCGATTCCGGCGAGCATATGGGCAAAGTCTTGCTGCTGCTTTAGCGGCGCCCGCCACCGGCAGTACGAAGGAGAGCGATGTCCATCCGGTACAGCATCCTGGCGTTGCTTCAGGAGCAGCCAGGCTATGGCTACCAATTGCGGGCGGCGTTCGAGGAACGCACAGGAGCCGTCTGGCCACTGAACATCGGACAGGTGTACACCACCCTGAACCGGCTGGAGCGCGATGCTTTGGTCCGCAAGGAGGGCGACGACGGCCGCGGCCATGTGCTCTTCAGCATCACCGACGCCGGTACTGCGGAGATCCGCCGATGGTTCACGACCGCCGTCGATCGTGGAGCCCCGCCGAGGAACGAATTGGCCATCAAGCTGGCCCTGGCCGTTACGACGGCGGGCACCGACGTCCCCGCGCTCATCCAGGCCCAACGTGAGATTTCCCTGCGCGAACTGCAGGAGCACACCCAGGCCCGCAAGGATGTCGCCGCCAACCAAAGGGTGACGGACACTGCCAGGCTGCTCATCCTCGACTCCCTGATCTTCCATGCCGAGGCGGAGGCGCGCTGGCTCGATCTATGCGACGCCAGGCTGGTTCAGCAGGCCAATGGCGCCGGCAACGGCATGAACGGAACCGTCCGCGCTACGGGAGCACCCACCGCATAGAGTGCTCACCGAGGAGACGGATAACCTGTTCGACGAGGATCCTTCAGTCGCGCCCTCAGGGGCGTTGACGTCCGACGGCGCCCGCTCCTTTTTGGGCGACCCCACCGTGCTGTTTTGGCTGGCCGAGCCCGCCAACCTCTATGCCACGGGCTTCTACGAAAGGTGTGGTTTCGCTAAGGACGAAGGCGAAATACTCGTCAAGGCGCTGGGCTGAGTTGCGGCCCATGAGAGTATGAACGCATGAGCGATCAGGACGAAACTCAATCCAGTGGCGAGAGTTTTGACGACATCCCGGTGGAGGGCACAACCTTGGACGCTGGCACGGCACAGAGCACATCGGAAGCGGGTCCCAAGGCCGACGGCAAACCTGGCATCAAGAAGGGCAGCACCCTGCAGGACCTCGTGGACGAACCAGCCAAGGTCATGCGGATCGGCACCATGATCCGCCAGCTCCTCGAAGAAGTGAAGAGCGCGCCCTTGGACGACGCCGCGCGCGGACGGCTTGCCGAAATCCACGAACGCTCCATCAAGGAGCTGGAAGAGGGCCTCGCTCCTGAACTCGTGGAGGAGCTGGAGCGCATCAGCCTGCCGTTCCCCGAAAACGCCACGCCCTCAGACGCTGAACTCCGGATTGCGCAGGCCCAGCTGGTCGGGTGGCTCGAGGGGTTGTTCCATGGGATCCAGACCGCCATTGCCGCCCAGCAGGCAGCCAGGGAGCACGCCGTGGCCCAGTTGCAGCTTCGCCAGCTGCCACCCGGGACCATGATCGCGCCGGGCGTCGTTATCGGCGAAAATGGTGAACCGCAGCGCGCCCGCCTTCCCGGCAAGGAAGAGGAACCCGGCAAAACGGATCGCGTGGAACCGGACCACGGTCCAGGCCAGTACCTCTGAGCGCTGGGTTGGGATTCTTCGGGGCCGTCCGACAGGGACGGAAGGATGACGCTGAACTTGGCAAAGGACTCTGGAGGCGTGCCCACGATCGCTTCCATCGCGGCCTTGACCGGTACCACCAAGTGCTTGAAGGCGTAGAAGACGAACAGCTCTACGTCGAACTCGTGGCCATTGCGGACGAACTGGCGGGCTTGTCGTCCAGGGTACGTGCCATCTGCGCCGAGGCCCAGCTCCGTGCGCCCAGTGATGCGCTGGACATTCCCGGATCGCTCGCGGGCGTCCACCGCGCGCTGTCCAAAGCGGGGAACTCTCTTGCCACGACGGCGGAGGCGGCCGCGATGCTGCGTCTCGCCGTCGGGCCCGTTCCTGTGGGAGCCGCTTCGGTGCGACGACGCGCCGAGGCCGTTTACGAGCATGTCGAGGAGGCTGAACGGCTGCTCAGCGCGAGAGCTGGCTCGTAGGCTGTTGGCGATATTTGGTGTGGGGGATATAGGTGCAGACGCGTCTATTCCCACATAACAACTATTAAGCGCCTAGCTTAGAGCGGCCGGAATCCGTAGCCACCCCGGGTTCGCGGCTGGCAGGATGGAAGCCATGACTTCGTCACCGAACCTTACTTTTAACGACGGCAACTCCATTCCCCAGCTCGGCTACGGGGTGTGGCAGGTTGAGGACGATGTAGCCGAAAAGGTAGTGCGTCAGGCATTCGACGCCGGATACCGCCACATCGATACCGCCAAGATCTACGGCAACGAGGCAGGCGTGGGACGCGCCATCGCATCCTCCGGCCTCAAGCCCGAGGAAATCTTCATCACCACCAAGTTGTGGAACGCTGACCAGGGCTACGAGTCCACGCTCGCGGCTTTCGAAGAGTCCATGAACCGCCTCGGCCTGGAAACCCTTGACCTGTACCTGATCCACTGGATGCAGCCCAAGCAGGACAAGTTCGTGGACACCTGGAAGGCGCTCATTGAGCTCCGGAAGCGCGGACGCATCAAGTCCATCGGCGTCTCCAACTTCAGCAAGGAAGGCCTGCAACGCCTGATCGACGAGACCGGGGTTGTTCCGGCGATCCACCAGATCGAATTGCACCCGTTCTTCAACCAGGCGGAACTCCGGGAGTTCGCTACGGCACGCGGCATTTTGACGCAGGCCTGGTCTCCTTTGGGCCAGGGTGGCGAGCTCCTTGAGAACGCCACTATTGCCGAGATCGCTGCCAAGCACGGCGCCACCCCGGCGCAGGTGGTTATCGCCTGGCACCTGGCGATCGGCAATGTCGTGATTCCCAAGTCCGTGACCGAGTCCCGGATCCAGGAAAACTTCGCAGCACTTGGCGTCACCTTGGATGAGGCTGACGTTGAAGCCATCAACGGCCTGGACCGAGGCGCCGCAGGCCGCATCGGACCGGATCCGGCGGTCTCAGACTTCGCGTAGTTCTCAACTCGCGGAGTTTCTCAACTCGCGCAGGTTCTCAACGGGAAGGCCTCGCACCTGACAGGTGCGGGGTCTTCTTGTCTTAACTTCTTGTCTTAACTTCTTGTCTTAACTTCGCGGCGTAGGTCCTGGCTCCGGCGCCTGTAGCTGGTTCCCAACAGCTAGAAGATGCCGGGCCTTTCAGTCCTCCTGAAGTTCCGGGACCCGCTCGGTACTCAGGACCCGCAGCCACCCCAGGGCCTCTTGTTCGTCGGAGAAGTACTGGGTCGGACACTGCGGTGCAGGGAGTCCGTGCCTGCCGTGGGCGATGACGCGGTCCACTGGCGTGCTGCCCAGGATCGCAAAGGCCGTGATGGTGGCGGCTTCACTGAAGAATCGGACGGCGTCGCGGCTGACAGACTCGACGCCGATGACCTGCAGCAGTACTGCGGCGCCCGTTCCTCCCGTCAGAGCCAAATACCGCTCCCGGACAAGAGCTCCGTCCTCGGCAGTGATTCGGCCTCCAGGACGCAAAATGATCCGGAGGATCCCTCCACCCGCGTCCTCAAGCCTGACATTTTCATCTTCTGGGCTGAACCACGCCCTACCGCCGTCCGCGTCGGAAACGGTGTCCACCTCCGCGTGAACGTGTGATTCGCCCTCGGACTGGACCAGCGTTGTCATCAAATCCCCCCAGATGCGATTCCACTGCGATCCCCTTGACGCAGTTCCCGGATCGGCAAGAGCCGGGTGCAGATCACAATACCTTTGAGGATGACCGGCGTCCATGAACAGTAAGTATGCGGAGTGTTTCACTCGATTGCCCGCCGGAATCAAGGTGCGGGTACGGCGAAGGATCAAGGTGCGGGTACGGCGAAGGGCGCACCCCGATGGGATGCGCCCTTCGCTAGACCGTCAGGTCAGTCCTTACTTAAAGGCGTCCTTGACCTTCTCGCCGGCCTGCTTCAAATCACCCTTGGCCTGGTCCGCCTGGCCCTCCGCCTTCAGGTTTTCATCGCCCGTGGCGTTGCCTGCAGCTTCCTTGCCCTTGCCGCCAGCCTTTTCGGCGGCGTTCTCAATCTTGTCGCCTAGTCCCATGGTGTTTCCTCCTCTGGTTCGGCAGCCGATCGATACGGCCGTTACTACATACTAAGCATGCTTAGGGCTTGGATTTCAAGTCCGGCGATAAACAACGTCCCGGATCTGGTTGCCGACCCTGATCGTCGGAGTCAGCGCATCGCGGAGCTACAAACCAAGGTCATGGAGCGCAGTAACCCAGTTGTGGGCGATCGCCTTCTGGGCAGCTGACAGGGTGACCCGATGGGTGCAGACGGCCTTGTGCAGAGTGTTCTCCACCGCGTCTTTCGGGTTTGTTGTGCCCGTGGCGCTCGCCTTGTTCGGCTCAGGCCACAGATTTGATACGGAGTTGGTGCCGCCGAGCTCCAAGCTGATCAGGTGATCGTATTCCGTGGTCTTCATTGGGACCTGGCCGTATTCGCGCAGGCTCTCGGCCTTCACCTTGTCTGTGTTCGAAGCGGGCGGGCGCACCGTGGCCGTGTAGCCGCTCGTGCAAATGGTTGAATCGATGTTCTCCTGGGTAACCGCTGGATCTGCGGCCCCCGGAGTGCAGGCCGGGTCCGGCAGGTACTCGCCGGTGGCGGCATCGACCACTTTGGCGGCGCACTGCCCGGTGGCAAGCTGCTCGTCGGAAGCGACGACGCCGGGGGAGTGGATGGACTTCACAGCTGCAGCTGCCGCACCCGAGGCTGCGCCCACTGGAACGGGGGCGCCTGTTTGAGAAGCTGCCGGTGACGGGCCTTTGGTTATCGCTTCGGCGGCGGGGTGGGTTCCCTGCTGGCATCCGGTGAGGACCAATGCGGCAAAGAGGAATGCGGCGGGCAGGGTGAAGCGATTGCGGAAGTTCATGACCTTCAGGTGTTCGGCAGCTCGGAAGTCTGTCCCCCGGAAGGGGAACGATGGGCGGAAGCCGGTAGCTCCCGCCCATCTTTTCTATCCTGTTGCCTGGACTTCGGAGCGCCCGGCGCGCCGGGCGGTCGGTCGCAGCGAGCCCAGGCATTCAGCCCCCTGCCGTGGAAGCCGCCAAGAACTTAAAAAGCAAGCCCCGCTCATTCCGGTGGAATGGCGGGGCTTTTTCGAGCTTCCTATCAGAATCGAACTGATGACTTCCCCATCTGGGCTACGCGGGGACACCGGGGCTGAACCGGTTCGCCCCGACGACTACAACGTCAGACTCTAGCCCGAGGGACTACTGGCGCCGATGAAACTATCCGAACAGGGACGCTGCAGCGCCGTCAAAACGACAGGCCGTCAAGCCCCAACTCTTCCGCCGATCGACGTTGCCGATCATCGATGCGCGCGCGATGGAACCTCGGTACCTAGCCCCGGAAATGCCTGCTGAGCAATACCGGAAGCCGGACGGGCACTAGAGACTGCACGAACCACCGGAAGGAGGCCCGCCGTCCCAGACTCGGGCCTCCTTTGCGCCACCTTGGTGTGATCACCCCTCAAAGGTAGTCCGTCGCCCTTCGAGCCTTGACCCGTCTGGCAAGAGCGGAGCCGGGCCTTCACGCAGACTCGCTGGTCGCACCGTCTTGTTCGAGATGCTGCCCGCTGTTGATGGGCCCGCCGTACCTTCTACGTGCCAGGAGGATGAGGATGGTTGCAAGAAGCAGGAGGGCCGCGAGTACTGCTGGAAGAACCCAGGGCTCGAATTGGGGGGAAGGCGTAGCCGGGGCGGAGGCGCCGGGATTATCCGGGAAAGTGAGCGTGGCCTCCGTGGACGCTTTGGTGGTGCCGCTGCTTAAGTCCAGGTGCGCGGTCCACGGCCCGTCCGGCAGACCCTTGGCAAGGACGAGGATGACTGTCCCGCTCTGCCCTGGGCGCAGTGTCACAGCCTTTTCCGTGGCGTAAGGTCCCCCGCTGAGGCCGCCGGGACCGGACGTAAGGGCCAGCTCTCCGGTGATGTCCAGCGCTCGGCCACCGGTGTTGCTGACCTGGGCCGTGACCGTGGGACGCCCGCCAGTGTCCCGGTTGCCCGTTAGTGAGCCGATGCGCATCGCGGAAGCGGGTTCACCTCCTGGCCCGACGGAAAGGTAAATCCGGATCCCGACCCGGTTGACGACCGTGACCGCGCCGGGGGAGCCTGACCGCACTTCCGCCCAGACCACCCCATAGCGTTCCCCGGAGGGCGCGTCAGGCGGGACGGCGATGGTGACGCTGACCGGGACTGCCTGCCCGCTGGACAGGTCAAGCGAGCTCTGGTCAACATTGGTCCACCGCGTGAGCTCGTCGCCATCGCGTCCGGAGGCCGGCACGAAGGCGCCTCGATCCACGGACGCCGTCCCTTCATACACCGAGACCGCCTCGGACGATGGAGTCGTGTTGGATATTTCGATCCTGCGCCGGATCGTCGTCCCTGGAGCGAGGTGATCCACGATGTAAGTGCGGGCACGGGGATCATCTGCTCTGGCCACCGGAACGTCGAGCAACCTGACGCCGATCGCGCCGTCCTGAGACTGCGCAGGGGCTGCCTGGGCTGCCGCCGGGACCAGGGCCCCGGAAAGCGGCAGAAGCAGGAGCAACAGTGCGCGCAGAATCCTGCGGCGCACGCTCAGGAAACGGAGTGGGTGATCGTGCCGGTGTAGTGGCCTGCGATGGCCTGCGCCGGGATGCTGACCACGACCGTTGGATTCCATGTCGCAGAGTTGTTTCCTGTCGCAGCCGACGCCGAGAATGCGGTGATTCCCGTGGACGTCAGGGCAGCCGGTACCGCGGGGGAGATCTGTCCCGGGAGGAATGTTGCCAGACCGCTCGTCGCTGTCGCGGTGCCTGACGCATAGGTCACCGTCGTGATCGGTGCGGCCTGGCCTACGTCTGCGTTGGTGAATCCGGCCGAGGACACGGTCGCCGTCCAGCTGGCGCCGAGCTGGGCACGACTATCGGTCACCGTGACGTTCCCCAGTTGGGCAGTCAGCGTCCCGGCAGCGGCACCGGTCCCCAGATCCTTCGTGGCCGGCGCGGAAACGCTCAGCGCACCCCCGCTGACCTGAAAGGTGGTGGTTGTGTCGGCTGCCTCCGCCGGACCTGCCGGCGACACCAGCAAAGCTGTCAAGGCCAGCATGGCGACAGCGCCCGCGACGGACAGTTTTCTTGCAGTCTTCATCGTTCCCCCAATGAACCAATGGTCTCTTCTGTGGACCCGCGTGGACCAGATGCTACAGATCCGGCAGAAATCATGTCAACGGGATTCCGCTGTCCGGAACTCGTGTCCGCGAGGAATTCCCGGACGCGGCTCGCCTGGACGCCACCCTTCGGAAGAACACTGATCATCATGCCGTTGCCCGTGTAGATGCCCGCATGCGTGATACCGGCTCCGAAAAAGACGAAATCGCCTGGTTGCGCCTGTGCGTACGGAACCTTGTTCGGGCAGTTGTTGAACTGGCTGCCGGCCGGAGCTGGGACGGAACGTCCGGCTGCGGTGAAGGCAAACTGGACCAGACCGGAGCAGTCGAAGGAGTTCGGACCTTTTGCGCCCCAGACATCGGGTGCGTGCATTTTCGCGGTCGCGGCTGAGCCCGGAAACCCTATCCGGCGCCACCCTTTCGTCACAGGAATGCCGTCAAGGAAGAACGGTAAGCCGTGGAGAATCCCTACAACGAGGCCGACCGGTCTGTCCCTCGAAGGGGCGTTAAGTTCCTCCCCTGACTCTTCGATGCGGATCGCCCGATGCTGCCGGGCACCTGTCCCAGGAGTGTCTCTGCCGACGCCGGCTGGCTCATCGATCGACCGGTGCTAGCATCCGAGCAGGATATGCACCCTGAACGATAGGCGCTGCCCGGAGCCGGATCGATGAGGCCCGAACAGTCCACCGCAGGGGGTCAGCTGTCCGCCTTCGTTTCGGCTGCGGACACGTCGGCTCCCGTCCTTGATGATGTAACCCATCCAGGCACCTGGGCGGCCGGCATGGGGTGGTGCCAGAAGTAGCCTTGGGCTTTGGGGACGCCGAGGCGGATGAGTTCGTCCCGTTGCGCCCGGGTTTCGACGCCTTCGGCGATGACGTCGAGACCGTAGCTGCGCGCCGTTCCCAGGATGAGTTCAATGAGCGTGGCGCCGTGGGGGTCCTTGCCGAGCTCTTCGATGAAGGTGCGGTCTATTTTGAGGACCCGGGCAAACAGCCATTTCAGGTAACTCAAGGAGGAGTAGCCGGTTCCGAAGTCATCGATCGAGAGCCGGACGCCTTGGGCATGCAGGGCGCGGAGCGTGTCCATGGGCAATTGATTCTGTTCCATAAGCACGCTCTCGGTGATTTCCAGGCTGAGAGCTAGAGGGTCGATGCCGCTGCCGGTAATGGCTCGGTCGACTACATCGAGGAAGTCCGCGTCCAGGAGCTGGCGGACGGAAATGTTCACGGCGATGGACAGGTCTTCTGCGCCGGGGACCGTTTCGCGCCAGTGCTGGGCCTGCGTCAACGCCTGGTTCATGACCCAGGCTCCAATGGGCACGATCAGGCCCGTCTCCTCGGCGACCGGAATGAAGATGTCAGGGGCGATCATGCCGTGGGAGGGATGGGTCCAGCGAAGGAGTGCTTCGAAGCCGACGGTGTTGCCGCCGGGGAGCTCGATGATGGGCTGGTACTCCAGGTGCATCTGGCCATGTTCCAGGGCCGTCCGGAGTCCGGATTCCAGATCCAGGCGCGCCACCGCCTGCTCCGGGTCGTTGGCCGGCTCCAGGTCGTAGACCTCGGTGCGGTCACCCCCGGCGGTTTTGGCCGCGTACATGGCTGCGTCTGCGCCGCTCAGCAGGGACTCGGCGGTGTCATCTTGCCCGGCGGCGGCGACGCCGATACTCACGTTTAGATAGATCTTCCGTCCGTCCAGATCGAATCCGTCCCTGGTGGAGGCCCGGATGCGTTCGGCCATTGCGGCGCCCTCGCCGGGGCCGAGGTCCTCGCAGACGACGACGAACTCATCCCCGCCGAAGCGGCCCACCGTGTCGGCTTCGCGGACGGTCTCGCGGATCCGCTCGCCAAGTTGGATCAGTACCGCGTCACCGGCGCCGTGGCCGATGCCGTCGTTGACCAGTTTGAACCGGTCCACGTCCACGAACATGACCACCACCTGCGACCTTCTGCGGTCCAGAAGGTCCTGGAGGATCTTCGTGAGCAGAAACCTGTTCGGCAGACCGGTCAGGCCGTCGTGGAAGGCCTGGTGTTCGAGGATTTCCTGCGCACGTTTGCGCTCGGTGGTGTCCATGACGGTGACCAGGAGGCGTGAGGGGCGCCCGTCCGGGGCCTGGGCAACCCGGGCCCGCGCATGCAGCCAGCGGACCGTGCCTTTCTTGGTGAGGACGCGGAACTCGTATTCGACGTACCGCTCACCCTCGTCGAGCCTGCGAAAGACGTCCCCGAGCAAGTCTCGGTCATCCGGGTGGGCAAGGGAGAGAATCCTTTCCATGGAGGGCTGTTCGTCCGGTGCTCCGCCGATGAGCCGGGCGTATTCCTCTGAATGCCACCAGCAACCGGTGGCGTAGTCGTACTCGATGCTCCCGACGTGGGCGATTTCCTGGGCTGCGATCAGCCGTTCTCGCTCCTTGTCGGCATCGGACTGGAGCCGTTTGAGCTCGGTGATGTCCCTGGCGATGACGGAGCCGCCGACTCGCCGGCCGTCGTCGTCGAAGACCGGCGAGACGGTCAAGGACACGTCAATGGTGTTTCCGTCTTTGCGTTTCCACCGGGCTTCGACGCCGGTGGCGAATCCTGAAGTCTGCAGGTGTTCGAGGACTTCATCTTTGAAACCCTTATCCGTGCGGGTGGTCAGCAGCCGGTAGTCGCGGCCCAACGCCTCGGCGGCCCGCCAACCGAACATCCTGACAGCACCGGCATTCCAGCTCGTGACGGTGCCGTCCAGGTCAGCTCCGATAATCGCATCGCCGGACGATTCGACCAGCGCCGACATACGCCGCAGGCGCGCCTCGGCGTGTTTGCGTTCGGAGATGTCCTTGGACACCGCCACCACCGCCACGGGTACCGGATGGGTGCCACGGACCGGAGCGACCGTTACATGGATGGGGAATTTCCTGCCCTCACGGTCACGCATCCAGAACTCGCCCGCCCACGTCCGTCCCGACGTGAGCGTGTCCGCGATTTCCTTACCGGTCGCCTTCGGCCCGGCAATAATGGACAGCTCCGTGATCATCCGGCCCTGCACTTCAGCTGCAGCGTAACCGTACAGACGCTCCGACGCACGGTTCCAATACGTAACACGCCAGTCCCGATCCAAGGCGATCACGGACTGACCAATCTCCTCCAGCAGAAGCGACTGCATCAGCAAATCGTCGTAATCTTCTGCGGTCATGGGGCCCCCTCGCCGTCTCCCGTACAACCAGAACGTCCGGAACAGGAATTTTCCCAGCAGGCTACGTCCAGACACTGCCTACGGGCAATAGCCCGGTCCGGGCGTTGCGCAGATCGACGCCGGCAATCGAGTTCCTCATCGGGAGCGGGATAGCCGCGTCTTCCTTCTATCGTTGGCACGACATTTTTGGTTCACTAGCGAGAACAAGGATGGCAACCAGCTCAGGAGGCTCCGTGGCAGCAATTGAAGCCGACTACCTGGTAGTTGGGAGCGGTGCGGCGGGGATGGCGTTTGCCGACGTGCTGCTCCACGAGACAGACCACACGATGGTCACAGTCGATCGCCACCATGCTCCTGGCGGGCACTGGAACGATGCCTATCCGTTCGTGCGATTGCACCAGCCGTCGGCCACCTACGGTGTGTGAATTCACGTGATCTGGGCAGCGGCGCGCGCGACGGGACAGCGCTCAATCTGGGCCTGTGCGAACGCGCGAGTAGCGCCTCAATCCTCTACTACTACGAGGAATTGATGCGCGACTTTGTCGACTCAGGCCGGCTCCGGTGCTTCCCGATGTGCGAATACGAGGGCGACTACGTGGAGCGTCATCGATTCACCTCGCTCACGGGCGGTGAGATCCTCGAAGTGCACGTGAGGGACAAGGTTGTCGATACCTCGTATCTGAACACGGCTGTGCCTTCCACGCATCCGCCCAAATATCGGGTGGCTGCGGGTGCGTAGAGTGCGTGCCGCCCAATAATCTGCCGCACGTGAAGCGGCCGCCTGCAGTCTACGTCGTCATCGGGGCCGGTAAGACCGGTATAGATGCGTGCCTCTGGTTGCTGCAGAACCAGGTGTCGCCGGACGACATCTGCTGGATCGTGCCGCGCGACCCGTGGCTTCAGAACCGCGCGAACGTACAGCCCGGCGAGGAGTTCTTTGAGCGATCGTTCGGCGCGTTCGCGATCCAGGCCGAGATCGCTGCGGCTGCGGAGACGATCGATGCACTGTTCGCACAACTGGAAGCCACGGGACAACTGTTGCGGCTGGACACCGGCGTCACACCCACCATGTATCACGGGGCCATAGTCTCCTTGGCGGAGCTCGACGCGCTGAGGCAGATCCAGAACGTCGTTCGCATGGGCAGGATCCAACGTATCGAACGCGACCGGATCCTCCTGGAACGCGGGACAGTGGAGTCGTCAACAGAACGTCTGTACGTGGACTGCTCAGCCAGTGCGGTCGAGAGACGGCCGGCGACTCCGATCTTCACTGGCCGGAAGATCACCGTACAGATGGTACGCGCGCTCCAGCCGACGTTCAGCAGCGCCTTCATCGCCCATATCGAGGCCTCGATCGACGGCGAGGCCGAGAAGAACGAGCTCTGCACACCCATACCGATGTCGGATGCTCCGCATGACTGGCTCAACATGATGCTGATGAATCTGACCAACCAAGACCGTTGGAGGCGCGATCCCCAGCTCAGGGACTGGATCACGCGCTCCAGGCTCGACAGGTTCTCCGATTTGGCCCACAAGGTTACGCCGCGTGGTGAGGCCGCCCCGCCTGTTGCGTCCCACCCGGGCACATCGTGAATAGTAAGTAGGCTGAGTGTTTTCGCCCGAGAGCCCGTCAGAAATCAAGTATCTGGCACTCGTGCCACTACCTACCCGCGGGCCGTTGACTCTAAGTAAGAACCTTGGTGCCTGTGGGGAGGACATGGGATGGACGCTGGAGTACCGTCGCGGCAGGTTCCGTTGACTTTGCGGCAGGCAGCCAAACGGGAAGGAATGGACGTGATGTCCTTTAAGGCCTTGGCAGACGTGAACAACGGTACTTCGGCTGATTTACGCCTGTCTGGGAACCGTGGCGCAGCCCGGTACGACCCGGTTCGGCTCGGCAACTGGCTCTGCAGCCGAGAAAGACCTGAGAAATCTCCGGTGACCGTTCAGGTCAGGGCCATCTGGGAGGGCGCTCAGTGGTCGGCGAGCGATATTGAAAGGTCCATGAGTGTCGCTGGGCCTCGCCTGATGGCTGCGCAACGGTCCTTGGCGGATTGGCTCGCTAACGTTCTGCGGCTTGGAGCGGACCAGATATTCTTCGACGTCGTCTATGAGGCGGTCTGCCCTGGCATGCTCGCATGGGGGCAGGCCGAGTCCTTAAATGTCCGGGCCGATGGGCTGTTGAATGAGGCCGGGCGGCTTCGCGTGGAAGCGATCCTTGGACTGGTGGGTGAAGGCATGACCCCTGCGGAAATCGCCGAGGTATTCGGAGTGTCCTACCAGCGCGTCCAGCAGATCCTGGCCGGTGCAAGGGATGAAGGATCCGAGAACTCCGACACCGGTGCCGGACAAAGGGCCCCAGCCCAACCGGCGCGGCATCGGTGAGGGGCACCGAAGGAGACGACGCGGCCCGGCAGTGGGCCGCGGCCGAACGTGTCGCGAAGGGCTTGCCGTCGGGGATGTGGTCGCCACCCAGAAACGAGGCGTGGACCCTCGTCGCTGTAGTGGTCCTGGTTGTTGCGGCGATAAGTGGTGTCACCGCGCTCCTTCTGCTCCAGCCGCTGTTCAGGGATGTCATTGTAGTGCCCGGATGGCTGAAAACGGCAGGCGTCATTGTTGAGTGTGCCGGGATACTCCTCGACGTCATCGTTTGGTTTCATGCCGGACGAACCGGCGAAAAGCCCAACAGCCAGGGCTTGGTTGTGGCTCAGCTGTCCCTCACGCAGCGGCGGCGCGTCGCGAACCAGATCAAAGGCCGGGAGCCGGTCCACCCTGAAGAGTTGAACGTCGTGCTGGGGGCCGCCCGGCAGACTCTCGCTGTCCAGCGGTTCTCATTGCGGCTGCTGCCGGGATACTTCTTGTTGGCCTTGGGAAATCTGATGATGTGGACCGACTTGGGACCCGCGATGGTGCTGTACGCCTTCACGATGATCCCTTTCTTGGTGGCGGTTCCCATTGGACTAAGAAGATTGCGGCAGACTAGGGCCTTTCTCGCGTACGCCGGCCTTGACGCCCTAAATACGAAGTGAATCAGCCTCTCGGGAGTGTGCGGCTTGAACAACGAGTAAGCGCCGGAAATCGGGCGAGAACACCCACACATCGGGGTATACGCGAATCACAGGCTCCAGCATCTGCATGGGATTTCTCGGCGGGGGAGCGGGTCGGCGGGGGAGCGGGCCGAGGTTATCGCGGTGGTGGACCGGCTGGCGGGCACCCAGATGGGCCTGCCTAAGAGCCGCTCATACTCCCGGGCCCCTATGCCGGTCCGCTTAAGGACAGCCGCCGACTGGTCATTTGCTCTGGCCAGGTGTCAGACTGGGTCTCATGTTTCGCAGACCTCGTGACGCCGACATATCTAGGCGGCAGTGACCTACCCGTAATCCCGTGGGGATGGGCGCTGCCGCAGAATGTAGGAGCGTCACATGTCCCGTACCGAGAAGACCCAGCCGTTTCGTATCCGCCTGTGGGACGGCACTTTGCACCGCGTCGCTGTCCACGATCACCGGGACGGTATCTGCGACCTCCCCGCCACCGTCCACGAGGACCTGGAGCAGGTCGAGGACACTGTTGGCTCCATGGCTCGGGGATCCTGCCACTGGGAATTCCAGTACACCGGAACGAGGACTTGCTGCTGCCCGCTGTGCCGTGACGCAGACGGTCTGCGCTATGAGCGCCGGGCAGACCGTCACCGGAACCGCCGCGAACTGGCCGAGCTGCTGAAGCTGACCCGCCATGGCCGGCGCGAACTTGACTGAAGGACTGGTCTGGAAGCCGGGGCTCCGTCCTTCGAAGCGTGCCAACATCGTCTGCTACGGAACGCCGACGGTCAAGGGTCCCCGCGCTGGCAAATGTATCCAGACATGACCTCGGGCCCGCACGCGCGTCACCTTCCCTCACACAAGTAAAGGGGAGGGCGGGCCCGGACCTCTGTCGCGGCAGGATGGCAGCCCTTACTCTTTGGTCAAAGGCAATCGACGGAGGGGCGGCATTGGGGAGAACTGTTAAGGAACTGGGGTCGCTCCCGCTGCCGCTGCGGGTGGCATGGGTGACGTGCGCCGTCCTCATTCTGCTCACCGTCCTGAGCTCACTTGCGCTGCCGCGCGATGTGGCGAAAGCGGTCCTTCCGTACGCCTTCGGGTTGATTGGCCTTGCCGCGTTCCTTGAAGGCATGATTCTGGTCACCGATCATCGCGGTTCCTTATCTAGGGTTGCCAAGCTCTCAACGATTGGCATCGGGTCGCTGCTACCCGTTTTTCTTCGCGTGTATGGCGCCCTCTCAATGGTCTTCGGCGCCATCTTTGTCGCGGTGTCCGTTTTTGTCCTGGTTTTCGTGCACCCGTTATGAACACCTCGCAGCAAGAAACGCCGTTGATGTATTTGGGCCCCGTTTGTAGCGGGCCCGGCGCATGCAATAGATTCGCGAGCAGTTGCGCTGTTCCTAAGCGGGACTGGCTAGTGGCAGATTTGGCGAGGTGATTCGATGGCTCCCGGGGTATTGTTCGGGCTCGTGATGGGCGGCGCGGGCCTGTTTAGCTGGGCTATCGCACGGCCGTTGGCGCGTCGCGCTGCCAAGATCCGGACGTGGGTTTCGGCGACTGCCGATGTCGTGTGGTGGACACAGCGAGGTACCACGCAGGTCCGTGTCATGGCGGCCTGTTGGATTGTCATCGGATTCCTGATCGCGGTTCTCTCCCTGACAGCAGGCCTGTAGGGGCCGCTCCCGGTGTTGGCCATGCGGGCCGAGCTCAAGAGGGCACCTCGGTCACCGAACCGGGCAGCCGGCTAGCACTGCACGAAAGCCGTGCCAGATGACATGCGGACCGGCGGCGAGGGGCGCCAGTGGAGGTGGGCTCTTCCTGTTCTCCGCCGGCATTCCCTTGGCGGCCGCTCGTGCCCAACGGGGTCAGCGGGGCATAGGATCGTGATGAATTGCCGCAACGCGGCACGACTTGACGAACCCAGGGGCCCTCGCAACGGTCACCGGCGTCCTGGTCGGCGGCGCATTCGCCATTGTCTCCTACCGGCATATCTCTCAGGCCAGAGCCCGCGATAAGGTCAGCGACATGGACACCGTCCCGGGGAAGCCTGCCGACAATGAGCAGTACAGAGAAGTCATTGGATTCAACAATCAACGTTTCAACGCCACGGTGCCTTTGATTGAGCTTGTGGCCACGAGGGAGCGGCTGGAGTTCCGGGCAAGGTTTGGTTTTGGTCGGTTCGCGGGACCGTGGCGAGTTGAGCGATCTCAGGTCGAAAGAGTCTTCAGAGCCCATGGGCTGTTTTCCGACGGCATCGCCATCCAGGGTGACAAACATCTGGACTGGACCATCTACTCATTCCACCCGGAGGTAGTGCTTCTCTCGCTTGAGGAGCTCGGCTATCCGGTCAACTGGCTTGACCGCTACTGAGGCACACACCCGCCGAGCCAACCCGGTCGAGTCTCACAGACTCTAGCTTGGTGCTACGTGCTCTCAACAACCCAAAACCAGCCAAATACTGGCCAAAAGTGTCTCACCAAGTCTGTCTCACTTGTGCTGTCTCACAATGCCTCGAAGCAAAAGGGACTGCCCCCGGTTTTGTTGACTCCTTGACCTAGCGAGCTTGTGCTCGTGGAAGGATGTTGACCATGCCCACAGCTTATGGGGCGGAGTTCCG